>JANMVT010000283.1:0-13701 GCA_031392945.1 Rhodoferax sp. | reverse complement strand
GGCAAGGCCAGCAACTCCGGCGCGTTTTGCAGTGTCACGCCGCCCGTGGGGCAAAACGCCACATCGCCAAACGGCCCGGACCAGGCCTTGAGCATCGCGGTTCCGCCGGCCTGCATGGCGGGGAAGAACTTGAGTTCGGTGAAGCCGTCTTCCTGAGCCATCATGATTTCGCTGCCCGTGGCGACACCGGGCAACAGGGGCAGGCCGAGATCATGGCAGGCCTTGCCGACCTGGTGCGTGTAGCCCGGGCTGACGACAAACTGCGCGCCGGCCATTGACGCGGCCTGGGCATCGGCCGCGCTGCGCACCGTGCCCGCCCCCACGATGGCTTCGGGTACATCGCGGGCAATCGCCTCCATGCAGGCCAGCGCCTGGGGCGTGCGCAGGGTTATTTCGAGCATGCGGATGCCGCCGGCCAGCAAGGCGCGCGCCATAGGCACGGCGTGGGCGACATCGTGCAACACGATGACGGGGATCACTGGCGCATCTTGCATGACCTGTCGGGACGTCAGTTTTTCCATGATGGTGTGAATGTGATGGTGGGTTGGATGATGGTTGAAGGCGTCAAAGCCAGGAGCAGGCGCCCTCTTCGGCAGTCAGGGCATGGCGCCGCATGCCGCTGAAAAGCTCGCGACCCATGTCAAGGCCGTTGGCTTCGATCAAGGCCGCAGGCATCGCGGCATGGACGCGCGCGGCCCAGACCGCGTCCGGCACCAAGACTTGCAGGGTGCCCGCCACGGCGTCCAGGCGGATCACGTCGCCATCCAGCACTTTGGCCAGGGGGCCGCCAGCCTTGGCCTCGGGCGAGACATGGATGGCCGCGGGCACCTTGCCGCTGGCGCCGCTCATGCGGCCGTCGGTCACCAGGGCCACCCTGAAGCCCTTGCCCTGCAACACCGCCAGCGGTGGCGTCAATTTGTGCAGTTCGGGCATGCCATTGGCCTGCGGGCCTTGCCAACGCACGACACAGACCACATCTTTGTTCAATTCGCCCGCGCCGAAGGCCTTGTGCAAGGCCTCCTGCGAGTCGAACACCCGGCATGGCGCTTCGATGACGTGGCGGTCGTCGGGCACAGCCGATACCTTGATCACGCTGCGGCCCAGGTTGCCCTGCAAAAGCATCAAGCCGCCGCTGGGGCTGAACGGCTTGGCGACGGGGCGGACGATGGACAGGTCTTTGGAGTCACCCGCAACCGCCCACTCGATTCCTTCCGGCCGGTCTGACCCCTTCGACACGCTGAGGACCGGCCCTGTAGCAGACGCTTCGACCGGTTCAGCAAGGACGGCGCTCTGTGGCACCCCTGTGTATTCCCGCAAGCCGCCCGCGCGCACGGTAAGCACGTCGGGGTGCATGAAGCCGCCATCGAGTAGTTCGCGAATCACCAGACCTGGGCCGCCGGCCGCCTGGAACTGGTTTACGTCGGCGCTGCCGTTGGGGTAGACGTGGGTCAGGGTCGGCACTACCGCCGACAAGGCGGCGAAGTCGTCCCAGTCAATCTGGATGCCTGCTGCACGCGCCACGGCCACCCAGTGGATCAGGTGGTTGGTTGAGCCGCCCGTGGCGAGCAAGGCCACCATCGCATTCACGATGCAGCGCTCGTCGACCACGCGTCCGATGGGCGCAAATCTGCCGCCCGCTGGGACCGTGCCTTGCTTGGGGCGGCCCGGCGCGGCGGCGGTTATCTTCAAGACGGTACGGACGGCTTCGCGCGTCAACGCCTCGCGCAATGCCTGGCCGGGGTTGACAAAGGCCGTGCCCGGCACATGCAGGCCCATGGCCTCGAGCAGCATCTGGTTGCTGTTGGCGGTGCCATAAAAAGTGCAGGTGCCCATGCCGTGGTAGGCGCTTGACTCGGCCTGAAGGAGTTCGGCGCGGCCCACAAGGCCCTGCGCCGCCATCTCGCGCATCTTGCCTTTTTCGTTATTCGACAGGCCCGAGGTCATGGGGCCGGCTGGCACGAACACTGTCGGCAGGTGGCCAAAATGCAGGGCGCCAATCAACAGGCCGGGCACGATCTTGTCGCACACGCCCAGCATCAGAGCGGCATCAAACATGTCGTGGCTAAGTGACACCGCAGTGGCCATCGCAATCACATCACGGCTGAACAGGCTCAGTTCCATGCCGGCTGTGCCCTGCGTCACGCCATCACACATGGCGGGCACGCCGCCCGCCACCTGGGCGGTTGCGCCGTGTTTGCGCGCTTCCTGCTTGATGATGTCCGGGTAATGCTGCAATGGCGCATGGGCCGACAACATGTCGTTGTAAGCAGTGACTATGGCGATGTTGGGTGCGCGCTGCGCCACGATCCTGAGCTTGTCGTTGGCAGGCAGGGCCGCCACGGCGTGGGCCACATTGGCGCAACCCATGCGCTCGGCGCCAGGCTTGCGGTTGGCGGCGGCGTCCAGGCGCTTCAGATAGGCTGAACGGCTTGGCTGGCTGCGCCGGGCGATGCGTTCGGTGACGGCCAGCACCGTGGTGTTGAGGTTCATGGTCTTTTGCACTTTGCTTGTAAGCTTGTAAGCTTGTAACTAAATTACATCCCGGATATTACTCCTGAAACCTGCTCAAACACCCGTGCCGGGTTACCTCCGGGTTACCAATTTCAAATGCCCTTCAAGCGTTAAAGTACAGCCATGAGTCCGCCACGTCAAGCGCGCAACACCCCCTTGAGCCTCAAGACGCTGCAAGCCAATCAGGCCTGGTATCCGCCTGCCGTGCGCGACCCCACTCCGATGCTTGAACGCACCCATCGCGAATGGGGCGGCAAATCAGATCTATGGGTGTTTGGTTACGCCTCCCTGATCTGGCGGCCGGATTTTGACATCGCCGAGCAACGCGCGGCCCGGGTGCATGGCTGGCACCGGGCGCTCAAGATGTGGAGCCGGGTGAACCGCGGCACGCCGGAGCGCCCCGGCCTGGTGTTCGCCCTGCTCTCGGGCGGCAGCTGCCATGGCGTGGTGTTGCGCGTGCCCAAACACGAGGCCCCCGAAGTTTTGCAAAAGCTGTGGCTGCGCGAAATGGTGACTGGCGTCTACGACCCCAAATGGCTGCGCTGCGAAACCCCGCTGGGCGCTGTGCAGGCGCTGGCCTTCACCCTGTCGCGCAAAAGCCCCAACTTCACCGGCGAACTTACGCCCGGCCAGTACCAGCAGATATTTTCGTCGTCCACCGGGCGTTACGGCACAACGCTGGAGTACGCGCGTCAGACACTGGACAGCCTGAAGGCCTGCGGCATCGAAGACCATGCGCTCAAGCAGATCCTGCGGCATGCGGCTGAGTGAAATCAATACGCGCCAAGTAAAGCGTTTGCTGGAAAACCCGGAAAACCTCGACCGCGAAAGTCCGAAATTTCCTCCCCAATATGGATGAGGAAAATCCTTGGCAAGCTGAAATGATTTGACAACGGCGATTGGGCACGCGCAAACTGGCGTTGCCAATAACAACAGGTTCAATGCTAAAAAATGTGCCCACGGTGGCAGAGTCCGGCTATCCGGGTTATGAGGCTGTGGCCTGGTTTGGCGTCGCCGCACCCGCCGGAACACCGCGCGAGACGGTGGCCAAGCTGGCCGAGGGCGTGAACGCGGCCCTGAACGACTCCGAAATTAGGCAAAGAATCGCCGCCGTCGGCCTTCAGTCCGCCTACCTGGGTCCGGCTGCGTTCTCCACGCATATTGCGCAGCAGTACGAGCGTTACGCCCGTGTCATCGACGAGGCGAAGATCAAGGCGGAGTAAGTTCGATTTATCAACCTAAATGAGGGGAAAAATGCATACATTTTTGATTTCAATAGTATTGATCGCATCGTGCTGCTCGGCCGCATTCGCCGGACCCATGGTCCACATTTCTGGCGCAGGCATCACCGTTCCGGAGAACGAGTTTCAGAACGTGGAGATCACGAAGTTTCTTGACACGGTGACCGAGCGCGGAAAGCCGCTCCGTTAGGGATGCATGGGCAAAGAAAACATCGTTACCTGGCAATGCCCAGGAACACTGCCAGACAACGACCAATTTCAAGCATGACCTGATCGCTTGCCGAGCCAAACACCTTGCCGAGTTTGTCCCGCTTCACGGTCATCGCCTTGTCAATCATTACCTGCGACGGTTGTTGCAATCCGCTTCCTTCGCCAGGTTGAACAGTCACACGAATCAACGGCGCCGCAATCAGTGTGCTTGACACCAACAAAACCGTGACGGTTGCATGCTTGTTGAATTGATCAGACTGGATCACCAAGGCAGGTCTTGGTTTGCCAAAATCGCCTTGCATGGCGATGGTCACAAAATCACCTCGATTCATGCGGCCCAGCCGTCCATATCTGACAAGATCTCGTTCATGAAATCCAGCATTTCCACGTCTTCCCTGTCCGCCTGCGCGGCCAGTTTGGATTGGCGCTTGCACTCTGCCGAAAAATCTGGCCGCCTCGTGTCCGGCACCCAAATTTGAACCGGGCGCAAGCCCGCCATGCGTAGCGCAGACCGTCTCTTTTGAACGCGTACAGCAACAGGGAAAGCCATGGCAACACCTCCTTTTTCGTTACATGTAGCACTTTACCACGGGAACGTCGTTACCTGCAACAACAAATGGCATCGGCTGGACAAGGTTTGTGAAAACAGAAAGAGGATGATTGAGCATGTCAGACAGTTGCCAATCTGGGAGCAAATGGACGTCAACGACGGCGTGCCTGCCAGAACCATGCCTGAACTGATGGCCTATATCCGGGCCAATCCGGGCAAACTCAACTACGGCACTGGCAACGGAACTTCCATCGTCGCCATGGCCCAATTGGCGCAGCTGGCGAAGCTGGACATGGTGCACATCCCCTACAAAGGCGACGCGCCTTTGACGACCGACATCATTGGCGGACGGGTGCATTTGATGGTCGCAGCCGGGACGGCACTGCCGCACGTTCAAAGCGGCAAATTGCGTGTGGTCGCCACACTGCTGCCCAAGCGCAGCCCGCTGGCGCCCGACGCGCCGACCATGGCAGAGGTCGGACTCAACAACCTGTCCATCACGCCCTGGGGTGGCTTGTTCGGGCCTGTCGGCCTGCCGCGTGAGGTCATCGACCGCCTTGGCCGCGACATGGCCAAGGTGCTGGACCGCGCTGATGTGCAGGATCAACTTGGCCGCCTGGCCTTCGATCCTCAAAGCTCAAGCGGTGAAGAGTTGGGTGCACTGGTAAAAGAACAGCTTGGCGGATGGCGAAAGGCTGTCAGGGAAGCGGGAATACCAGTCGAATGAGCGGTCAGGTTCTAACAGGGAAGTCATGCCTGCTTTGATTGCCCGGCGTTGAGCAAGGCCTGAGCACGTTCGAGGTCTTCGATGGTGTCAATGTCGGTCACCACACCAATGTCATTTACTTCAATTTCGATAGCTGAGTGCGAACGTGCCACGAGGGATGCACCCTGATTTCCCTGTAAATTGAGCAGTTGATCACGGCATTTGACCGAAAACCCGACCGGGTGGCCACGCTGGCCGTCAAATGTCGGGATCACCACGTCATGGTGCTCAAGCGCTGCTGCCACAGCCTGCAAAGTCGCGCTCTGCACCAGGGGCAAATCGCCCAGGACCATCAACCAGCCATTAGCGCCCGGGGTGGCCCGCACCGCCGCTGCAATCGAGTCGCCCATGCCGGGGTGGCCCGCGTCTTCCAGATGCCAGGGCAGGCCGCTGGCGCGCACGGCGTCCAGCACATGCTCCAGCACCGGCTTGCCTGCCAGCAAGGCCTTGAGCTTGTGCGTGCCGCCCCCAGAAGCCAAAAAGCGCTCGCCCCGGCCAGAGGCGAGAACGACAACGATGGGCCTTGCGATGGGTGCGGGTGGCTGTTGCATGGGGAAAACCGGGAATATCTGTGCTTTGCCTATACTTTGCGGATGTCAGACAATCTTTCCAAGCATATCGCCTCTTTACGAAAAAGCTACGAGCGCGCCGAGCTCGACGAGGACGCGTCCCAGGCCGATCCCACTCAACAGTTTGGCCGGTGGATCGACGAAGCCATCAACGCCCAGGTGCCCGAGCCCAATGCCATGACCCTGGCCACGGTGGGCGCCCACCTGCGGCCCAGCACCCGCGTGGTGCTGATCAAGGGCTTCGACGCGCAGGGCATCGTCTGGTACACCAACTACGACAGCCCCAAGGGCCATCAACTCGCAGGCAACCCCTATGCCGCGCTGCAATTTCATTGGGTGGAGCTGGAGCGTGTGGTGCGCATTGAAGGTGTTGTGGAAAAAGTAAGCGGCGAGGAGAGTGACGCCTATTTTCACAGCCGCCCGCTGGATTCACGCATTGGCGCGTGGGCCTCGCCCCAAAGCGAAGTGATCTCCGGGCGCGGCGTGTTGCTGGCCAATGTCGCCAAGTACGCGGCCAAATTCATGCTGAACCCGCCGCGCCCGCCGCACTGGGGCGGCTACCGGCTCAAACCCGACACATGGCAGTTTTGGCAGGGGCGCAAAAGCCGCCTGCATGACCGGCTGCGGTATCGGCTGGACGCCAGTGGCGACTGGGTTCGCGAGCGCCTGGCGCCTTGAACAGGCCTCCGGCTCGCTTTTTTCCTGATTTTCCAATAAAACATGAGGCCGATCCTCGTAGAATATAGATAGTTTGCTTTATATTTTGTAGCAAACATTAATCCGCCTGAACTCGGTCGGCGCTGTGCCGCCGGGCTTTTTAGCTGAAGTTTGGCTTGCGTTTCTCAACAAAGGCCATCACCGCCTCTTGGTGGTCCCCTGTCTTGTGGGCGATGGCCTGGTAACCGGCGGACAGCTCCAAAAGGGATTCCAGACTGCTGCGCTCGCCTTCGCGCAGCAGGCGTTTGGTCATGCGCAACACGCCGGCCGGGTTGGCGGCGATTTTGGCGGCGAGTTTGCCGGCCTCGGCCAGCAAGTCCTCTGGCGCCACTACGCGCGACACCAGGCCGCAGGCCAGGGCTTCGGCGGCCGTCAGCGCCTCGCCGGTGAAGGCCATCTCGGACGCTTTGGACATGCCTACTGCGCGCGGCAGCAGCCAGGCGCCGCCGTCGCCGGGGACGATGCCGACCTTGACGAAACTCTCGGCGAAAGTCGCATTGGTCGAAGCGATGCGGATGTCGCACATGCAGGTCAAATCCAGCCCCGCGCCAATGGCGGGCCCATTGATGGCGGCGATCACTGGCACATCCAGGTTGTACAAGGCCTTGGGCAGGCGCTGGATGCCATTGCGGTATTCCTCGCGGATCACCTCCGGCGAGATGTCCTGCTTGAAGAACCGCTGCATGTCTTTGACATTGCCGCCGGAACAAAACACCGGCCCGGCGCCGGTCAGGATCACGACGCGGATGGACTGGTCCAGCGCGATCGCCGCGCAGGCGTCCACCAGCTCCTGCACCGCCGTATTGCCGGTCAAGGCGTTGCGGGTCTCGGGCTGGTTCATGGTGAGGGTGAGGATGGCGCCATCGCGCCCGGATTTCAAAAAATTGGCCATTGCTTTTTCCTTGCTTTTTCCTGGTTTAGTCGGTGGTTTGGCGAATCAGGTCCAGTGCCAGGCCCGCGTGGTCGTCCACTAACGCCGCACCCAGCACATCGTGCCAATGCGACTCGGAGCCGGCTTTCAGGCGCCAATGGTGCAGGCGGCGGGTGTAGATCTGCAAATCAAATTCATGGGTGAAGCCAATCGCGCCGTGGATCGAATGGCTCAAGGCGGCCACCTCGACTGCGGCTTCGCTGGTGCGTGCCTTGGCGATGGCCGCGCGCAGGCGGTCTGGCAACAGGCCGCTGGACGCGCAGCCGATCTGCGCCGCCATGCGCGCGGCCAGGGCCTGCTCGGCCATCACCGCCAACTGGTGCTGGATGGCCTGGAATTTTCCGATTGGCCGGCCAAATTGCACACGCTGGTTGGCGTATTGCAGCGTCATGTCAAGCACCCGCTGCATAGCCCCGGCAATTTGCGCGGCATACAGGCAGGCTTGCAGCGCCAGGGCATCAAACGGCGCTGTTGCAACGGTTGGGCGCCAAGCGCTTTCAGGCTGGCTCAAATCAACCGGCCCCGTCGGCAACGGCGCACCCTGGGCGCCCAGCCAGGCGCGCACCACCATGGTGTCGGCCAAAGGCAACGGCAAGGCGAAGCGCCCGCAAAGCTCAAACAGGGAAAAAGCCTGGCCCAGGCTCAAGCCCGCGCCGCCCTGGGCTTGCGCCAGCATCGCGTCGGCAAAACCCGCATCGTCCAGCGCGTCCCACAAGGCTTGTGCAGACCCGCCCGCCTCAATGGCGCGAACATGGCTGGGCGTGCATTCGGCCTGCAACAGGCGTTGCAGCGCATCGGCGATCAATCGGTCTTCCATCACATGCCTCTCATCACATTGGTTCAGCGAAGCCCCAAGCCGCGCGCGATCATGCCGCGCAGGATGTCACGCGTGCCCCCGCGCAATGAAAACGAGGGCGCCGCCTGGGTGACAAAGTCCAGCGTCAGGCGCAGTTCGGTCGGGACGGCCGCTTGCGGGCTGGAAAAAAGATCGTCGGCGATCAGGGCCGGCATGAGTTGCTCCAGCGTGGTGCCAAGCTCCTTGACCAGCGCTGCCTCGGTGATGGGGCTTCTGCCGTGCACCACTTGTTCGGTTACCGCCACAGACAGGGCGCGCAGCGGCGCCAAGTGGCTCAGAAATTTACCGGCCAGACGCCTTGAGGCAGCCTGGGATGCGATGGAGGATGCACCCAACGGCGCCTGCAGCCGCACATAGGCCAGCCATTCGTCAAACAGCACGATGCTGGAATAAATGCGCTCGGGCCCGCTGCGCTCAAACGCCAGCTCGGCGGTGACCTGCGCCCAGCCATTGCCCTCGTCACCGATCAAGGCGTCGTCCCCTAGTGCCACGTTGTCAAAGAACAATTCGCAGAAATGGCTTTCGCCCGACTGGTCCTTGATGGGCCGCACCGTGACGCCTGCAAGGAACAAATCGACGATGAACTGCGACAGACCTTTTTGCCGGTCTTGCGGCTCGCCCGAGCTGCGCGCCAGGGCGATCATGTACTGGCAGTTATGGGCGTTGCTGGTCCAGATTTTTTGCCCGCTCAACAGCCAGCCGCCGGCGGTTTTGACGGCGCGGGTTTTAACGCTGGCCAAGTCCGAGCCGGCGTTGGGTTCACTCATGCCAATGCAGAAAAAACTCTCGCCCCGGCAGATGGCTGGAAGGTAAAAACGCTTTTGCGCCCCGGTGCCATATTTGAGGATCAGGGGCGCACTTTGCCGGTCGGCGATCCAGTGCGAGCCGACCGGCGCGCCAAAATTCAGAAACTCCTCGACCAGCACATAACGCGCAAAGGCGCTGCGCCCGGCGCCGCCGTATTCCTGGGGCAGGGTGATGCCCAGCCAGCCCTGGCGGCCAAGCTTCCTGCTGAATTCCTTGTCGTAACCCGACCAGGATTTGGCCCGCACATGGGCCGGGATGTCGCGCACGGCGTCTTGCAGGAAGACCCGCACTGCGGGGCGCAAGGCCTCGTCTTCTGCGGGGATGTGGGTCAGGCCCAGGGAATCCAGCGCGCTCATTGGAATGCCTTCGTGCTGCGCACTGCGGTGCGAGCTTGCTTGGGGCGGCCCGGCGTGGCGCTCATGGCCGCTCCGCCCAGGTCTTGGCCTTGCCAGACCCGGCCACCGCCCCGCTGGCGATCAATGCCGCCACACGTTCAGGCGACAGGCCCGCCTGCAACAGGACAGCTTCGGTGTCCGCGCCCAGGCGCGGCGGTGTGGCGATGGGAAGTCGCTCGCCGTCGAACAGCACCGGCACGCCGGGAAAGCGCAATTTGCCCATGGCGGCGTCATCGACCTCGCTGAAAAAAGCGGTGGCCACCAGGTGCGGATCGGTTTTGAGGTCCGACAAGGCATTGATGCGCCCCGCCGGAATTTCCAGTTGCTCGCACAGGTCGATCCAGTATTGGGAGGTCTGATGGCTGGCGAACTGCCCCACCAGGTCGTACAGGATTTCAGCGTTTTTGGTGCGCGCGGGCAAGTTGGCAAAACGCGGGTCGCCGGCGATCCCGGGCGCGCCGACGGCGGTGAAAAAGCGCTTCCAGTGCTCGTCGGTGTAGGGCATCAGGCAGATCGCGCCATCCAGCGTCTTGCGCGGCAGGCGCGACGCGGCCATCAGCCGCGCGTAGCCGGGCGGCGAGAGCGGCGGCTCGAAATGCTCGCCGCTCAAATGCTCCACCAGGTTGAAGGCCACCATGCTCTCGAACATGGGGATCTCCACAAACGCGCCCTGGCCGGTTGTGTGGCGTTGCAGCAGCGCGGCCATGATCGCCATAGCCACCACCAGGCCGCTGGTCTTGTCAGCCGTCAAGGCCGGAAAGAAACGCGCCGTGCCGGTTTGTTGCGCCATCATCGCCACATTGCCCGACATGCCCTGGATGATGTCGTCGTAGGCTGGTCGGCCGCCGTGAGGGCCATCCTGGCCGAAGCCGTGCAGGCCCGCGTAAACCAGGCGGGGGAAGGCCTTGCGCACCGCGCCGGGATCCAGCCCGACCGCCGCCAGTTTTTGCGGGCGCATGTTGTGCATGAAAACATCGGCCGTGCCGGTCAGGTGCAGCAAGGCCGCCTGGCCATCGGGCTTTTTGATGTCGATCACCACCGACTTCTTGTTGCGGTTCACGCCCAGAAACAGGGACGACATGCCGTGTTCCACACTGGGGCCGGTATGGCGTGTGGAGTCGCCCTGTGCAGTCTCCACCTTGATCACCTCGGCGCCCAAATCCGCCAGCCATTGGGCGGCGTAGGGGCCCATGATGACCGAAGTCGCGTCGATCACCTTGATCCCTGCCAAGGGCAAATTCACCATATTTTTCCTCTAGATAAAAACAGCCAGGGCCATCGCCAAAGACACTGTGGCAAGGGCCATCGCCGTCGATACTGCCACACTCGCCGTCACCAAGTCCTGCGCCACTTCATACCGCTGCGAGAACATGAAGACATTCGCGCCGATGGGCATGCTGGCGGCCACGATCATCACCGTCAAGGGCAAACCGCGCAGGCCCATCAACCAGCCCAGGCCCGCCACCAGCAGGGGCAGCGCGATGTTTTTGAGCGCAGCCAGCGCCAGCGCGCCGCGCAGTTGAGCGCCCACACGCGTGCCCGCCAGCGTCACACCGACCAGCATCAGGGCCATTGGGCCCATGGCGTTGGCCAACAGCAGCAGCGGGCGGTCTAACACCTCAGGCAACACCAGGCCGGTTTGGGCGAACAGCAGGCCGGCGATGATGGGCAGGGGCACCGGGTGCACGATGCCATTGCGCATGGCGGCCAGCACGATCCTGGCCGGGTGGCGCGCCCCGGCCCCGCTTGCAAAGCTTGCCGCCGCGCCCGATTCGTGCGCCACGGCGAACTCCAGCGCGATGGTGGCCAAGGTCAGCATGACCAGCGCGTTCATCGAGATCAGGGTGAACAGCGGCACCAGGGCGGCCTCGCCATAGGCCAGGCCGATCAGCGGAATGCCAATGGCCACGGTATTGCCGTAACTGGTGGACAACGCCACCACCGCCGAGCGCCGGCTGACGCCCGACCAGGCCAGCATGGCCGCGAACATCAGCACGGCCCCCGCGAAGTAGGCCAGCACCGGCCTGAAGTCCAGGCGCTCCAGATGGACGGTGCCCATGGTGCGGAACAAAAGCGCCGGCGTGAGCACCGAAAAAGTCAAGGTTGAGAGGTCTTTTACGGCCTCAGCCCTCATCAGGCGGGCGTATACAGCTATATAACCTATAGCAATCAGCAGCACGACGGGAACCAGGGCGTTCCAGACGGCGGGGTTCATGGGCGGGCCTGCACAGGCCTCGGCCGCCGCGACAATTGCCTTGCCAAAACAGGCGCTACTTGACGCCCACCGCGTCAGTGATGCGGTAGTACAGGCCGTAGGGGTCGTCGTTGAGCACGGCGAATTTGCCCTCGACCACGATGATGTCCAGGGAATATTTCACCGGCGTCCTGGTCTTCACTTCGACCATGCTTTCCGGCCCGCCGGGCGTGCAAAAGCTGCAGGTCATGGGCACCGACGTCAGCAGAAAATGCTTCTGCTTTTCACCCGGCTCCAGCGGCATCATGAAGCCCTGCACGCGCTGCGTCTTCTGGTTCAAGGCCACGACAGGCGCGGGAAACACCGGCAGCAGGCGGTTTTTTTCGGTCTTGGTTTTGACCTCGGTCAACAGGCCCCAAGGCAACACGTCGCTGCGCTCCTGGATAGCCGCGAACGGGCTGTCGGGGCTGTGCACACCGGCGCCCGCACCTGCAGGCAGTGGCGCGGCCAGTTGGGCGTTTGTTCCCAAAGGCGACAGGACGGCGAAAAATGAAAAAACAAGCGGTGCCGATTTCATGGCTGTCTCCAATACTCAAATTGTTTGCGGTTTGATTGCGGCTTGTTCACCAGTTGCTGGCAAGGGATTCAGCGCGTGTATCGCCTTATGGGTAGATTGTGCCGCCTCAGTGTGAATTGAGCAAGGTGGTGACATCGAGCCGGTAGGCGTTCAGCGCGGGCAACAGCGCCGCCAGCGCAGCCACGGCCAGTCCCAGCACGGCCACCCACCACTCCGACGCATTCCAGGCCCAGCCAGTCAGCGCGACCGATCTTTCACCCTGCAGCCAATGCCCGACCAGGCCGGTCAGCGCATGCCCTGCCGCCAGCCCCAAAACCGTGGCCATCAGCGCCAGCAACAGGGCTTCGCACAACACCAGGCCTGCCACTTTTTGCGGCGACGCGCCCAGCATGCGCAGCATCGCCAGGTCGGCGCGGCGTTCGCGCACGGCGTTCCACAGCGCGATGAAAACGCTCAAACCAGCCGTCAGCAGCAAGACCGCGCCGAAGCCGCGCAACACGTCGGTGCCCACCCCCACCATGCGCAGCAGGCGGGTGACCTCGATCGCAGGCGCGGCCGCTTGCATGGGGGTTGTGCTGTTGATGAAACGCGGCAGGCTCGCCGCCGCCAGCGGGCTTTTGTAGGTGACCAGGGCCAGGGTGATCTCCTGCGCGGCGCTATCCTGTGCCTTGATGCCCAGCTTGCCGTGATCCCTGTCCTGCAACGCTTCATGGCCGTCCTTGTCTTTCTGGCCAGGCTTCTCGTGCACCTGCCAGACCGATTCGGTCGCGGTGAGCGCCAGCCGGTCGAGCACACAGGCGCAGGGCGCCAGCACGCCGGTGACCAAGTACGGCCGGTCCCCATGCGCCTGCCCGCCGCCGCCCAGGCCATGCGAACCGGCGAAGCGGCTGCCCACGGCCAAGGCGGCGTCACGCGCCACCTGCGCGCCCAGCACAGCTTGCATGGGGCCGTTCCACATCAGGCCTGCCGTCAGCACCGCCTGGTAGTGCGCGGGGTAAGCCGGCGTGGTGCCGACAATCCGGAATCCCTTGACGCTGTCGCCCAGGCTGATGGGGATGAGTTGGGCCACCAGCGGGTTCGTCGCCAATTCATTGACCACCGCCAGCGGGATGTTGCCCGGCGCCACATCCAGATGGAACACGCCTGCCAGAATCAATTGCATCGGGCTGCCCTTGGCCCCCACCACCAGGTCGATGCCGGCCATGTCGCGCTCAAAGGCCTGGTCCATCTGTTGCGCCGTGAGCAACACAAAGCTGATGGACGCCAGCCCGAGCGACAGCAACACCAGGTTCAGCGCGGCGGCCAGTGGACGCGACCACAAGTAGCGAAAAGCAATTGCTATTATTTTCATATCTAACTATGCATATCCCGCGACGG
>JANMVT010000282.1:0-9204 GCA_031392945.1 Rhodoferax sp. | reverse complement strand
GTCGTTTAAGTAGTATCGGAGTGTCCTCATGGCACGCGTATGTGAAGTCACGGGCAAAGGCCCGATGGTCGGAAACAATGTTTCCCACGCCAACAACAAAACCAAGCGCCGGTTCCTGCCGAACCTGCAATACCGCCGTTTCTGGGTCGAGACCGAGAACCGCTGGATCCGCCTGCGCATCAGCAACGCCGGTCTGCGTTTGATCGACAAAAACGGCATTGACGTCGTGCTCGCAGACCTGCGCGCCCGTGGCCAGGCTTAAATTTCCAAGGAATCATCATGGCTACCAAAGGCGGACGCGAAAAAATCAAGCTGGAATCAACAGCCGGCACCGGTCACTTTTACACGACCAGCAAAAACAAGAAAACCATGCCCGAGAAAATGTTGATCAAGAAATTTGATCCAAAAGCTCGCAAGCATGTGGACTACAAGGAAATGAAGCTGAAGTGATTCAGCTCTCAATTTGACAAAAAGCCCGCTTTAAGCGGGCTTTTTTTATGGGCTTTTTCATGGGCTTGCGGGACACGCCCCGCCTATCCAAGGTCCAGATTGCCGGCGTCCAGATCGGGGCCGTTGGGCTCAGGCCCGTGCAGCCCGCAGACGCATGGAGAACTGCGCCAATGCCGCGATGCCACTGGCCTCGGCGCGATGGCACCAGGCTTGCAGTTCGGTGGCCAGATGTTCGCTGGAATGCGTGGTGTTCAGCCACATCTGGCGCAACTCTTCCCGCATGGTGACCATTTTGTCCAGCACCGGGGATGCGGCACGGGCCTGATCCAGATGCGCCACTACAGAGGCCGGCACCTTCTCGGCGTCGCGGTGCAGCCAGCTGTTGGCTGCCTTGATGACGGCTGCGTCGGCGCTGCGCGCTTTGAGCACGTCGATTTCGTGTTTGAAAGCCGCGCGCATGTCCTTGGCGTAACTGGCCATGATTTCGTAGCGGTTGGAAATCAAGGCTTCCAGCGTCTTCTCATCGGCCACCGGGCGGATGCTGCCATAGGCCAGTTTGGGCGGGGTCTTTTTGACCTTGGCCAGGCCAGCCATCTGCATCAGGCGGATGTACATCCAGCCAATGTCGAACTCGTAGGGCTTGACCGACAGCTTGGCTGACGTGGGGTAGGTGTGGTGGTTGTTGTGCAGCTCTTCACCGGCGATGATGATGCCCCAGGGCGAAATGTTGGCGCTGGCGTCGGTCGTCTCAAAGTTGCGGTAACCCCAGAAGTGGGCCGCGCCGTTGATGATGCCGGCCGCCATGACCGGCGTCCAGGCCATTTGCACGGCCCAAACAGCCAGGCCAGCCATGCCGAACAGATACAGGTTGATGATCATCATCAAGCCCACGCCTTGCCAGGAATAACGTGTGTACAGATTGCGCTCGATCCAGTCGTTGGGCGTGCCGTGGCCGTAACGGGCCATGGTTTCCAGGTTTTTGGACTCGACGCGGTACAGCTCAGCGCCCTGAAACAGCACTTTTTTGATGCCGTGGATGTGGGGGCTGTGCGGATCGTCGGCCATTTCGCATTTGGCGTGGTGTTTGCGGTGGATGGAAGCCCATTCCTTGGTCACCTGGCCAGTCGTCAACCACAGCCACAGGCGGAAGAAGTGCGCGGCGATAGGGTGCAAGTCCAGAGCGCGGTGCGCCTGGTGGCGATGCAGATAGACGGTGACGCTGATCATCGTGATGTGCGTCAACGCCAGGGTGAACAAAATCATCTGCCACCAGGTCAGGCTCCACGCGCCGTGGGCCAGCCATTCAATGGCGGCGTTGAAAACATTCGAATCGGAAACAAACATATTTAATAAGTCTCTCAACAACAAGATTGCAAGATTGAATCAAGGTTTAATAATTATCAGGAACATCTGCGACATCCCAAGCCTTCAATTTTAAGGCTTTTGAGCGATTTCACCTAATGCGCCAGCGCTGCTTCTGAAAAATTTGGCAAACTTTTGGCTAAATTTTGGCTAAATGCGCTTAAAACTGGACAACTTCCCAGAAAATTGCAATTTCCCAGGATTATTTCTCAGTTTCTTTGCCAAACAGCCGCAAAAAACCCATCCGTGCCATGCCGGTGCGGCCAAAGCCGCAGGTACTTGCCGCTGCATAAACCGGCTGCTCCTTCCACTTTAAGATGGGTCAGCAAGTCGCCCACTTCAAGTGGACTGAACTCACTATTCGCATCGCTGAAGGCTTGGGCGATGGCCTCGTTCTCTTGCGGCAACAGGCTACAGGTGGCATACACCAGCCGACCGCCAGGTTTCAACAAACGCGAGGCGCTTTGCAAAATGGCTGCCTGCACCACGGCCATTTCTTCCACGCCCTTCAAATTCTGCCGCCATTTCAGGTCGGGGTTGCGTTTGAGCGTGCCCAGGCCCGAACAAGGCGCATCGACCAGCACGCGGTCAATCTTGCCGGCCAGGCGTTTGACCCGGTCGTCGCGCTCATGGGCGATGGCCGCCGGGTGCACGTTGGACAAGCCGCTGCGCGCCAGACGGGGCTTGAGCGCCTCCAGCCTGTGACCAGAGGTGTCAAACGCGTACAGGCGGCCGGTGCTGCGCATGGCCGCGCCGATGGCCAGGGTCTTGCCACCCGCGCCGGCGCAAAAATCAACCACCATCTCCCCGCGCTTGGCATCAACCAGCATGGCCAGCAGCTGGGAGCCTTCGTCCTGCACCTCGAACGCACCGCGCATGAAGCCTTCGGTCTTGTTCAAGACTGGCTTGCCCTCGACGCGCAGGCCCAGCGGCGAATACGGCGTTGGCGCCGACTTGATGCCGGCCTTGGCCAGCTCCTTTTGTACGTCGGCGCGTTTGTCGGTCATGGCGTTGACGCGCAGATCCAGGCCGCCAGGCTGGTTCAAACTCTCGACCAAGGGCCAGAACCCATCGCCTAGCTGGTCCTTGAGCGGCTGCACCAGCCATTCCGGCAGGTTGTGCCGATGCCGCTCCATCAAGTCGGCCACCGCGATCTTGTCGCACTGGTCGAGCCAGTTTTTTTCCTGGTCGCTCAAGGCGCTTTTGAGGAAATCGCGCGGGCCATGAAAGCCCAAAATCGCCAAGCGACGCTCCTTGGAGCCGCTGCCACTGGGCGCGAAGTGGTCAAACAGCAGCTTTTTGCGCAGCACGTTGTAGACCGTCTCGGTCAAGGTGGCGCGCTCGCGCGGACCCAGGCCCCGGTTGTCGCGGTAAAACCGCGAGACGATGGCGTCGGCGGGGTGATCGAATTTGAGGCTGAGCCTGACCAGTTCGGCGCAGGCGTCCAGCAGGGCTTTAGGATGCATAACCCTCGATTGTCCCATGCGCCCCCAAAATTGAAAGTGAGTGCCCGCCATGACTGACGAAAAAATGCCGCCCTTGATCACCACGCCGCCTGGCCGTTACCGCCACTACAAGGGGGGCCTGTACGAGGTGGTGGGCACCGTGCGCCACAGCGAAACCCTGGAGCCGATGACGCTCTACCGCGCGCTCTATGACATGCACGGCGGCGAGCACGGCCTGTGGGTGCGGCCGGCTGCCATGTTCAACGGCCAGGTCGAGGTGGATGGGCCCCTGGGCCGGGCCCCGCAACCCCGGTTTGCCAGGATGGATAGTTAAATGTGCCAATTTCCCTCGTGTTTATTGAATAGTATGCTATTTTTTACATAGCAAATCAAAAATCACCTTGGGGTAGAGCAAATGCTCCTGGCCCAGCACACGTTGCCCCAATGTGGCTGCCGTGTCACCAGGCAACACAGGCAGCGCGGCCTGGGCCAGAATCTGCCCGCCGTCGAGCTCATTTGTCACCCAATGCACGCTGGCGCCGGCGACACGGCAGCCCGCATCGATCGCGCGCTGGTGCGTATTCAGTCCTGTGAAAGCAGGCAGCAGCGAGGGATGGATGTTGACCAGGCGCCGCTCGAACCGCTTCACAAAGCCGGGGGTGAGAATGCGCATGAAGCCCGCCAGCGCCACCAGCGCCAGCCCAGCGCCCGGGCCAGCCTGGCCGTGGCGCGTGATCGCGTCGGCCAGCGCCCCGTCAAAGGCCTCGCGGCTTGGGAACAGTTTGTGATCGACCACCTCGGTGGCGATTGCGTTTTCTCGGGCGAAGGCCAGGCCCGGAGCATCGGCCTTGTTGCTGATCACGCAGGCGACTTGCGCGCCAATCGCCGCTTCCCAGTTCTCCCGGCGCGCAGCGTTGACAATCGCCCGCATGTTGGTGCCTCGGCCTGAAATCAAAATGATGATGTTTTTCATTGCCCAATTGTCGCCACTTGGACATCAAAAATAGAACGACCGTGCTTAAACTAGGCAGATTACAGTGGAGTGCTGTAAAAATGCCGCGCGGGCGTGGGTGTCGACGTGTGTGGCAAGCTTCGCTGATCATTGGAGAAAATTATGGATTTGGCCTTTACCCCTGAAGAGCAAAAGTTTCGCGAGGACATCCGCGCCTGGGTGCGCGCCAGTTTGCCCGCGCACATCTCGCACAAGGTGCACAACGCCCTGCATCTGTCCCGGGAGGACCAGCAGGGCTGGGGCAAGATTTTGGGCAAGAAGGGCTGGCTGGGTTATGGCTGGCCCAAGCAGTTTGGCGGCCCCGGCTGGAACTCGATCCAAAAACACCTGTTTGAGGAAGAGTGCGCCATGGCCGGCGCGCCGCGCATCCTGCCGTTTGGCCCGGTGATGGTGGCGCCCGTCATCATGGCCTTTGGCAGCCCCGAACAGCAGCAGCGTTTTTTGCCCGGCATTGGCAGCGGCGAAGTCTGGTGGAGCCAGGGTTACAGCGAGCCCAATTCAGGTTCAGACCTGGCCAGCCTGCGCTGCAAGGCCGAACGCCAGGGCAACATCTACCTGGTCAACGGCCAGAAAACCTGGACCACACTGGGCCAGTTCGGCGACTGGATCTTCTGCCTGGTGCGCACCAGCAATGAAGGCAAGCCACAAACCGGCATCAGCTTCCTGTTGATCGACATGAAGTCCAAGGGCATCAGCGTTCGCCCCATCCGCACCGTGGACGGCGGCGTCGAGGTCAACGACGTGTTTTTCGACAACGTCGAGGTGCCGGCGGAGAACCTGATCGGCGAGGAAAACAAAGGCTGGACTTACGCCAAACACCTCTTGAGCCACGAGCGCACCAACATCGCCGACGTGAACCGCGCCAAACGCGAACTGGAGCGCCTGAAGCGCATCGCCAAAGACGAAGGCGTGTTTGAAGACCGGCGCTTTCGCGATGAGATCGCCAAGCTTGAAGTCGAGGTGGTAGCGCTGGAGATGATGGTGCTGCGCGTCCTGTCGGCGGAAAAATCGGGCAAGAACTCGCTCGATGTGGCCGGATTGCTGAAGATTCGCGGCAGTGAAATCCAGCAGCGTTACGCCGAATTGATGATGCTGGCCGCCGGGCCCTACGCCCTGCCCCTGATCCGGGAAGCCATGGAGGCGGGCTGGCAGGGTGACGCGGTGGGCGCCCTGTATTGCGCGCCGCTGGCATCGACCTATTTCAACATGCGCAAGACCACCATTTATGGCGGCTCCAACGAGGTCCAGAGAAACATCATTGCACAGACCGTGCTGGGGTAAAAAATGAACTTTGAATTCAGCGACGAACAGGAACAACTCCGCGACGCGGTACGCAAGTGGGTTGACAAGGGCTACAGCTTCGAGCGCCGCCGCGCCATCGCCGACGCGGGCGGGTTTTCCAAAGAGGCCTACGGTGAACTGGCCGAGTTGGGCCTGTGCGGCCTGTACATCCCCGAGGCCGACGGCGGCCTTGGCATGGGCCCGGTGGAGGGCATGGTGGTGATGGAGGAGCTTGGGCGCGGCATCGTGGTCGAGCCGCTGGCGCAGGCGTTGATCGCTGGCGCCGTGCTGGCGGGTTACGCGCCGGCCGACATCAAGGCCGCCTGGCTGCCCAATATCGCCAGCGGCGAGGCGATGGTGGTGTTGGCCTACCAGGAGCGTGCGGCACGTTACCAACTCGGCATTTGCACCGCAAAAGCAGAAAAATCGGCCTCAGCCCACGGCGGATATGCGTTGTCAGCTATTAAAAGCATAGTAACCGTCGGCGACAGGGCAAATGCCTTCATCGTGCCGGCGATGCTGGACGGCAAGCAGGCGCTGTTTTTGGTGGATGCCAAAGCGGCCGGCGTTGCAAGCCGGGGTTACGGCACGCAAGATGGCGGCCGCGCAGCGGAACTCACGCTGAAGGACGCCCCGGCCAGCCTGATCACGCTCGATGGCCTGGCTGCGCTGGAACACGCGGTGGACATTGGCATCGCCTGCGCCTGCGCCGAAGCGGTCGGCGCCATGGAAAAGACCCTGGCGATCACGGCGGAATACTTGAACACGCGCAAAGCCTTTGGTGTGGCCATCTCCAGCTTCCAGGCGCTGCGCCACCGCGCGTCCGACATGAAGATGGAGCTGGAGCTGGGCCGCTCCATGAGTTATTACGCCACGCTCAAGCTCAACGCCCCTGCGCCCGAGCGCCGCGCGGCGATGGCGCGCGCCAAGTACCAGTTGGGCAATTCAATGCGCTACGTGGGCCAGCAGGCGGTGCAATTGCACGGCGGCATCGGCGTGACGGACGAATACATCGTCAGCCATTACTTTCGCAAGTTGACCCAGCTTGAAATGACGTTTGGCGACACAATGCACCACTTGGGCGAGGTCGCGGACCGGATGCAAGATTCCGCCGGTGTTTTTGCTTGACGCCTGCCTGCAAATCCAATGGCCGGGCGCATTGCGGCGTTGCAAAGCCTCGCAATACAGACGTATTGCTGTGTTAAAACCAGACATGATGGCCTTGCACTGCATCCCGCGAATTGAATTTTCAGGCCCGCGTCTTTTTGCTTGATTACTGAGGAACCCAATATGATTTCACGCCGATTGACTCTTGGTTTGCTCAGCAGCCTCGCCCTTCTGGCTGCCTGCGCGGGCCCTGCGGCGAACGCGCCAGCCCTGGAGGACGCGCCAGCCATCGTCTTCGTGCACGGCAATGGCGACACCGCAGCCCTTTGGCAATCGACGCTTTGGCGCTTCGAGTCCAACGGCTGGCCGCGCGCGCGCCTGTACGCCATCGAAGTGCCCTACCCTTCGGCCCGCGCCGACGACAGCAAGGCGCAGCCGGGCACCACATCGACGGCAGAGAACATGGCTTATCTGAAGAGTGAAGTCGAGAAAGTCCTCAAAGCCACCAGCACTTCCAAGGTGGTGCTGTTCGGCAATTCGCGCGGCGGCAATTCGATCCGCGACTACATCCAGAACGGCGGCGGCGCGGCGACGGTGTCCCACGCCATTCTGGGCGGCACGCCCAACCACGGCGTCTGGGCCATCAAGGGTTTTCGCGAAGGCAGCGAGTTTGCCGGCACGGGGGCATTTTTGACGGGCCTGAACGCGCCCAAAAACGCTGCGGGTGATGAAGTCGCGGGGCCAGTGAAATGGATGACCATCCGCTCCGACAACAACGACAAGTTCGCCCAGCCCGATGGCGTGTGGATTGGCACCAAAGGCACGGCCACCAATGTCACTTTTGCGGGGCCCGAGCTCAAGGGCGCGACCAACCTGGTGATCCCGCGCATCGACCACCGCGAAACGTCCTATTCGCCCGCCGCTTTTGCTGCCGCTTTCCAGTTCATCACGGGCAAAGCGCCCAGGACGACGGCGATTGAAAATGAAGCCACTGTCGTTCTTTACGGCAACATCACGGGCCGGGGTGTTTCTTCGCTGGACGCCAAGTCCGGCAATGACTTCAACAATATGCCGATCCCTGGCGCCACACTGGAAATTTTCGCCACCGACGCCGGCACCGGCGCACGCCTGGGAGCGGCCGCGCACAGCAAAACGGTGGGCGGCGAAGGCCAGTGGGGGTCGTTCACAGCCCAGCGCGGCGTTCAATACGAATTCGTGGTCACTGCGCCAGGCTACACCACCACGCACATCTACCGCAGCCCGTTTCCGCGCTCCAGCAACATCGTGCATTTGCGGCCGGAACGACTTGCCGACGCGGACAAAACCGCCCAGTCCATCGTTACCTTGTTCCGCCCGCGCGGTTACTTCGACGCCCAGCGCGACAAAATCATGCTGGACGGCCAAACCACCCTGCCCGGCGTGCCGCCCTCAGGCGCAGGCGTTGCCAGCAGCAAGATGGCGCTCACCAGCGGCGGTGTGCGGGCCATCAGTGGTGAATTCAACGGCGAGCGCATCACGGGCCGAACCTGGCCAGCGGCTGAGAACCGCGCCGTTGTGCTGGAGATCACGCAGTAGGGGCTTGCAGCGCAGGCTACAGCCCATCCGCCAGCGTTGACTGGCAGCCCATCAGCCAGGCCAGGGCGGATGCCGCAGGTAAAGAAGGAGCCGCGCGCCGGGCCTATGCCATTGAGCGTGCTGTTGTCGCGGCGGGTGACACGGAGGCATCCGCCCTGGCCTGCCTGATGGGCTGTCCGCAAAAGCAGGCGGATGGTCCGTCCAGCCAAAGCTGCCCGAAGGGCTCTCGCCGAGGCGCCGCCAAGCTCTACTGCGTGATCTCCAGAACAACAGCGTGGTTTTCTGCCGCCGGCCAGGTCCGGCCCGTGATGCGCTCGCCATTGAACTCGCCGCTGATCGCGCGCACGCCGCCGCTGGTGAGCGCCATCTTGCTGCTGGCAACGCCTGCGCCTGAGGGCGGCACGCCGGGCAAGGTGGTCTTGCCATCCAGAACAATCTTGTCTCGTTCAGCATCGAAATAACCACGCGGGCGGAACAGTGTCACTACCGATTGCGCCGTTTTGTCGGCGTCCGCCAGCCGCTCGGGTCGCAGATGGATGATGTTGCTCGAGCGCGGAAACGGGCTGCTATAGATGTGCGTGGTGGTGTAGCCGGGCGCAGTGACCACGAATTCGTATTGAACGCCGCGTTGGGCCGTGAACGGCCCCCATTGGCCTTCGCCACCCACGGTTTTGCTATGCATAGCTGCGCCCTGGCGTGCGCCGGTGCCGGCGTCGGTGGCGAAAATTTCCAGTGTGGCGCCAGGGATCGGAAAATTGTTGAAGTCGTTGCCGGACTTGGCGTCCAGCGACGAAACACCCCGGCCCGTGATGTTGCCGTACAGCACGACAGTGGCTTCGTTTTCAATTGCTGTCGTCTTGGGCGCTTTGCCCGTGATGAACTGGAAAGCGGCAGCAAAAGCTGCGGGTGAATAGGATGTTTCGCGGTGGTCAATGCGCGGGATCACCAAGTTGGTCGCGCCCTTGAGCTCGG
>JANMVT010000253.1:0-10778 GCA_031392945.1 Rhodoferax sp. | reverse complement strand
CTGGAAACGGCGCTCCAGTGCGGCGTCTTTTTCAATGTACTTGCGGTACTCGTCCAGCGTGGTGGCACCCACGCAATGCAACTCCCCACGCGCCAGGGCGGGCTTGAGCATATTGCCCGCGTCCATCGCGCCTTCGGCCTTGCCCGCACCCACCATGGTATGCAATTCGTCAATGAACACAATGGTCTGACCTTCGTCCTTGGCCAGGTCTTTGAGCACGTTCTTCAGGCGCTCTTCAAACTCGCCACGGAACTTGGCGCCCGCCAGCAGGGCGGCCATGTCAAGCGACAACACGCGTTTGCCCTTGAGCGACTCGGGCACTTCACCAGCCACAATGCGCTGCGCCAGGCCTTCCACAATCGCGGTCTTGCCCACGCCGGGTTCACCAATCAATACCGGGTTGTTTTTGGTGCGGCGCTGCAGCACCTGGATGGCGCGGCGGATTTCATCGTCGCGGCCGATCACCGGGTCGAGCTTGCCCATGCGGGCGCGTTCGGTCAGGTCGATGCAGTATTTTTTGAGCGACTCGCGCTGGTCTTCGGCGTCGGCGCTTTTGACGCTTTCACCACCACGCACGGCGTCGATGGCGGCTTCAAGCGCCTTGCGGGTCAGGCCGTTCTCTTTGGCGATCTTGGAGATGTCCTGCTTGCTGTCGGTCAGGGCCAGCAGAAACAGCTCACCGGCGATGAACTGATCGCCCCGCTTGATGGATTCTTTCTCGGACGCCTGCAGGAGCGAGACCATGTCGCGCCCAACTTGCACTTGATCGTGGCCCTGCACCTCGGGCAGCTTTTTAAGCAGCGTCTCGGCTGCAGCGGTCAGACCGGGCACGTTGACGCCAGCGCGTTGCAGCAGCGCTTTGGGTCCGTCAGCCTGGCGCAGCATGGCCAGCAGCACGTGCACGGGCTCTATGAAGGCGTGGTCATTCCCCAGCGCCAAAGTTTGCGCATCGCCCAGGGCTTCCTGGAATTTGGTGGTTAGTTTGTCGGTTCTCATGGGGCGTATTTAGGGTGGATTGGCAGGATTTCAAGGCATCAGGAGCGGTCTGCCCAAGCACTTGCAAAGCTCATCGTAATATAGGGATCAACACTTGCTCACAGCTTGATCAGGATCAAGCTCCCGCCGTCAAAAATAACAGGATTCCATGAGGCACCCGGTATTTCGCATCGCCATGGGCACCGCACTGCTGGTCGGCTCGTACGCCATGTATGGGCCCATCCTGGCGGTTCTGTTGCAGCAACGCGGCCTGGGGCCGGTGGCGATTGGCGCTTTTGCCATGATCGGTTTCACCTGCATTGCGCTGCTGATTCCGGTTATGCCGCAATGGCTGGCCCACATTGGCGAGGTTCCAGCGCACCGCATCGGCATGGGCCTGCAACTCGTTGCGACGCTGGGCTTTGCGGTGTTTGAGCCGGTGCTGGCCTGGTGCGCCTTCGCCGTGCTGGGCGCTGTCGGCTCGGCGGCGGTGTGGAACGCCACCGAATCCCTGATCGCCCGGCATTCACCGCCGGACCGGCGCGGCCAGATCACCGGCCTGTACCAGACCATGTTGGGCGCGGCCATGACGCTGGGGCCGTTTGTGCCCGGCCTGTTGCAGACCACGGCCAAGCAGACACTGGCACTGGCCTGTGCCGTGCAGGCCGCTGGCGCCCTGATTGCCTGCTGGATGCACCATGGCGACGCCGTAGCGTTGCAGGGCCCGGCAGGCCATCCCCCCGCCGATGCCGTGCAAACCGCCCAGTCCACCTGGGGTGCCGTGAAGATGGTGCCGGCCCTGGTGGCCATCGCCTTTGCCGGCGGCGTTTTTGAGTCGGGGCTGAGCAGCCTGAGCGCCGCCCAGGGCGCCGTGATGGGCCTGAACATCGCTGCGGCGGCCAGTGTGGTCGGCGTGCTGGGGCTGGGCAGCTTCCTGTTTCAGTGGCCGGCCGGCCTGCTGGCTGACCGTGTGGCGCCAGGGCGCCTGTTCGGCGCTGCGGGTGCCGTGCTGCTGCTGGCCAGCCTGGCATTTGGAGCGATAGGGCAAATGCAATCGCTGTTGTGGGTTAGCGCATTCTTCTGGGGTGGTGTGGGCGGCGCCTTGTACACACTGACCATGATTCGCGTGGCGCACCAGTTCAAGGGACAGGCCACATCGGCTGGAACCGCCGCGATGATCACCGGCTACACCTTGGGCGGTGCTGTCGGCCCACTGGTCAGCGGCGCCAGTTTGCAGGTCTTTGGCGCGCCGGGCATGGCGGCCTGGCTGGCCCTGCTGGCCTTGAGCGTGGTCTATTTTTCGCGGCGGGTCGCCTAGGCGCTGTCCGCAGCCGAGTTGCTGGCCTTGATGCCCCAACGCAGCAGCGCAGTGTCGTCGCTGACCCTGGCGTCAACCCATTTCGCGCCTTCCGGTGTTGACTCTTTTTTCCAGAACGGCGCCTGGGTTTTGAGATAGTCCATCAAGAATTCGCAGGCCTTGAAACTCTCGCCCCGGTGGGCCGAGGTGACGGCCACCATCACGATCTGGTCGAGCGGTTGCAGCAAGCCGATGCGGTGGACCACGCGGGCACCAAAAATGTCGAAACGCCGGTGGGCTTCATCAATCATGGCCTCGATGGATTTTTCGGTCATGCCGGGGTAGTGCTCAAGTTCGAGCGTGCTGACTTCTCCCTCACTTCCCGAATTCCGGTCGCGGACCGTGCCGATAAAACTGCACACGGCGCCGACGCGTTTGTCCGCAGCACGCAAGGCGCTGACCTCGTCGGCAAGATTGAAGTCCTGAGCCTGGATGAAAACTCGCTGGATGGTCATGATGGGATTGTGGCACTGCCACGCCGCCGAGTGGCTCTCTGCCCTTGCGTTGACATGGATCAAAACATGCTCGTGGCACTAGCATCGCCATGCCCGTGGTCGCAGCCTATGGCGATCTTCAGCCACTTTTCCTGGTCTGGTCCATGACATGTCCCTTTGAACCCCTGGCACCTCAATTCACACCCCCGGCCCCCACGGCGCATGCGCTGCGTCCGGATGAACCACTGCCGCATCGCAAGGTCCTCCGGTCCTGGTTGTTGCCCATGGCGCAACGCTCGACCTGGCGCGCGCTGGGCCTGCTGGCTTTCGACTATGTGCTATGGCTGGCCCTGCTGGCCGGTGTGGCGCTGGCTGGCGCGGTCTGGCTCAAGCTCGTGTGTGGGCTGTCGGCGGGCATTGTGATTGGGCGCCTGTTCATCGTCGGCCATGACGGCTGCCACAACACACAACAGCCTGACCCCGCACCGCAGATTGAACAAGTGGCTGGGGCGCATCGCCTTTCTGCCCTCACTGACGGCCTACAGCGTGTGGGATGTTGGCCACAACATGGTGCAACACGGCGGTACCAACCTCGTGTCTGAGCGCAGCGAGTTTGCGCGACGGCCCCATCGTTGCGTACTGCAGATGGTCGCCCGAAGGGCCAGCGACAGTTGAGCGCCAGCGGCGCTGCGGGGGTTCTGGCGCGCTGTGAAACGCCCCGAATGCAGAGGCCAAAAACCACGATGATCAAAGCCGCAACGCAAAAAAAGCCAGGTCACAAGGACCTGGCTTTTTTAAGTATTGGCGCCGGTAGCATCACGATTCAGGGGACTGGTGCTTTGTTCGCCAAGGGTATTCGCCTTGACACCGACATGTGACTCAATGTAACCGCGCTACGGATTTGGTCAAGTGCTGGAATGAGAACAAAGTCTCAATTTTGCGGGTTTGATGAGGCTCTCAAGCAGGGTCTGCGATCAAGCGCGCAAAAGTGCCCAAATCGACATTGCCACCGCTCACGATCACGCCAATACGCTTGCCGCGCAGGGGCAAATTGGCGTTGCAGGCGGCGGCAAAGCCCAGGGCGCCAGTGGGCTCCACCACCATCTTCATGCGCTCGGCGAAGAAGCGGATGGCGGTGATGAGCTGGGCGTCGGTTACGGTCAGGATGTCCTGCACGTCGCGGCTGATCAATGCGAAATTGACCTTGCCAAGCGACTGCGTCTGCGCGCCGTCTGCTATCGTTTTGGGTGTTTCTATGCGCCGCAAATTGCCCGAGCGAAAGGATTGCTGGCCGTCGTTGCCGGCCTCGGGCTCGACGCCGTAGACCTTGCAATGCGGCGACAGCGCGCGCGCCGACAGGGCCGAGCCGCTGAGCAAACCACCACCGCCCAGGCAGACAAACAGGTAGTCCAGCGCGCCGACCTCCTCAAACAGCTCTTTGGCCGCCGTGGCTTGGCCCGCAATCACGTCGGCGCGGTCATAGGGCGGGATCAGGGTCAGGCCACGCTCGCTTGCCAGCTGGCGCGCCAGGGCCTCGCGGTCGTCCTTGAAGCGGTCGAACAGGATGACCTCGCTGCCCAGGATTTGCGTGGGCTTGATGTAGCCGCGCGTGGCCTCGATCTTGAGCGGCGGCGCGTCCTGCGGCATCAGGATGTGGGTGGCAATGCCCAGCAACTGGCCCGACAGGGCCACCGCCTGGGCATGGTTGCCCGACGAGAAACACACCACGCCGGCCTTGCGCTGGGCGTCGTCGAGCATGGCCATGGCGTTGAAGGCGCCGCGAAACTTGAAGGCGCCCATGCGCTGGAAGTTTTCACACTTGAAAAACAGCTCGGCGCCGAGTAGCTGGTCCGCTGTGCTGGAGCGCAGCACGGGCGTGCGGTGGGCGTGGCCGTCGAGGCGGATGGCTGCGGCGATGACATCGTTGTAGGTGGGGAGATCGGGCGGGGACAAGGCGGGCGCGGGGAGATTGGGCATGGCGGTGAATATACTGGCGAATGTACTGGTGAATGTACTGGCGAATGTATTGATTAGTGCCCACTGTTTTGCTGCAACTGCTTAAAACTTTCTCCTGGCAAGAGCTGCGCCACCACCCCTGGCGCAACCTGGCCGCCGTGGCAGCGGTGATGCTGGGCGTGGCGCTGGCGTTTTCTGTGCATTTGATCAACGCTTCCGCCCTGGATGAATTCGCCCAGGCGGTGCGCTCGGCCAGCGGCCAGGCCGATCTGGCGCTGCGCTCAAGCCAGGGCCAGTTCGATGAAGCGGTGTACGGCCGCGTGGCCAACCACACCCAGGTGGCGCAGGCCTCGCCCGTGCTGGAACTCAATACCTATGTTTTGACCCCGAATGGCAAACGCCTGCCGGTTCGTGTGCTGGGGGTTGACGCTCTGGTGGTCGCCCACGTGGCGCCAGTGTTGCTGCCGCGCCTGGCTGCGGGCGCCGACCGCATGGCGCTGTTTGCGCCTGACAGCGTGTTTCTGAACGCAGCGGCCCAGGCGCTGCTGGCAGGCTCCCCAAACCGCAACGGCAACAACGATGACAACAGCGCCAAAAATCTTCGCCTGCAGTCAGGGCTGGACACGGTGGCCTTGCAAATCGCGGGCACGGTGCAGGCCGGCGGCGCGGCGCTGGCGGTGATGGACATTGGCGCGGCGCAGGAACGTTTTGGCAAGACCGGCCTGCTCTCGCGCATCGACATCCGGCTGCGCCCCGCCGTGGGGCGCGAAGCCTTCACGCAGGCCCTGCAAAACGCGCCTGATTGGCCCCAGGACTTGCGCCTGGCCGCGCCAGAGGATGACACCGCCCGCCTGGGCAACCTGTCGCGCGCCTACCGCGTCAACCTGAGCGTGCTGGCCCTGGTGGCGCTGTTTACTGGCGCGTTTCTGGTGTTCTCGGTGCTGGCCCTGAGTGTGGCCAAACGTGCCCAGCAGTTCGCCCTGCTGGGCGTGTTGGGGTTGACCGGCAGTGAGCGCCTGCGCCTGGTGTTGTGGGAATCCGCAATCTTGGGCCTGGCGGGCAGTCTGATGGGCGTCGCCCTGGGCACGGCCCTGGCTGCTGCCGCGCTGCGCCTGTTGGGTGGCGACCTGGGTGGCGGCTATTTTGCCGGGGTGGCGCCTGCCTTGCAATGGGATGGGCTGGCGGCGTTTTTGTACGGTGGGCTGGGGCTGTGCGCCGCCCTGGCGGGCGGCTGGTGGCCCGCGCGGCAAGCGGCCCGCTTGCCGCCGGCGCAGACGCTCAAGGGCATGGGCGCGTTTGAAGTTGGCGCCTCGCCGCGCTGGCTTGGTATTGTTCTGATAGCTGCTGGCGTATTGTTGACGAGGGCTCCAGCCATTTATGGCATCCCAGTGGCGGCCTACCTGGCGGTCGGGCTGTGGCTGGTGGGCGGCATCGTCGCCCTGCCCTGGCTGATCAGCTTGCTGCTCGATCAATTAAGCCCATGGATTCAGCACCGCGCCCTGCCCCTGCTGGCTGTGGAGCGCGCGCGCCGGGTGCGCCAGAGCGCCAGCGTGGCGGTGAGCGGCGTGGTGGCCTCGCTCAGCCTGGCGGTGGCGTTGACCGTGATGGTGGCAAGTTTTCGCGACTCGGTGATGCACTGGCTCGACAGCGTGTTGCCTGCCGAGATGTACCTGCGCACCGCCAGTTCCGCCAGCGCCGGCGAGACGGCGTTTTTCCAGCCCGGCTTTGTGCAGGCCGTCGGGGGCGTGGCCGGTGTGCAGCGTGTGGCCACGCAGCGCGTGCGTCTGCTGCAATTGCAGAACGACAAACCTGCCGTCGCACTGACGGCCCGGACGATTGACGTGCCCGCGCGCGACCTGCCCCTGGTCGGCGACGCCTTGCCGGTGCCTGCGGGCCAGATCGGCATCTATGTGAGCGAAGCCATGCTGGATCTGCACGGCGCCGTGCCCGGCCAGCCGTTTGGGGCATTGAATCGGGCAATTTCCCTCGCCAGTCATGCACAGTCAGCTACTTTTTTTGTAGCTGGCGTTTGGCGCGACTATGCCCGCCAGGGCGGCAGCATCGCCATGCGTGTGCAGGACTACGAGCGCCTGACCGGCGATTTGCGCGTCAACGACATGGCGCTTTGGCTGCAAGCCGGCGCCGATGCCGCGCAGGTGCAGCAGCGGATTCGCGCCTTGGCCGACGCCGGCGCGCCGGGCGCGGGGCGCCTGCTTGATTTTGCGTCGAGCGGCGAAATCCGCGCGGTGTCGCTCAGGATCTTCGACCGCAGCTTCGCCGTCACCTACTGGCTGCAGGCGGTGGCGATCGGCATTGGCCTGTTTGGCGTGGCGGCCAGCTTCAGCGCCCAGGTGCTGGCGCGGCGCAAGGAGTTTGGCCTGCTGGCGCATTTGGGCCTGACGCGCAGGCAGGTGCTGGCCGTGGTCGCCGGGGAAGGCCTGGCCTGGACGGGCGTGGGCGCCGTGGCCGGTTTGCTGCTGGGCCTGGGCATTTCTGTCGTGCTGGTAAAGATTGTCAACCCGCAAAGTTTTCATTGGACGATGGAGATGGCCCTGCCCTGGCCGCGCCTGGCCCTGCTGTGCGGCGCGGTGGTGGCGGCAGGCACGGTGACGGCCTGGCTGGCGGGGCGCGCGGCCGCCGGGCGCGACGCGGTGCTGGCGGTGAAAGAAGACTGGTGATGCCGTTGCCGGATCAAGCGCCCAGTCCGGATTCCTGTTCCGGCCACAATCTTGGCATGAACCCCACCGGGCGCAAGCCTTCCAGCCCCGTGCCGTCCGTCATCAACCGGCTGCGCCGCGCCCTGGTTCTGGCGGGTTTGGCCGGCGCCTGGGATGCGCATGCACTGGCGCCCAGAGCCCTGGTTTTCCCGCGTGACAACGCCAGCCACCCCGACTTCGCCACCGAGTGGTGGTACGTGACGGGCCAGGTGCAAACGCAAGGCAATACGCAGGATGCGCGAAGCGACAAAGCGGCGCGGGTGTTCGGGTTTCAGGTGACTTTCTTTCGCTCGCGCGTGGAAGCCACACAGGCGATGGGCTCGAAATTCGCCGCCAAACAACTGCTGTTCGCGCACGCTGCCGTCACCGACGTGCGGGGCAAACGGCTGTGGCACGACCAGCGCATCGTGCGCGCGGGTTTTGACCTGGCCCGGGCCGGGACAGATCGCACCGACGTGCAGATCAAGGACTGGGCTTTGCTGCAGACCGGCGCGATCTACACGGCGTCCGTGGTGGCGCAGGATTTCAAGTTCAGCCTGAATTTCAAGGAGACGCAAAGCCTCCTGCTGCAAGGCGACAAGGGCCTGTCGCGCAAGGGGCCGCAGGAGAAACAGGCGAGTTTTTACTACAGCCGACCGCAACTGGCGGCCGAGGGTGAAATCGCCCTGGGGCAGCAGCGTTTTGCGGTGCGCGGCACGGCCTGGCTGGACCACGAGTGGAGCCAGGAATTGATGCACCCGGACGCGGTGGGTTGGGACTGGATCGGCATGAATTTTCTGGACGGCAGCGCGCTCACCGCGTTTCAGTTGCGCGACAAGGCGGGCAAGGCCTTGTGGGACGGCGGCTCGTTTCGCTCCAGCACGGGACAGCGTTTTGGCTTCAGCCGCGGCGAGGTGGTTTTCAGCCGCCAGCGCAGCTGGAAAAGCAGCCTGAGCCAGGCCAGTTACCCGGTGGAATGGATCGTGCGCACGCCAGCCGATTTTTATACCGTAAAAGCCGTCATCGACAACCAGGAGCTTGACAGCCGCGCTTCCACCGGCGCGATTTATTGGGAAGGCCTGTGCGATTTGTTTGACAGCAATGCCAAACTGGTGGGCCACGGCTACCTGGAGATGACCGGTTACGCACGCGCCTTGCGGTTGTGAATGCCCTTGAGATGGCGAATGCTATATATTAAATAGCTAACTACGCATATTTCGCGAGGGCAAACGCCCTGTTTTATTGGAGAATATCAATGCGCACCCGCCGCCGCATCGGCCGCGCCGCCCATGCCGCCTGGCAGCGGACGCGACACCCAGACCAGCGGGATCAGCAGCAAGAAGATCACGGCGGAACCAAAAAAAACATCGTTGGCAGCAAGTGTGAAGGCCTGCTGGTCCACCAGCCGGTTGACTTGCGCCAGCGCCTGTTCGGGGCTCAGGCCGGCCGTGCTCAAGCCCGACAGCATGGCGTTGCTGGCACTGCTGCCGGCGTTCACCGCTTCCGTCAACTGCGCGTGGTGCAGGCCCGCGCGGCTCTGCCAGACGGTGGTAGCGATGGACGTGCCAAACGAGCCGGCCGTGATGCGTGCAAAGTTGGTCAGGCCCGAGGCGGCGGGCATCTGCGCCTGGCTCAGGCCCGACAGGGTGATGGTGGACAGCGGGATGAAGAAAAATGCCATGCCGGCGCCCTGGATCAGGGTCGGGATCATCATGGTGTTGAAGTCCACCTGGGTGCTGAAATGCGAACGCATGGTCAGAATCACGGCAAACACCATGAAGGCAAAGGTGGCCAGATAACGCGGGTCAAACTTGTTGATGTTTTTGCCCACGACCGGCGACAGAATCATGGCAAACAGGCCCACCGGCGCCAGCAGCATGCCGGCCTGGATGGCGGGGTAACCCATGTACTGCTGCAGCCACAGCGGCAGCAGCACCACGTTGCCAAAAAACAGGCCATAACCGATGGCAACGGCCACCGTGCCCGACCAGAAATTGCGCTTTTTGAACAGGCGCAAGTCCACCACCGGGTGCTCGTCGGTCAGCTCCCACACCAGGAAAAAAGCAAACCCGACCAGCGACACCACACCCAGGCCAACAACAAGGGGGGAATGGAACCAGTCAAGCTCTTTGCCTTTGTCCAGCATGATTTGCAGCGCCCCGACCCACAGCACCACCAAGCCCAGGCCGACGCCGTCAATCGGCAATTTGCGGGTGACGCTTTCGCGCTTGTGGAAGATCGACCAGGTGAGAAAGGCGGTCGCCAGGCCGATGGGAACGTTGATGTAAAAAATCCACGACCATGCGAAGTTCTCGGTGATCCAGCCGCCCAGCAGGGGGCCGGTGACGGGCGCTATCAAGGTTGTCATGGCCCACAGCGCCATGGCCAGGCCCGCCAGCGCACGCGGGTAACTGGCCAGCAGCAAGGTCTGCGACAGCGGCATCATGGGCCCGGCGACAAAACCCTGCACGGCCCTGAAGATGATCAGCGTCGTCATGTTGGGCGCCAGGCCGCACATCATCGAACTCAGCACAAACAGCAGAATGCTGGCCACGAACAGGCGGACCTGGCCGAACCGCTGGGCCAGCCAGCCAGTCAGCGGCAATGAAATCGCGTTGGCCACGCCAAAACTCGTGATGACCCAGGTGCCCTGGTTGGGGCTGACGCCCAGGTCACCGGCAATGGCGGGCAGGGAGACGTTGGCAATCGACGAGTCCAGCACGTTCATGAAGGTGGCCGCCGACACGGCAATCGTGCCCCACAGGCGCGCGGAGCCCTCCAGTGGCACCGGGATATAAGGTACTGCGGTCGAGGCGCGTGCCGGGCTGCTCATCTGGGTGTCACTTGCTGGCCGTGACCGCGCGGCCTAGATTGGCCGCGATGACCTTGCGCACCGCCTCGGCGGCGCCGTTGTCGAGTGCCGCGTAGACCTGGGTTTGAACCTGGGCCGCCGCGCGTGGGGCATCGGCCAGCATCTTGCCGTCCTTGTTGCGTACATCGACGGTGGCATCCATGGACAAGCCCACGCGCAGCGGGTTTTGCGCAAGCTGTGTGGCGTCAATCGTCACGCGCACGGGCACACGCTGTACCACCTTGATCCAGTTGCCTGTGGCATTCTGCGCGGGCAGCAGTGCAAACGCAGCGCCTGTGCCTGCGCCCAGCCCGGCCACGGTGCCGGTGTATTCCACTTTCTTGCCGTAGACATCAGCCGTCAGCGTCACGGGCTGGCCAATGCGGATGTTGCGCAACTGCACTTCCTTGAAGTTGGCATCCACCCAGAGCTGGTTCAGCGCGATGACCGACATCACCGGGGTGCCGGCCGCCACGCGCTGGCCGAGTTGCACCGTGCGCTTGGCGACA
>JANMVT010000246.1:0-9437 GCA_031392945.1 Rhodoferax sp. | reverse complement strand
GGCCTTGGCCTGGCCGCCAAACTTGGCTGCCAGCACGGTGGTGATGGCTGCCGTCAGGGTGGTCTTGCCATGGTCGACGTGGCCAATCGTGCCCACGTTGACGTGGGGCTTGGTGCGTGCGAATTTTTCTTTTCCCATTTTTCAATTCCTTAAAAGAGCAATGCCCGTGTGTTGGTTTAATGTTTGCAGTTCGTCACTTTGTCCCTTGCCACGGGCAGCTCGGGGTGCGAAATCGCAGACAGATGCATCTAATCAGTTGGGGTCAGGGCTGGCCCACTTCGTGTGGCTGGCGCGCTGATCCGCAAGGTCTCTGGCTTGTTACTTCGCCCGGGCCGCCATGATGGCTTCAGACACATTGCGCGGGGCTTCCGTGTAGTGCTTGAATTCCATCGTATAGGTGGCACGGCCTTGTGACATGGAGCGCAGGGTGGTCGAGTAGCCGAACATTTCTGACAGGGGCACTTCGGCCTTGATGGCCTTGCCGCCACCGACCATGTCTTCCATGCCCTGCACCATGCCGCGGCGTGAGGACAAATCGCCCATCACGTTGCCGGCGTAGTCTTCTGGCGTTTCCACTTCGACGGCCATCATGGGTTCTAGGATGACCGGGTTGGCCTTGCGGCAACCGTCCTTGAAACCAAAGATCGCCGCCATCTTGAAGGCGTTTTCATTCGAGTCCACATCGTGGTACGAACCGAAGTGCAGCGTGACCTTGACGTCAACCACCGGGTAACCGGCCAGCACGCCGGCAGTCAGCGCTTCGATTACGCCTTTTTCAACTGCCGGGATGTACTCGCGTGGCACCACGCCGCCCTTGATGGCGTCGACAAACTGGAAGCCCTTGCCTGGCTCGTTGGGTTCGATCTTGAGCACGACGTGGCCGTACTGGCCCTTGCCGCCGGACTGGCGCACAAATTTGCCTTCAGAGTCTTCAACGGTCTTGCGGATGGTTTCGCGGTAGGCCACCTGGGGCTTGCCGACGTTGGCTTCCACGCCGAACTCGCGCTTCATGCGGTCCACGATGATTTCAAGGTGCAACTCGCCCATGCCGGCGATCAGGGTCTGGCCGGACTCTTCGTCGGTCTTGACGCGGAAAGACGGGTCTTCCTGCGCCAGACGCTGCAAGGCGATGCCCATTTTTTCCTGGTCAACCTTGGTTTTCGGCTCAACCGCCTGGGTGATCACCGGCTCAGGGAACACCATGCGCTCCAGCATCACGATGGCCGACGGGTCACACAGGGTTTCGCCCGTGGTGACGTCTTTCAAACCAACGCAGGCGGCGATGTCGCCGGCGCGGATTTCACTGACTTCTTGACGGTTGTTGGCGTGCATTTGCACGATGCGGCCGATGCGCTCTTTCTTGCCGCGAATCGGGTTGTAGACGCTGTCGCCCTTCTGCAGCACGCCGGAATAAACGCGCACAAAAGTGAGCTGGCCGACGAACGGGTCGGTCATCAATTTGAACGCCAAGGCCGAGAACTTTTCGCTGTCGTCCGCCTTGCGGGTGACCGGGTTTTCGTCTTCATCCATGCCTTTTACGGGCGGAATGTCCACTGGTGACGGCATGAATTCAATGATGGCGTCCAACATGCGCTGCACGCCCTTGTTCTTGAACGCGGTGCCGCACAACATTGGCTGGATTTCGCTGGCGATGGTGCGTGTGCGGATGCCAAGCTTGATTTCGTCTTCGGTCAAGTCGCCTTCTTCAAGGTATTTGTTCATGAATTCTTCCGAGGCTTCGGCCGCAGCTTCAACCATCTTCTCGCGCCACTCTTTGGCTTGGGCCAGCAGTTCGGCGGGAATCTCTTTGTATTCGAACTTCATGCCCTGTGAGGCTTCGTCCCAATAGATGGCCTTCATCTTGATCAGGTCAATCACGCCGACAAAGTTTTCTTCGGCGCCGATGGGGATCACGATGGCCACCGGGTTGGCTTTGAGGCGCAGCTTCATCTGGTCATAGACCTTGAAAAAGTTCGCGCCGGTGCGGTCCATCTTGTTGACAAAGGCCAGACGCGGCACTTTGTATTTGTTGGCCTGGCGCCAGACGGTCTCAGACTGGGGCTGCACCCCGCCCACGGCGCAATACACCATGCAGGCGCCGTCGAGCACACGCATGGAACGCTCGACTTCAATCGTGAAGTCAACGTGGCCGGGCGTGTCAATGATGTTGACGCGGTGTTCCTCGAAATTGGTTTCCATGCCCTTCCAGAAACAAGTGGTCGCAGCCGAGGTGATCGTGATGCCACGCTCCTGCTCCTGTTCCATCCAGTCCATTGTGGCCGCGCCGTCGTGCACTTCACCAATTTTGTGGTTCACGCCGGTGTAAAAAAGAATGCGTTCGGTGGTCGTGGTTTTTCCAGCGTCGATGTGCGCAGAAATGCCGATGTTGCGATAACGCTCAATGGGAGTATGGCGAGCCATGATGATCTTTCGTTAAGGGGGACAGGCCCGCCACCTCTATCGAGGTAGTGCGGGCCCGCTATCCAGATGGGGACAGCTTTTAGAAGCGGAAGTGGCTGAATGCCTTGTTCGCTTCTGCCATGCGGTGAACTTCGTCACGCTTCTTCATGGCGCCGCCACGGCCTTCGGTGGCTTCCATCAGTTCGTTGGCCAGGCGCAGCGCCATGGACTTCTCGCCACGCTTGCGGGCGGCTTCCTTGATCCAGCGCATGGAGAGAGCCAGGCGGCGGACCGGGCGCACCTCAACGGGCACCTGGTAGTTGGCGCCGCCGACACGGCGGGACTTCACCTCAACCATGGGTTTGACGTTGTTGATGGCCATGGTGAAGGCTTCAACCGGGTCTTTGCCGGGGTTTTTCTTCTCGATCTGCTCCAGGGCGCCATAAATGATGCGTTCAGCAATCGCTTTTTTGCCGCCTTCCATGATCACGTTCATGAATTTGGACAGCTCGACATTGCCGAATTTTGGATCGGGCAGGATTTCACGTTTAGGGACTTCGCGACGACGTGGCATTTTATTTCCTTTTATTGCTTCAGTTGACAGCCGATTCGGCTGTCGCGAGAGTTATTCAAACCCTCACTTACTCGACCCAAAATCGGGTCACTACGCTGGATCACCGCGCCACGCGGGAAACAGCACCTGTCAAATCAATTATTGGTTTGCCTAAAACCAGTTTTATTTGGCTTTTGGTTCAAGCCAATTTATTTGGCTTTTGGTTTCTTCGCACCGTACTTGGAGCGCGACTGCTTGCGGTCTTTCACGCCTTGCAGGTCGAGCGAACCACGCACAATGTGGTAACGCACGCCGGGCAAGTCCTTGACACGGCCGCCGCGAACCAGCACACGCTGTGTTCCTGCAGGTTGTGGCCTTCGCCGCCGATGTACGAAATGACTTCAAACCCGTTCGTCAGGCGCACTTTGGCGACTTTACGCAAGGCGGAGTTTGGCTTTTTGGGCGTCGTGGTGTACACACGGGTGCACACGCCGCGGCGCTGCGGAGAGTTCTGCATGGCAGGGCTCTTCGACTTGATGGTCTCGACCTCGCGGCCTTGACGCACTAGCTGGTTAATGGTTGGCATTATTGAAAAACGTCCCTCAACGTTTGAAATCTGACTGAAAAAACGTGATACGAACCCATCCAGTCAGAGACGAGAGCGCCTTCGGCAAATTCCGAAAAGCCTTCTAGTATAGCAGGACGGGGATTTCAGCGCAATCAGGTTTGCCGATTTCAAACCCTTGGGACAAAGCCCGGGCGAGGCCGATATGATGCCAAGATGATGATTCAACGACGTTTTTTCCAGACCCGGCTAGTGGCTTGGCTGGCCGGCTTGGGCGCGCTGGGAACTGGCCCGGCGCTGTTCGCCAGAACCGGCGGGGGTCTGCTTTTGGCGGTCAACGCGCCGCCTGGCGTCGACCCCTCGCGTTACATGGTCAGTGAAAAGCTCGACGGTGTGCGCGCCCTCTGGGACGGCCAGACGCTCAAGTTCAGGAGCGGGCGCACGGTGAGCGCGCCGGCCTGGTTTCTGGCCAGACTGCCCAAATCCGCGCTGGACGGTGAATTGTGGATGGGGCGCGGCCAGTTTGACGCCGTCTCCGGCGCAGTGCGCAAGACCCAGCCCATCGACGCCGAATGGCGACAGGTCAAATACATGGTGTTTGAGGCGCCCCAGGGCGGCGAGTCGTTCGCACAGCGCGCGATTTTGCTGCAAATCATGGCGCAAGGCGCGGCCTGGCCCCAGTTGCAGGCAGTTGAGCAGTCCAAGCTGCCCAGCCATGCCGCTTTGCAGGCCCGGCTCAAGGCGGTGGTGGCGGCTGGCGGCGAGGGCCTGATGCTGCATCTGGCTGACGCGCCGTACACCACGGGCCGCAATGACGTGCTGCTCAAACTCAAGCAGGTCCATGACGCTGAAGCCGTGGTCGTCGGCCACACTCCGGGCAAAGGCAAATTCGATGGCATGCTGGGCGCGCTGGATGTCAAAACGCCAGACGGGCAACGGTTCAAACTGGGCAGCGGCCTGTCGGACGCAGAGCGGCAGAACCCGCCCGCCATCGGCAGCACGGTCACCTACAGCTACCGCGATGTCACACCTGGCGGCAAACCGCGATTTGCCAGTTTTCTGCGCGTCACGGCGCAGGATTGAGTGTCGGATAGCTATTGAAAATATAGCTAACTACGCATATCCAACGAGGGAAAATTGCCGATTTCCTTGGAAAAATCGGAAAATCCGCCTGAACTCGCCTGCGCCTACACCGGCGTCTGGCCCGCAGTCAAACCGGCGACAAACCGGCCTGGCGCTCCGCCACAGTCACGCGCAACAGCAGGCGCCGGTGGCCTTCGTAACCACCCGTGGCGGCGTGCAGCAGGCAGCGGTTGTCCCATAGCGTCAACATGCCTTGCGACCAATGGTGCCGGTAGACGAAGCGCTCCTCCACCTGGTGTTTGAACAACTGCCGCAACACATCGCCCGCCTCGGCCGCCGGCATGCCCTCGATGCCAATGGTGTAGCCCGCGTTGACAAACAGCGCCTTGCGGCCTGTTTCCGGGTGCGTGCGCACCAGCGGGTGCAGGCGGGTTTTCAGCGCGCTGTCGCCATAAAGGATCGCCATCGAGCGGCCCTTGTCGCGCTCGCCGTACAAGCCGTCGCGTGAATACCCGCCGCGCGCCGAGTGGACCGCCTGTTTGCCTTCGACCACGGCGCGCAATGCCTGCGGCAGCGCGTCCCAGGCGGCGTATTGGTCGGCAAACAGCGTGTCACCGCCCAGCGGCGGAATCACCTCGCCGTACAGCACGGTGCCGGCCGGCGGCGACGGCAAAAAGCTCCAGTCCGAATGCCAGGTCTCGGCGAACAGCTTGCTCTGCTCATCGGCCTCGCGCTTGACTTCGACCACGTGCGGGTGGCCCGGCAGCCCGGCGATGTACGGATCTTCGCCACGCGGCCCGATGCAAAAGGCGAAACGCTCCAGGTCCTCAATCGCAAGCTTCTGGCCAGGGAAGGCAATGACCTGGTGCGCCAGCCAGGCGCTGCGGATGCCGGCGACTTGCGCGCTCGACAGGGCCTGGGCCAAGTCCACGCCGTGGATCAAGGCGCCGCAGGGGCTGTCGGCGCGGACGGGTTCGATGTCCATTCAGGTGACCAGCGGGGCCAGGCGATCCAGCACATCCATCACAACGAACGTCGGCGCCTGCTCGATCTTTTTTCCGCCACGTTCGCCCAATGAAATGGTTCGGGGCTGGTTGCAAATGACGATGCCCTGGGTTCTGGTGCCCGCTGCGTTGAGAGTTGCCGCGAAACCCAGGCTGCGTGCCAGCGAATGGCCCTGCGTGATGGGCAATACGATGGTCAAGGTTTCATCGGCGGCAGAAAGCACAAAGACCGGGCGAACGCCCGATTGTTCGCGGCCTTTGGCGGAGTTGAGGTCCACCGACCAGATATCCCCGCGCTGGGGCAATTTGCGGGCCATCAGGATTTCTCTGATACAAGCGGCTCAAAGTCGATCCAGGCCGGATCATGCGGCAACTTCAGGGCCTTGTGTTCCTTCATCAGTTGCGCCAGGGTGTGGCGCGGACGCGCCGCCTCGATCACCAGGCGTCCCGCCTGCACGTCCACATTGACCTCGCTGCCCGCCCCCAGCGAGACCAGGGAGAGCAAGTCTTTCGGGATGGGCAGCGCGATCGAGCCACCCCAGTTGCGCAAAGTCGCAGTTGCCATGATTTCCCCTTAAGTGATACAAATATATCACTTTGTTCCGGGCGATACAAGTGCTACATTTTTAGTAGCTACCTACGAAGTATCCACGTGGGCTGGAGGCCAAAAACCCTCGATGGACACGGCCTGCTGCAAGCGCTTTCCTTGACACGCATCGCTTCGGCCTGATCAATACCCGGCCTGCTTCTGGTTGCGCAAATTGATCAAAAAAACCTGCGTCGGCGTCACTGCGTAGAGGATGTTGAACTGGGAATCGACGTATTCCCGCAAAGTGGCGTTGGCCAGGCCCAGGCCTTCCTCCAGCGTGGAAAGCCCGGGCTTTGCAAGCTGGGGGCCACCTGCATTAAGGCGGTACAGACGCCCGACGTCGGCAGCATGCGCCAAGAGTGGAATCACCCGGTCAATCAAGTCCCCGGCCAGCCGTTCAAGCCGCCGCCCGGCGTCGGGGAATTGGTGCCTGACACTTTCAAAATAATCTGCCTGAGCCTCAAACGCCTGCCAAAACGGCCGGGTGATGATGACTTCGCGGACAGTCACGCGGCAGTGTTCTTCAACTTCTTGACGCGGGCTTGCGCCTTGGCCCGGAAGTCATTGATGCTCAGCCCCAAACCGCCTTGAATTTCAGGCAACGCTTGTGTGAGAGCCGCCAGGTTGTACGCGTAAGCCATGCTGCGAAAATTCTCCAGCGCTTCGAGCTCGCCCGCGCTGATCAGCGCCACATAACCGGTGCCATTGCGGGTGAACAGCTTGGGGCGGCCATCGGTGGCAACCTCGTCAGCCAGCTCCGTCAAACGCGCGCGGGCTTGGCTGATGGGCACGATATTGTTGAGGGCGATTTGCATGGTTATAACCTTTATTATGAACACTATTTTGCATCAAAATGACATCCTTAACCTGTGTCCACTGAAATCCGGCGGGTCAATCCGGAAACCACCTCTGCGCGGTGGCGGCACCGGGGCGATTTGATGGCTACATTTTTAGTAGCTGTCTATGCAATATTCACGAGGGCTGGAGGCCAATTTGACCAGGAAAAGTGCCTGTCAGAGCCACAAGACCACCTCACTGCCTTTTTGGATGGGAGGATGACGCTTTCGACCCTGCGTTTCGCCCCAGCGCTTGTTGCAACTGAGTCCACACAAGGGTAAACATAGCCGCTGACCTGTGCCTGCGTCCTGGCTTCCAAATGAAAATCAGTCCACAAGGAGGCTGGGTTGTATGGACACTGCGCTGGACGGGACGATTGCGGCGATTTATCAGGCGGGGGCTTGCACGAGGAGTTGGGGAGGGGTGTTGCGCCAAATCACCGATCAATTCGGAATGCTCGAATGCCAGATGATTGGAGTCGCCAAAACCACGGGAGGAGTGCTTTTTAGCCATGCTTCAGAAGGATCACCAGTTGACTCTGAAATTGCCTACATCCGAACCTACCACGCCTGTGATCCCCGATCCCTATTGTCCTGCAAAGTCCATTGGGCCAATGGCTGTTTGACCAAGACAAGTTTGATGCTAGAACCGCATTGTCTCAACCCTATTACAGAGATCTTTTGATTCCGATGGGAGCCCGGCATTCGGCTAGTGCGAAAATTTTCGAAACAGAGGAGGAAGTTGATTTCATCGCTTTCCTTTCCCCCCTTGGCGGCACCTGTTTCGAACCACGCCACCGCCAATACCTCCAATCCATCACCTACCACTTGCAGCAAGCGGCGGCGATGTACCAACAATCCCGCCAGCGCGTCACGCAAGCCTTCGCCGACAGTGAACTCTTGCAGCGCATGGACCGCCCGGCCTGGTTGCTGGATGCACAACGCGGCGTCAGTTTCGCCAACGAACGCGCCAAAACTTACCTGTTTGAACACAACGCATTCCTGCTGGTGCGCGACTGCCTGGTGGCGCAAGACCGGCGGACTGACGAAGCGCTGGACGACGCCTTCCGGGCCATTGAACATGACATCGCCGCCGGATTGACGCCGCAGCGGCGCGTGGTGCGCCTTGCATCCCGGCCAGCCAGCGCGGGCGTCAACCCAGCCTTGTTGGCGGCCAAAAGCCGTGGCTTTGCGCAACACCCTGCGGCAGGCGCCTCGGCCTCAGGGCACACCCGGCCAACGCCCTCCGCCGCCATTAGCCTCACCGCCTTTGTACCCAGCCGCAGCATGTTTGCTTTTGGCACCCAGGTGCAGGTGCTGATGATCGTGCACAGCACCGAAGATGCCGCCCCGCCCGACCTGCTGCTGTGGGAAGCCGTGTTCGACCTCACGCCCGCGCAGTCGCGCGTCGCGCTGGAGCTGTTCCAGGGCCGCAATGGCAAGCAGATTTCCAGCGCCCTGGACGTGGCCCAAACCACCGTGAAGAGCCACCTGGGCGAGCTGTTTGCCAAAACCCGCACCAAGCGCCAGCCCGACCTGTTGCTGGCGCTGGCACGCCTGCAAGCGCCCTGACAGCCCGGCTCAAAAAAAGCCGGTCTCCTCCATAATGGAGGGGAAAAAAATCCCGTTTTATCCCCCATTTGGGGGATGCGTAATTTTCTGTAACTGGTGATCATGTTTGTACCCGTTTCGGGGTTCGAATTCGCCGCAAGGCACAGCTACAAGGAAAAATCATGAAAACGCAAATCAAGCGCCTGACCCTGGCCTTGGCCGGGGCGGCATTGGCAACTCTTGCAGGCTGCGGCGGGGGCGGTGGCTCTTCCAGCCCCGCAGCGGCCACACCGGCGCTGACGCTCACTGGCACGGCGGCCACGGGCGCGGCCATCAGCGGCGGGCCGGTCACAGTCAAATGCGCGAGCGGCACCGGCAGCGCGACGACCAATGCCGACGGCAGTTACACCGTCATCGTCAGCAACGGCGCGTTCCCTTGCCTTGCCAAAGTCACCGCCGCCGACGGCAGCGTTCTGAATTCTGTGGTGACCGGAACCGGCGGCAGCAGCGCGGTGGCCAACATCACGCCTGTGACGCAATTGATCGTGGCCAGCCTGGCGGGCGGCGACCCGGCGGCCTACTTCGCGGCGTTTGACGCGACCGCAGCCACTGGGGTGACCAGCGCCAAGGTGGCGGCAGCGCAAACCTCGGTGGTGGCCACGCTCAAAGCGGCGGGGCAAGATTTGTCGGGCCTGGGCGACCTGCTCACCGGCAGCCTGGTGCCCGCTGCGGGCGGCAGCGCCGGCAATGCGTATGACAAGGCCCTGGACGCCTTGAAGGCCGCGCTCACCGCCGGCGGCATCACCCTGGCGGATCTGTCCAAAACCGTGATCGCCACCTCGCCCAACACGCCGCC
>JANMVT010000242.1:0-1585 GCA_031392945.1 Rhodoferax sp. | reverse complement strand
TCAACGCCTGGTGGGGCGCGGCGCAGGCTTTGTTTGATGTGTCGCTGCAGGTGGGCGGCGGCGAGCTGGTGGTGCTGCAAGGTTTGAATGGCGCCGGGAAATCCACACTTTTGCAAGCCATAATGGGATGTGGCCCCCGTTCGACAGGCGTAGTTAGATATCAAAATAATAGCATCCACAAATTGGCTTCGTACCGACGGGCGCAAGCTGGCCTGGGTTATGTGCCCGAAGACCGGCGCCTGTTTGTGAACCTGACGGTGCGCGAAAACCTGCGTCTGGCCGCGCGCGGCGACATGGCGCTCAACGAGGCGAAGGCGCTGGATTTGTTCCCCGCCTTGAAGCCCATGCTGGAGAGGCGCGCCGGCCAGATGAGCGGCGGCGAGCAGCAAATGCTGGCCATCGCCCGCACCCTCATGACCTCACCCGCACTGCTGCTGCTCGACGAGCCCTGCGAAGGGATTGCCCCGGTGCTGGTGGAGGCTGTCCGTGACGCCTTGCTGGCGCTCAAAGCCCAGGGCATGGCGATGCTGGTGGCCGAGCAAAACCAGATTCTCAGCGTCAGGGCCGATCGGATCATTACACTCGTCGCTGGCAAAGTCAAAGAAGCCAATCCATGATCATCACAAGCCTGCTGGACACCGACCTCTACAAATTCACCATGATGCAGGTGGTGCTGCACCAATTCCCCGGCGCGCAGGTCGAATACAGGTTCAAGTGCCGCAACCCGGGCATGGACGCCGAAGGCCGCGCCAGCGTCAATCTGGCCGCCCACGTCAGCGAGATCCGCGAGGAAATCCGCGCCTTGTGCCGCCTGCATTTCCAGGAGGCCGAGCTGGCTTACCTGCGCTCCATGCGTTTCATCAAAAGCGATTTTGTGGACTTTTTGGGCCTGTTCAGGCTCAACGAAAAATACATCACCGTCACCCCCCTGCCCAGCGGCGAGATCGACATCACCATCCTGGGGCCATGGCTGCACGCCATCCTGTTTGAGATCCCGGTGCTGGCCATCGTCAATGAGGTGTATTTCCGCAACGCGCACAAGGCGCCTGATTTTGTCGAGGGCCGCCAGCGCCTGGAGCGCAAGATCGCGCTGCTGCGCGGCGAGGGCCTGGCCGATTTGAAGATCGCCGACTACGGCACGCGCCGGCGTTTTTCCAAGACCTGGCAGGACGAGGTGCTGCGCGTCCTGTCGGCCAAACTCGGCACGGCCCAAAGCCCCGGCAAATTAAGCGGCGTGCCGGGCCAATTGGCTGGCACCAGCAATGTCCTGTTCGCGATGAAACTGGGCTTGACCCCCCTGGGCACCATGGCGCACGAGTACCTGCAGGCCGCGCAGGCCCTGGGTCCGCGCCTGCGCGACAGCCAGGTGTTCGGTTTCGAGTCCTGGGCGCGCGAGTACCGGGGCGACCTGGGCATCGCCTTGAGCGATGTCTACGGCATGAATGCCTTTTTGCGCGACTTCGACATGTATTTCTGCAAGCTGTTTGACGGCGCCCGCCACGACAGCGGCGACCCGTTCAACTGGGGCGAACGCATGATCGCGCACTACATCAAGAACCGCGTCGACCCCAAAACCAAAACCCTG
>JANMVT010000194.1:0-24525 GCA_031392945.1 Rhodoferax sp. | reverse complement strand
CCAGCCCTCGATGCGCTCCACGGCAGCCAGCGCCTCGGGGTTGTCGAGGATACGGCGCAGGGTGTCGTTATCCACGTTCACGAGCAGCGCGCTCTCCCACTTGCGTGCGAGCAGCGTGGCCGAGGTTCCTGCCATCGCGATGTCTAGGATGCCCCCCGCATCAATCTGCGTCATGTTCGCGCCGTCGTAGGCCAGCACAGGCAGGAACGACACGAGGTCCCTGACCGCGTTCTCGGGGTTGGTTTCGTTGGGCGACAGGCCAATGCCGTATTCAGACAACTGGCGCAGCGCCCGCGTGGGCGCAAAGTCGAACACAAAGCACACCGGCTTGAGGATTTCCTCCTCGTTCGGGTTGTCGCCGTTGGGGTTTTTGATGGACCACGGCGACTGCACGCGAAAAGCCGCCTGAAAGTAGGTTTCTGGCGACTTCAGATTGCGCAGCATCAGCATAGATGACCACTGCGCCACCGTCACGCCCGTGGTGAGCTTGCCGCACGAGAGCGTGATGGTTTTGCTATCAAACCCGCTGCCAATGGCCCTGCGCACTGGCGGCAGTGCCTCCAGCCCAATGCCAGCCGCAGCGCCAGCGGCTACGATGACTTGGTAGCCGAGCCAAAAGGTGTTGTGCCGCTCGGCCAGCAAATTCGCCATGGCGTGGCAGGCCGCCACATTGGGCAAAAACCAGAACGAATGCTGCAAATACGGCAACAGGCGCACATCCGAATACGGAAACGGCGGACACGTGCCCGTTTTCAGCAACTCCGCCGATTGGGCCGCATGCCCGCCGCGAATAATGTCCAGCCACTTCTGCACGTCGCTCTTGTGCTTGAACTCCGCTGCGGCCCCTGTGCCGGTTGCCTCGAAAAAAGCGTTCAGATCAAACTCGTCAAACTCCCCACCACTGGCAATGGCCAACAACTCGTCGGGCATTTGGTAGGTCAGTAGGCGCATTTGCGGCAAAGCGGCATAGGGGTTGCGTTGGCCGGGGTGCGTTGCGGCAAACGCGTCTTTGGCACGCTGCTCGTCGGTGTAAGTCCAGTTGAAGATTTGCTCCTCAATGAACTCGCCTGTGGCCAGTGCCTTGAATGGCGTGCCCGACAGATACAAATAAGCACGGGTCGTGATGGGTAGAAAATCGGTTTCCTGGTTCGACAGCACGGTCAGGTCTTCGTTGACGCCCTCCAGTTCAGGGGTGTATTCCACCTTCTTCGCGTCCGCGTCGTCCTCTCCCTCGAACAATTCCTTCGCCGTGTCGCGCCAGGCACCAAAGTGGTATTCGTCAAACACCACCAAATCCCAATTCACCGTGTGCAGCCATTCGTTGCGGGGCTTGATGTTGCCCACTGCATCACGGCCCAGCAGGTCTTGAAACGAGCCGAAATACACCACGGGCCGGTCACGGTCGATCTGCGTCGGGTCGCTGCCCGATGATCGCGACATGTATTGCCACCCGTCAAAGTCCACATGGTTTTCAAGGTCGCTCTGCCAAGCGTCTTCCACCGCCGGTTTGAAGGTCAACACCAGCACGCGCTTGGTCTGGAGTTTTTTGGCCAACTGGTAGGTGGTGAAGGTCTTGCCAAAACGCATCTTGGCGTTCCACAAAAAGCGCGGGGCGGCGTTGGCATCTTCGGTCCAGATCGACTGGTAGTAGTCCAGTGTTTTGTTCACCGCGTCAAGCTGCTCGTCGCGCAGGCCAAAAGTCTCAAAATGCGTGCCGCCGAAGCGATGGCCGGTGCGCAACTCGGCGAGCACGGTCGCCACATCGGCCACGGTGCAGCGCACCCATTCCAGGGTGGTGTTCTCAAACCCTTTTTTGACCAGCACTGAGCGCACCTGGTGGTCGGTGAACAGGGAGCCGTCGTCCCGCTCGGCGGGCTCGTCCAGCTCAATGGTGAAGTTCTGGATGGCGGCGGTCTTGAGTTGCTCGGCCACCCGCCGCTTCACATCGCGCGTGGTCTGGCCGACCTTGAGCAGGCCCTGGTGTGCGGCATCGGCAATCGCGTAGGCGTAGATGCGGGGGCGGGCTTCGGGCTTTGGGGCGAGAATCTCCTCAACCGTAGGCTTATTCATCGGAACTGTCTTTTAGGCTCATTGCCCGCACCTGCGATTCGATATATGACTGCTCGTCCTGGGTAATCCCGTACTTCTCGCAAAGTTCTGCATCCGTCCACGCCCGATCCCAAATTTGCAATGGAACCCATGTGTATGTGGAGTGGGTTGCGTGCTGCGTAATTTTTCGCAGCGAAACAAGGAAGCGAAATAATCTTGTCGTGTAGTAGGACTGAACACTTTTAGCCGCAGATTCAGAATCCACATTGAAAAATAAAAACGACTGTGTACAGACCGACGGGGACGGTGCAATCAAGGGTTTCCCCAAAATTTGATGCGGAATCGAATCTCCTCCATTGAACGCCTGAGGGACGAGTACCTTCCAGGTGTCAATCAGATGAGCACTTTTGGTCACGCCATCACGCCCAATAAACCCGACATCGCGCTTCATCTTGCGGATGTAATAGAGCGGCAGATCCCCGGGCTTCGCTCGCTTGTGAAACCCATCAAAATTCGAGGTCCAGCCAAACTCCTTGTCGCGAGCAAGAATCGAGTTGATGGACGGCTCTCCCTGCTTTCGTACCTTTCTCAGGATTGACATGGCAAGCGAGTCCCGCACAAACACGTCGTACTCGCCGAGGCTGCGCCTGGTCGGGCCGATAGCATCTCCTCCCCGTATGGTCGTTACTGTGCAATCATCGTCGTGTTTCGTGTCCCACAGGAAGTAGCAAACGCCTGCTTTGACCTCAACACCAGGAAACACATCGCTTGCCGCAGGATAGTCAATGAGTTCACGCATCCGTCGATCCCCGAGCATCGCTTGGCGAAACTCGCTCAGACCAAGGCCAGCAGCCATCCACCGCGATGGAATAACCATCGTCAGCAAACGGGGTTCGAGTTTCTTTGCTTGCTCGACGAAGTGCTGGTAAATCGGCACATCTCGCGTGCCGCCATCCGAGCCAAGTTGGTATGGCGGATTTCCGATAATGACGTCAAACTGCATTTCGCCCCCGTACAACTCGGCGAGCCGAGTCTTGATATTGTCTGTGTGAATGAAAGCGTAGGCGTGGGTTTCCAGCTCTTCGCCGCGGTCATAGCTCGATTGGCTGGCGCCGCAAAGCAAGCACTTACCCTTGAGCCACGTATGTTCCGTGCGCTCAAACCAAATATTGCCCGCATCGCTGGCAAAGCCCTTGGCAATCGAATGCGCACCATTGGCGTGTTTGGAGCAATACACGCTGCGCCGAGCCAGCAAGCTGGTCAGGCGCGTGATGCCAATGCCAAACACCTGCTGGGTCAGGATGTGGTTGACGCGCTCTTGCAGGTCAGGCATTTCTTGCGCCAGCCCAAGGGTCAGGCGGCTGGTGATTTCGCGCAGAAACACACCGGACTTTGTACACGGGTCCAGAAACCGCACAGTCTTGTCTGCCCACAGGTTGGCACCGCCGTGGTCGGCGGTCCAGGCCTCGGCCAGCATGTCCAACATGCGGCCCGCCAGCTCGGGCGGGGTGAAGACTTCGTCGTTCGACAGGTTGGCAATGCAGGTCAAAACATCGGGGTTGCGGCTACGCAGGGTGAAAGAAACCTGCTCGTTCATGGCTGCTTGCCTTGCAGTCGCTGGACGCCTGGATCGGCCAGCAGCAGCCTCATTTGATGGATGGCGGTCTGGTTCAGCAGTTTTAGCCGTTCGGCCTGCGCCAACGCTTGATGGATGAAATGGGCGTTTAGGGTTTCCAAGTTGGCCAGGCAAACCAATTGCGCGGCATTGGCCTCGTCGCGGATGTTGCCCTTGTTGCCGGGATTTTCATCGCGCCATTGCTTCGCGGTTTTGCCAAACAGGGCCATGTTCAGCAAGTCGGCCTCGCTGGCGTAGATGAGGTTGATCTGCTGCGGCATCAATTGCGGCGGAATCAGTTGGGTTTTGATGGCATCCGTGTGGATGCGGTAATTGATCTTGGTCAGGTTGCGGCGGATGTCCCAGCCCAGTTGCTCACGCTCGGTCTCTTTGAGGCGCTGGAACTCTTTGATGAGGTAGAGCTTGAATTCAACCGACACCCAGGACGCGAACTCGAAGGCAATGTCTTTATGGGCATACGTGCCGCCGTACCGGCCAGCGCGGGCACTGAGGCCGATGGCGCCGGTGGCCTCTGTCCAACGCTTGGTGGTCAGAACAAAGCTGTTCAGTCCTGCCTGCCGTCTAATCCCATCGAATTCGATGGGATTGAAAGCCGGGTTGTTGAGTTGCTCCCAAATGCCAAGGAATTCAATGGTGTTGCGGTTCCTGAGCCAGTTCTGGATGATGTAGTCGGTGCGTTCGCTGTCTTTGTAGCGGGCAATGTCCGTGAGAGAAATGTAATCATCAGCGCCGCTGGAAACCACCGTGATGGCCGTTCCCTTCACATCCATCTTGGCCATATTCATTCCTCCTGCAAGGCAGCCAGTTCGCGCACCGTCATGGGCGGATGGGTTTTGATCGGTGCGAAGATTTCGTGCTTGCCCATGTCGGCAAAAAGCGAACCCTCTGCGCTGAAGGCGGACGAGCCGGTGAGCACGTCAAACCGGAAGTCGCGCCGCTGGTATTTGCCTTTGCCCAGGTAGCCCCATTCGGCAAAGTTGATGGGTTGGCCGTCTTTTCCACGCATGGTCAGTGCGTCGCCGTGCACCAAATTTTCTGACAGCACATGCGTTGCAGCGCGGTACAGGTAGTCTGCCTCATCCAGTTTGAGATACTCGGCAAAAACCTCCAGCACGTTGGCGCGGCACTCCAAGATGTTGTCGGCCAGCAGTTCAATGCCGTAGATGCACATCAGCGCCAACAGCGCGTAGTGCTGCCGCTCAAAGTCAGATTTGCCATATTTGAGTTCCACAGCAGCGAGCTTGCGCCGCAGGATTTGCACGAGGAAGTTGCCACTGCCGCAAGCCGGTTCCAGAAAGCGGGAGTCAATACGCTCGGTCTCGCCCTTCACGAGGTCGAGCATGGCTTCAACCATCCATGCAGGTGTGAATACCTCGCCGTGGTCAGCGACGCGTTGTTTGGACTTGACGAGGCTCATGGGTTGGTGACTGGCTGGCGGGGGTGATTGAGATCAGCGATTGGTCAATGAAATCAAGGCTGTGGCAGGAACTGCCACAAGCCTCAAGAATTGATGACCGTGTGGCGAATATTAGGATGATAGACCGCTATTGCCCCACAGCGGAATTTGAATTTGCACGGTCGAACAGCCACGCTCGCTTGAGTACCGGTTTCTCTATAACGTGACTGGACAGTGAGAAGTTGGTTTTAATTACTATATTAAATATAGCAAACTATCCATATACCACTAGGGCTAATGGCCAATATGCTTCACTAACTTGCCGTCCGAGGTCTTCACAGCGCTCAAAACAGCTCCGGCTCAATCTCTTTGCGGTTCCCGGACGCAGCTGAACCGGCGATCACCTCCTGCGCCTCATCCCCATGCGCCAGCGAGCCCACGCGCACGCCCAGCAGGCGCAGCTTGCGCTCCAGCGGCACACGCTTGAGGCATTGGCCTGCGGCTTGCCTTATTGCCTTGGCGTCGGCGGTGTAGGTGTCCAGCGTCTGGTCGCGCGTGGCGCCCTTGAAGTTGTCGTAACGCAGCTTGATGCCAATGGTTTTGCCGACGTAACCCTTGCGCTGCAAGTCGGCGGCCAGTTGCTCGCACAGGCGCGTGAACACGGCGCCCAGCTCGGCTTTGTCGCGCACCGCGTGCAGGTCGCGGTCAAAGGTGGTTTCGCGGCTGATGCTGACCGGTTCACTCTCGGTGACCACGGCGCGTTCGTCGCGGCCCCAGGCGGCGCGGAACATCCAGCTGCCGGTGGCCTTGCCGAAGGTGTCCATCAGCCATTGCTCGTCGCGCGCGGCGAGTTCGCCGATCAGGCTGATGCCGTGGGACTTCAATTTTTCATCGGCCTTGGGGCCAATGCCATTGATTTTGCGGCAGGCCAGGGGCCAGATTCTGCTTTGCAGGTCTTCTTCAAACAGGATGGAAATGCCATTGGGCTTGTTGAATTCGCTGGCCATTTTGGCCAGCAGCTTGTTGGGCGCCACACCCACCGAGCAGGTCAGGCCGGTCGCATCAAAAATGGCTTTCTGGATCAGGCGCGCCAGCACGCGGCCGCCTTCGCGCTGGCCGCCGGGCACGTCGCTGAAGTCGATGTAGACCTCGTCCACGCCACGGTCTTCCATCAGCGGGGCGATGCCTAAGATGGTGTCCTTGAACAGGCGCGAGTATTTGCGGTATTCGGCAAAATCGACCGGCAGCAGGATCGCCTGCGGGCACAACTTGGCGGCCTTCATCAGCCCCAGGGCCGAGCCCACGCCAAACTGGCGCGCGGCATAGGTGGCGGTGGTGATGACGCCGCGCCCGGTGTAGTCTTTGAGCACCGGAAAATCAGCCACCGGAATGCCGGCCATACCGCGTTCACCCAGAGATTGGCGCAAGGCCTCGTCCACATTGCGCCGCCCGCCGCCAATCACCACCGGCAGGCCCGTGAGCTGCGGGTAACGCAGCAACTCCACCGAGGCGTAGAACGCGTCCATGTCCAGGTGGGCGATGCGCCGCAGGCTCATATTCACACTCTCACACTCGCGGGCCTAAAGCTGGGCGCAGATGACGACCAGGCCGACCGTGACCAGGCCCAGGCCGATGCGCTCGGCGCGGCTCAAATTTTCGGCAAACAATTTGCGCGACACCAGGTAGCTGAAGATGACTTCGATCAGGCCCAGGGTTTTGACCTCGGCCACTGTCTGGATGGCAAAGGCGGTGAACCAGCCAATTGACGCCAGCGCGCCCATCGCGCCGGCTACGCTGGACACACGCCAGGCCTGCGCGATCCGGCCCCATTTGCCGGGTTCGCGCCAGCGGATCCAGCCGCCCAGCAGCAATGTTTGCAGCAGCTGGGCCAGCACCACGCCGCTGGCCCCGATTAACCATGGCGAGACGCCAGGCTGCGTCAATGCCGCGCCCCGGTACCCCACACTGGCCATGGCGAAACAGGCCCCTGACGCCAAGCCTGCCAGCGCCGCCTTGCCTTGCCAGGCCGATGGGCGCAAGACATCGCGCAGCCCGGATTTGGGGGCGGACAACAGCAACACGCCGCAACTTGCACACAACATGGCCAACACCGACCACAGGCCGGGGCGGTCCAGCAGGAGCAGGGCGCCCAGCACGGCGGCTTGCAACACCTCGGTTTTGGCCAGCGCGACGCCGATCACAAAATTGCGCTCCTTCATGGCCAGCAACAACAAAGCCGTGGCCATGATTTGCGCGACCGCCCCGGCCGCCAGCCAGGCCCAATACGCCAGATGGCCCGCGCCCAGCGAGGGCAGGGCCGCCGTTGAGGGCAAAAACTGCAGCACGACGACGAGCCACAGCGCCGCAAACGGCAGACCGTAAAGAAACCGCACGAGTGTGGCTGACAGCGTGCCGAGTTCAGCCACCAGGCTGCGTTGTGCGGCATTGCGCACCGTCTGGAACAGCGCGGCGGCGATGACGATGGGGATCCAGGCCCAGGCGGCCAGGGCCGGGAGTTGCATGGCGGTTAAAACGTCCCCGGCAGCAGGATGGACTGATCCACCGTGTCGATCTGGGTGTGGCCGCAAAACGCCATGGTCAGGTCCAGCTCTTTGTGGATGATCTCCAGCGCCTTGGTCACTCCGGCTTCGCCCATGGCGCCCAGGCCCCACAGGAACGAGCGGCCGATGTAGGTGCCCCGGGCACCCAGGGCGCGTGCCTTGAGCACATCCTGGCCGCTGCGGATGCCGCCGTCCATGTGCACCTCGATCTGGCTGCCCACCGCATCGACGATGGCGGGCAGGGCGCGGATGGACGACTCGGCGCCGTCGAGCTGGCGCCCGCCGTGATTGGAGACGATCAAGGCGTCCGCGCCGCTGGCGACGGCAAGCCGCGCGTCTTCAACGTCCTGGATGCCTTTCAGGACCAGCTTGCCACCCCAGCGCTTTTTGATCCATTCCACGTCGTTCCAATTGAGCGCCGGGTCGAACTGTCTGGCCGTCCATTCGCTCAGGCTGCCCATGTTTTCCACACCCTTGACGTGGCCGACAATGTTGCCAAAACCGCGCCGTTTGGTGCCGGCCATGCCCAGGCACCAGCGCGGTTTGGTGGCCATGTTGATGATGTTCGCCAGCGTCAACTTCGGCGGCGCGGACAGGCCGTTTTTAAGATCCTTGTGGCGCTGGCCGATGATCTGCAAGTCCAGCGTGACGATCAGGGCCGAGCAGTTGGCTGCTTTGGCGCGGTCGATCAGCCGCTCGATGAAGTCGCGGTCTTTCATCACATATAGCTGGAACCAGAACGGGTGGCGCCCGGTGGCCTCGGCAATGTCTTCCAGCGAGCAGATGCTCATGGTGGACAGGGTGAACGGGATGCCGAATTTTTTCGCTGCACGCGCGCCGTGGATTTCACCGTCGGCGTGTTGCATGCCGGTCAGGCCCGTTGGGGCAATGGCGACGGGCATGGCCACATCCTGGCCGATCATCCTGGTGCGGGTGCTGCGGTTTTCCATGTTCACGGCCACCCGCTGGCGGAACTTGATGGTCTGGAAATCGGCCTGGTTGGCGCGGTAGGTCGATTCGGTCCACGAGCCGGAATCAGCGTAGTCATAGAACATGCGGGGCACGCGTTTTTGCGCCAGAACGCGCAGGTCTTCGATATGGGTGATGACGGGCATGGGGGCTTCCGGAGGTGGTGGTTGTGTCAATGTTAAGCGAAGCGCCGGTGTTCGCCGCCATAATCGGCCATTGCCCCAAAGGAGAAAACCCATGAGCAGCGTGCTGAGTTTTTTTGGCCTGGACTACGATGGCGCGCCACTGCATTGCCCGCGCGACAAAACCGTGCTTCAAAGTGAAAGCCCGCTTGGCGTGTCAATGCATGCCTGCGCCAAATGTGAAGGCAAATGGCTGGCCAGCGCGCACGCCGCCAAACTGTTCTCCAGGCTGTCGAATCCGGAAGGCGCCATCAAGGAGTTCCAGCGCCAGATTGAGCAGGAGAGCAAACCGTCCAGCGCCTTGTGCTCCCAGGACGGCGCGCCCATGCGCGTGATTGTCCAGCGCGGCGTGACGCTGGACGTCTGCAGCAAATGCCGCTCGATCTGGTTTGATGGCGACGAGCTGGACCAGTTGTTGACCCACCCGGCCGATGGCAAGTCATTCAGCCGAAAAACCGTGGCCACCACGGCGGTGCTCGCCGGTGGCGCGCTGGGCCTGGCGGCGATGCAGGCCGCCAATGCTCAAAAAACCGGGGATTCGACGATCGGCGACAGCTTGCTGAACAGTGTGGATCTGGTCGATGTGGCCGGCAGCCTGCTGGAGCTGTTTGATTTTTGAGAATGAAGCGCCGCCGGCCAGTCCGGTCCAGCGCTGCCCACGATCAAGTCCGCTCAAAAATCGCCGCAATGCCCTGCCCGCCGCCGATGCACATCGTCACCAGGGCGTAGCGCCCGCCAATGCGTTCCAGCTCGTACAGGGCCTTGACCGTGATCAGCGCGCCGGTGGCGCCAATCGGGTGGCCCAATGAAATGCCCGAGCCATTTGGGTTGACCTTGGCCGGATCCAGGCCCAGGTCGCGCGTGACAGCGCAGGCTTGCGCGGCAAAGGCTTCATTGGCTTCGATCACGTCCAAATCTTTGACCGTGAGCCCGGCCTTTTTCAAGGCGGCTTGTGAGGCGGGCACCGGGCCAATGCCCATGTATTTCGGATCGACGCCGGCGTGGGCGTAAGCCACCAGGCGCGCCAATGGTTTGAGGCCACGGGCTTTGGCGACACTGGCTTCCATCAGCACCACGGCGGCGGCGGCGTCGTTGATGCCCGAGGCATTGCCAGCCGTCACGGTGCCGTTTTCCTTGGCGAACACGGGTTTGAGTTTGGCCAGGTCGGCCATCGTCGCGCCGGGGCGGAAGTGCTCGTCGGTGGCGTAGGCGACATCGCCCTTTTTGCTCTTGAGCATGACCGGCATGATCTGGGAGGTGAAGCGGCCTTCCTGCGTGGCGCGCTCGGCGCGGTTGTGGCTTTCAACCGCGAGCCTGTCCTGGTCTTCGCGGCTGATGCCCCATTTGGCGGCGATGTTCTCTGCCGTCACACCCATGTGGATGTTCTGGAACGGGTCGTGCAGGGCGCCCATCATCATGTCGATCATCTTCACGTCGCCCATGCGCGCACCAAAACGCGTGTTGAGCGAGGCGTAGGGCGCGCGGCTCATGTTTTCGGCGCCGCCGCCAATGGCGATGTCGGTGTCGCCCAGCAAAATCGACTGGCTGGCCGAGACGATGGCCTGCAGGCCCGAACCGCACAGGCGGTTCACGTTGAAGGCGGGTGTGCCTTGCGCACAGCCGCCATTGATGGCCGCCACACGCGAGAGGTACATGTCTTTGGGCTCGGTGTTGACGACGTGGCCAAACACCACGTGGCCGACATCGTCGCCGCTGACACCGGCGCGTTTAAGGGATTCGCGCACGACTTGCGCGGCCAGGTCGGTCGGAGGAATGTCTTTGAGGCTGCCCCCAAAGGTGCCTATGGCGGTGCGCACGGCGCTGACAACTACTACTTCGCGGGTCATGAGAGTCTCCTGTGATCGGGGGAAACCCTAGTTTGTACCAGATTAATTTCTGCGGGCTTACAGCGCAGCTTTTTTTGCCAAACGGATGCACCGGTTGGGCAGGCTGATTTTGGAAAAAAATAAGGCGATTGCCCTCATGGAACATACATAGTTAGCTATTTATAATATAGCATTCCGCTATCTCCTCGCGTGGCCCCTCAAAACGGCGCGGCGCTTTGGAACTGCATCCGCAACCCGCTTTGCGGATGCGTCAAAGCCAGCTTCGAGGCGTGCAGCATCAAACGGCTTGAGCGCCCTTGCACAGCGGCTGGCGCGTACAAAGCGTCGCCCAGAATCGGGTGGCCGATGGCGGCCAGGTGCACGCGCAGTTGGTGCGAGCGACCGGTGACGGGTTCCAGCTCAAGGCGTGTTGCGGGCGCGCCGCCAGGCGCCAGCGAACTGGCTTCAAGGCCAGCGCTTTGCGCCACGCGCCATCGCGTCACACTGGGTTTGCCAAGGCTGGCGTCAATGACGCGCAGCGGGCGGTTGGGCCAGTCCAGGGCGATGGGCAGGTCGATCACGCCCCAATCTTCAACGGGCGGCGCCAGCGCGCCGTCCACCACGGCGATGTAGCGTTTGTGCACCGCGCGGCTGGCGAAGGCCGCGCCCAGGGCGCGCTGCACGTCCTTCCCGCGCGCCATCAGCATCAGGCCCGAGGTGGCCATGTCCAGGCGATGCACGACCAGGGCGTCCGGGAAGCGCGCCTGTGTGCGGGCGCTCAAGCAATCCTGTTTGTCGGCGCCGCGCCCGGGCACGGACAACAAACCCGGCGGTTTGTCCAGCACCAGCAGGCTGGCGTCTTCAAAGATGACGGTGATGGGCAAAGCCGGGGAAGCGACCAGGCGATGGCGCGATCAGGCGACGGCTTGCGGCGCCGGGTTTTCCAGAATCAGGCGCTGCACGGTGTCAACCAGCTCATTCACGTCATTGGGTTTGTGGATCAGGGCACGCGCGCCTTCGGCATAGGCGCTTTGCTCGATCTCGGTGGTGACGTAACCCGATGCCAGCGCCACCGGCAGATCGGGGCGGATGGCGCGCGCCTCGCGCAACAAATCCACGCCGCAAAAACCCGGCATGTTGTAGTCGGTCACCAGCAGGTCATAGTCCTGCGGGTTGGCGCGCAGGGCGTCCCTGGCCAGCAGCGGGTCGGTGAAGGCGCTCACCTTGAAACCTTTGCGCCCCAGGGCGCGTTTGACCAGGAACACCAGGGCCTGGTCGTCATCGACATACATGACGTGTTTGCCCAGGCCGTCCACCAGGCTGGTTTTGGGCTCGTCCGGCCGGGCGGGCGCCGCCTCGCCCACGGCCGGCGTGAAGTACAGCGTGAACACGCTGCCCGCGCCAGGCGTGCTGCGCACACCCACCGTGCCCTGGTGCGCGCGCATCACGCCATGCACCACGGCCAGGCCCAGGCCGGTGCCCTGGCCGGTCGGTTTGGTCGTGAAAAAAGGCTCGAACACGCGCTGCAGGGTGTCGACGTCAATGCCCGCGCCGGTGTCGCGCACGGCCAGGGTGACCTGCACCTCGCGGCTGGCGTCGCGCCGCTCGGCCTCGCCCGGCTCGGGCAGGCCCAGGCCCAGCTCGATGCTGACCACGCCGCGCCCGGCTCCGATCGCCTGGATGGCATTGGTGCCCAGGTTGAGCAGGGCCTGGCCGACCTGGGTGGCGTCGGCCAGCACCGGCGGCGTGTTGGGGTCGATCTTGATGCACAGTTCGATGCGGTGCGGCAGGGTGACCTTGAGCAGGCGGGCGGTCTCGCCCACCACGTGGCCCAAGTCGATGGTGCTGCGTTGCAGCGGCTCCTTGCGGCTGAAAGTCAAAATCTGGCGCACCAGGTCGCGCGCGCGCTGCCCGGCTTTTTCAATCTCCATCAGGCTGATCTGGGCCGGGGAGTCGATGTCGGCGTCTTGCCGGGCCAGTTCCACATTGCCCAGAATCGCGCCCAGGATGTTGTTGAAGTCGTGTGCGATGCCGCCGGCCATGGTGCCGATGGCCTGCATCTTTTGCGACTCGCGCAACTGCGCCTCCAGCACATTGCGCTGCGCCTCGATCTTCTTGCGCACGGTCAGGTCGCGCGCGAACACCGTGGTGATGTCGCCTGACACATGGCGCTCGCAGGAGACGCTGATCTCCACCGCCAGCGGCTTGCCGCCCGCCGTGCGGCCCTGCATCTCGCCCAGCTGCGCGTGGGTGGACACCTGGGTGTAGGCCAGGGTGCGTTCGGCGTCGGGCAAGAACAGGGACAAGGCCGCGCCCAGCGCGCTCTCGGGCGCGCATTGGAACAGCGCCGCCGCCGCCGGGTTGAAGACCGTGATCATGCGCGCCGCATCCACGCAGACGATGGCGTCGAGCGACGAGTTGATGATGGCGGCCAGGCGGTTCTCGCTCAAATGCAGCTCGACGTTGCGCTGCTGCAATTGCGCCGCGCTCAGCTGGATTGCCTGGCGCTGGGCCAGCAGGGGGCCCTGGTCGATCACCGCGCAGATGAACTGGGCCAGTTCGTCGGGCGGGTTGTCGATGCGGGCGATGTGGATGTCGCCGGTGAAGCCGGCAATGGCGCCGGACTGGAAAATGATTTCGCTGACTTCGCGCACGCCTGCGGTTTTGGCCTCGGCCAACGCCCGCGCGACAACGTCGACGTGCGCGTGGGAGACCAGGGGCAGCAGGAAGTTGAGCGGCGGGTCGGTCTCGCGCGGACGAAACAGCCGCAGCGCCATGGCATTGCTCTCCAGCACCAGGCCCTGTTCATCGACCACCATCAAGGCCAGGGGGACGTTGGAAAACAGCGCTGAAAAACGCTCCAGCGCGCCTTCGGCCGCCTGTTGGCTGTAACGCAGCGCCTTGTTCTGGATCTCAAGGTCTGCCTGGTATTCGCGCAGATCCTTGATGCTGTCGGCCATGCCCTATTTGTTTTTCAGTTTGCCGCGCGCCGGCACCACGGTGGTGACCGTGGGGCGCACCGCGTCGGGCGACACCGGCTTGGGCGGCGCAGTGTCCTTCTTGGGTTTCTTCACCATCTTGTTGCCCTGTTGACCTTTTGCCATTTTGTTGCTCCTTTGTGATTGTGGATGGGACGGGAAAGGGGAAGCCTGAATTATCGGCGCAGCACTGCTTCGCCCGGCGCGAAATCTGCCACCTTCAAGGGGTTGCGGGCCGAAATAAAACTGCGCAGGATGTCGGCATCGACAAAACCGGTGTCGACAAAACTCTTGTGAGCGGTCAATTTGGGGTAACCGTCGCCGCCGGATGCGACAAAATTGTTGATCACCATGCGGTAGGTTTTGGCCGGATCCAGCGCGGCATAGGTGCCGTTGGCCGCCTGCACCGCCGCGCTCTTGACCACGCCGCCTTCGATCACCAGGCGGATGCCCGCGAACTGGGGATATGCGCCCGAACCGGGTGACATTTTGGCCGCCGCGCCGAGATAGTCCATCACCTCTTTGCCGCTCAAATCAACGGTGACGGCAGTGTTGCCGAACGGGTGCACCTTGAGCACGTCCTTGTAGGTCAATTGGCCTGGCGGCAAGGAGTCGCGCACGCCGCCGGCGTTCACCACGGCGAAGTCGGCGCGGGTTTTTTCCATCATGGCGCGGCCGATCATCACGCCCAGGGCTGTGGGCTGGCGGCGCACGCTGTCGCGGTCGCCGTCAAACTTGGCGTCGGCCGCGCCGACTTCGACCAGCAGCTTTTGCTGGCCAAAATCCTGGTAGGGCGACAGCAAGGCCAGCATCTCCCTGTTCTCGGCGATGTCGCTGGTGTAGGGCTGTTTGCTGGTTTTGCCGTCGGCCGCGCGCACGGTTTTTTTCAGGTTGATGGGGATCAGCACGTAGCGCACCAGTTTGAAGTCGCCGTTGCGGAATTCAAAATCCGCCCGCCCCACGTATTTGCCCCATTCATGCGCCTGCACGATCCAGGTGCCGTTCTGGTACTCGGGCTGGCACGGCGTGCCGGGGACGTACTCCCGGTCCAGCACGTTTTCGGCCTTCATGCAAGCCGGGTTTTGGGTGTGGCCGCCCACCACCAGGTCCAGGCCGCCGACGGTGCGCGCCATTTCCACGTCACCCGGCGCCTGGGTGCCATGGTCGCCGTTCTGGTAGTGGCCCATGTGGGTGGCGGCAATCACCACGTCAGCCTGGTTGCGCAGCTCGGGCACGACCTTGGCGGCTTCGGTGATGGGGTTGCGGAACTCAATGTTTTTGAGATTGTCCGGATGCGCCATTTTTTGCGTGTCTTCGGTGGTCAGGCCGAGCACCGCGACCTTGACGCCGCCCAGGTCAAAAATCTTGTAGGGTGCAAACATGCGCGCGCCACTGCTGTAGATGTTGGCGGCCAGCATCGGGAAGGCGACCAGTTCGCGCTGCATTTTCAGCACACTGGGCGGTTTGTCAAATTCGTGGTTGCCGACCGCCATGGCGTCGTAGCCCAGCAGGTTCATGCCCTTGAAATCGGGCACGGCGTCCTGCAAGTCAGACTCGGGCACGCCGGTGTTGACGTCGCCGCCATCGAGCAGCAGGCTGTATCCGCCATTGGCCCTGACATCGGCACGGATCTGGTCAATCACGGTTTTGCGCGCCGCCATGCCGTATTCGCCGTCACTGTTCTTCCAGAAGCGGCCATGGTGGTCATTGGTGTGCATCACGGTGATGCGGTAGGTCTTGTCTTTGACCGGGCCGTCAGCGGCCGGGCCGGCGCAGGCGGCCACCAGCAAGGCCAGCAAGGCCAGCGGCAGCGACTTCAAGGTGTTCGAGTTTTTCATGATTTTCCCCAACAGCAACAAATGCTTTTATAAGCGCATCCGCATTATGTCAATCTGCTGCCCATTTTTTTTGGTGTGGACGCCGTCATGGCCGGGTTCTGGCCCTGAGCTGGCTGACCTCGAGCTCTGAGACCGGCGCTGCATGATTGCCCCAGGCGCTGCGGACGTGGGTCAGCAGCGTTGCAATGCTGCTGTCGTCCAGCACCAGCAGAAAGGGCGGCATGCCAAAGGGGCGCGGGTTGCCAGCGGTGGCTGGGGCAAAACCGCCAAACATCACAATTTGCGCCAGGTTGGCGCTGCTGGCCAGGTTGACCGCCCGGTTGCCATCCAGGGGCGCATAGGCACCCGGCACACCCTGGCCCTGTTCGCCGTGGCATTGCGCGCAGTGGCGTTCGTACAGTTTGGCACCGGGACTGGCGGGCCGGGATGCCGTGGCATTGGCTGCTGGCCGCAGTGCAGGCGGCACCGCTGGGGTTGCGGGCGCAGCGCTCTGCGGCAAGGCCTTGAGGAAGACCGCCACGGCGGTCAAGTCTTCATTGCTCAGGTATTGCGTGCTGCCCAGCACCACGTCGGCCATGGGCCCGATGACGGTGCCGCGGCGCGAACTGCCGGTTTTGAACAGCGCGACGATGTCGGCAATATCCCAGTGGGCCACACCGGCTTCGTGTGGCGTGGTCAGCGACGGTGCGTACCAATTTTGCAGCGGGATCAAGCCGCCGCCCAGGTCAAACGGGCTGGACGCGCCCAGGGCATTGCGGGCTGCGTGGCAGGCGCTGCAGTGCCCAAGTCCCTGCACCAGGTAGGCACCACGATTCCATTCGGCCGATTGGCCTGCGACCGGCTTGAAATCAGCCGCTGAAAAGTAGACCGCCCGCCAGGCCGCCAGGGCAGCCTGCGTGCTGTACGGCCAGCGCAGGGTGTGCGGTGTATTGGGCCGGGCAACGGCGGGCAGGCTCATCAGGTAGACATGCAGGGCATCGGCATCGGCGCGGCTCACCTGGGTGTAGCTGGTGTAAGGAAAAACCGGGTAGAGCAGACGCCCGTCTTTGGCGCGGCCATGGTGCAGCGCGTTCCAGAAATCCCCGGCTGACCAGGTGCCAATGCCGGTGGCCCGGTCGGGCGTGAGGTTGCTGGAGTACACGGCGCCAAACGGCGTGTCAATGCGGCGGCCGCCGGCATATGGGGCCCCGTCGCTGGTGGTGTGGCAGGCCAGGCAGTTGCCCGCGCGGGCCAGGTAGGCGCCGCGCGCGACCGGGCTGGCAGGATCTGGCAAGACCGTGCTGGATGCGTGTGGTCCGACTGACGCCGACACGGTTGCGCTGCCGCAGGTCAACTTGATCTCAGACGGCGCTGCCGGTGGCGCCGAGGCGGCTGGTTTGGCATTGGCCGGAACCGCCTGCGCCGCCAGCCAGCTGGTCACAGCCGTAATGTCCCCGGGTGCCAGACGTTTGCTGACGTCGGCCATGCAATCGGGCGCATGCGCATGCCGCTGACCCGTCCGCCACCCGCCCAACTGGGCAATCAGGTAATCACGCGGCAAGCCCAGCAGGCCGGGAACATTTGGCGCCACGCCGGTCAGGGCCGCGCCGTGGCAGGACGCACAGGCCGGAATCTTGCCGGCCCCATCGCCGAGCAATGCCAGTGTTTTGCCACGCTGCAAGACCTCGGTGCCGACCGGGCTGGCCAGGGGTGCGGCATAGGGCAGGTCGAGCTTTGCGAAGTACTGCGCCATCTCCAGCAGATAGGCATCGGACAGGGGTGCCAGCAGGCCCGTCATCAGCGGGTAGTGACGTCGCCCGTCGCGCAAATTGACAAGCTGGTTGTACAGGTAACCGGCGGGTTTGCCGGCAATGCGCGGGTAGTAGCCATCAGGCCCGGCGCGGCCCATAGCACCGTGGCAAGAGGTACAGGCCAGCGTGCGCTGGGCAATGCTGTCTTCAAAGGGGGGCGCAGCGTGCGAAGTTCCGCCCAAAACGATGGCCAGCCAGATTGCCCAATGGCCAAAATGCATGGCTTGTTTCAGGCTAAATTCAGGCTTAGGTCAGGCCTTCGTCAGGCCTTGGCCCACACCACCGGTTTGCGTTCATTCAGCCAGCCGTCGTACTCGCTGACATAGGCGTCTTCAATGCGCGCGCGTTTGATCTTGAAGGTCGGCGTCACAAAGCCGTTCTCCGGCGTCCAGGTGGTGTTGACAACCACCAGGCAGGCGAGTTTTTCATGCGCCTCCAGGCGCTTGTTGACGGCGTCCAAATGGACGGTGAATGCCGCAGTCAGAGCCGCCTTGCCATCGGCCGTCTTGCTTTGCAGCAGGGCCGGGGGCGACAACATCACCAGGGCCAGCGGCTGGGCGAAATTGGCCCCGGTCACGGCGCAGGCCTCGATCCCGGGCTGGGTCACCAGCAGGTCTTCGATCGGCGCGGGCGCCACGTATTTGCCCTTGCTGGTCTTGAACAGGTCTTTGACGCGGCCGGTGATTTTCAGGCAACCGTCGGGCTCCAGGCGGCCCTTGTCGCCGGTTTTGAGCCAGCCGTCCGGTGTGAAGCTGGCGGCGGTTTGCCCGGGATCCTTGAAATAACCCAGCATCAGGCAGGGCCCGCGCATCTGGATTTCACCGCTGTCGGGGTCGATGCGGCTTTCAATGCCGTCATAGGGCAGGCCCACGGTGCCGGGTTTGAATGTGCCCGGCACGGTGGCGTGTGAGACACCGCTGTTTTCGGTCATGCCATAGACCTCGATCAAATCCAGCCCAAGGTCGCGGTACCAGCGCAGCACATCGGGCGGCATGGGCGCTGCGCCGCCAGCGGCCAGGCGGCAGCGGCCCAGCCCCAGGCCGGTGAGGATCTTTTTGCGCACGATGCCGCCGATGACGGGCAGGCCCATCAGGAACTTGAGCTTTTTGGCGGGCATCTTGGCGTGCACACCCTGCTGGAACTTCACCCACAGGCGTGGCACCGAAAAAAACACCGTGGGCTGGGCGCGCTGCAAGTCCTGCACAAAGGTGTCCAGCGACTCGGCAAAGAAAATATGGCTGCCGTACATCAGGGCGCCCTGCTCGATCAGCATGCGTTCGGCCACATGGGCCAGCGGCAGGTAGGACAGCATGTGGTCCTGGCTGTCCATCTGCACGCGGCCCAGTTTGGTGGCGGTTTTCAAGCCCCAGGCCATTGAGCTGAATTTGTGCATCACGCCTTTTGGGTTGCCCGTTGTGCCCGAGGTGTAGATGATGGTGCAGAGCTCTTCGCCGTCGCGCGGAGGCTCGCCGGGCAGGGGCGGGTTGGTGGAGATCAGCGAATCCCAGGGCGTGCCGTTGATGCTTTCCGGTGAGAGCGGCAGGGTGATCAGGGGCAGGCCGGGCGGGATGCCGTCTTTCAGCGCCACGGTGTCGTCGAGCTTGCCGACAAAACAGGCGCGCGCTTCACTGTGCGCCAGGATGTAATGCAGGGCCTGGGCGTTAAAGGTGGAATAAATTGGCACCGACACATAACCGGCCATCCAGATCGCCAGGTCAGCCAGAATCCAGTGCGCGCTGTTTTTGCCCAGGATCGCCACCGTGCTGCCGGGCGGCCAGCCCTCGGCCGCCCCCAGGTTTTTGAGCCAGGTGGCGACGCGGCGGGCCTCGTCGCCGGCCTGGCGCCAAGTGATGTCCTGCACCGCGCCGCCGCCTTGCGGCTGGGTCAGAAAAATATTGTCAGCGCGCTCTTTTTCCCAGCGATAGAACGACGGCAGCTGTAGGTCGCCGGGCGACAGGGTGACGGAACTGGCCATGGAGGCTCCTTGGGGATGTTGCAGGCAGTTTAACGACTTCCTATCCCCAATCAGGCCCTGATCGCAGCGCTGTCTTCAGCCCTGCGCAAACGGGCGCGAGGCGTCGCTGCACCAGTCGCTCCAGCTGCCGGCGTAAAGGCCGGTTGGCCCCAGTCCGGCGATCTCCATGGCCAGCAGATTGGGCACGGCGCTGACGCCGCTGCCGCAATGGTGCACCACGCTGGCCGGGTCGCGTCCGGCCAGCAAGGTTTCGAACTCGGCTCTCAGGACGTCGGCCGGTTTGAATTTGCCGTCCGCGCCGATGTTCTGGGCGAACGGGCGGTTCAGCGCGCCAGGGATGTGGCCTGCCACCGGATCCAGCGGCTCGACTTCGCCGCGAAAACGCGCCGGGGCGCGCGCGTCGATCAGGGTCTGGGCCGGGCGGCCGAGGTTGGATGCTACTGTTTCAGTAGCTATCTGCGCATAACCAGCGGGGGCTAACACGTAATTTGATGGTGCAAGCCGGGCCATGGGGCCACTTTCAACCGCCTCGGTGGCGGCCCAAGCCTGAAAGCCGCCATCCAGCACGGCCACGTTGTTGTGCCCGGCCCACTTGAGCATCCACCACAGGCGCCCGCAGTAGTTCACGCCTTGGCGGTCATACACCACGGCCTGCATACCGTTGGCGAAACCGACGCTGCCCAGCCACGCGGCAAACTTCCCACGCGAAGGCAGCGGGTGGCGGCCACCGCTGACGCCCTGGCCGCTCTTGTCGCTCAGTGCCGTGTCGAGATGGGCGTACACCGCGCTGGGGATGTGTGACTGCAAATACATCGCCTCGCCCGCCTGCGGGTTTATCAAATCGAAGCTGCAATCGAAGACCATCAACGGCAGGCCGCTGTCGCGCAGGGTTTTGAGTTGCTGGACTGAAATCAGGGTGGTGTACGTCTCATTCATGGTAAAAAGTAGGTTTTTCCCTCGTGGGATATGTATAGTTAGCTATCATAAATGCAGCTAAAGAAAAATTCGCCGGCAGACCGTTGATCGAAAAAATCAGGCCTTGCCTCGCTGGTTGGGGCCGTCATCGAAGACTGATCGATCACATGGCGCAATTTGAGCATACACGCAGGCCTGAAACTCAATGTCAGCCACCCGCGCGTTTCCCTGTGGGCAAACGCCGATAGCGGTGGCTGCCTTCAAAAAGGCGCATGAACCGGTGCCGTCCTACGCTGGCTCGGCATGTCATGGGCTGACCGCACTGCCGCAGAACGGGGACGATGATGGCCATGACGCCATCCCTCACCTTCTCATCCCCCTGGATGGCAACGTCGGCCCGTTGACCGGGGCCAACTGCGTCAGGCGCCAACGCCTTGAACTCCCACCAAGCGCTGCTGCCTTACGCAGCAAAAAGAAACTTTGCGGTCACCCCCGAGCCGGGCGCAACCGGGGCTGTTGACGGCGCGGGCTTGGACGAGCAGGCTTTTGTGGTGCAAAAACACTGGGCAAGCCACCTGCACTACGACTTTCGGCTGGAGCTGCACGGCACGATGAAAAGCTGGGCCGTGCCCAAGGGACCCAGCCTGGACCCCAAGGACAAACGCATGGCGGTGCAGGTCGAAGACCACCCACTGTCTTATGCCGGTTTTGAAGGGACGATCCCGCCAAAGCAATATGGGGCCGGCAAGGTGATTGTGTGGGACCGGGGCGTCTGGCAACCGATTGGCGATCCAGAAGCCGGGTACCAGGCCGGCAACCTGAAGTTTGAGCTGCGCGGGCACAAGCTGCAAGGCAAGTGGGCGCTGATTCGCATCAAGGGCAAAGGCAAGGGCGAAAAGCAGCCGCCCTGGTTGCTCATCAAGGAAAAAGACGCCTTTGCCCGACCCGCCAGCGCGTTCAGCGTGGTGGATGCCCTGCCTGACAGTGTGATGGACCAAGGGCCGCATGGTGAAAGCCCCTCAAACGCAACCTCCCGTACCGGGGTCGATCTGCCCGCCGGGGCCAGAAAATCAGCACTGCCCGCCAAACTGGCACCCCAGCTTGCAACGCTGGCGCAAGGTGTGCCAGACAAGCCGCTGGAATGGATTTTTGAAGTCAAGTTTGACGGCTACCGGCTGTTGACTCGGGTGGCGGGCGTGACAGTCAAAGACATCACGCTCTTCACGCGCAACGGCCATGACTGGTCATCCAAACTGGCGTCACTGCAACAGGCCATTGCCCGTCTGAAGCTGCCCAGCGGCTGGTACGACGGCGAGATCATCGTGCCCGATGAAAAAGGGGTGCCTGACTTTGGCGCTCTGCAAGCCTCTTTTGAGTCTGGCCGCAAGGACGATATCGTATTGCATGTGTTTGACGTACCGTACTTTGACGGGCACGACCTTCGCGCATGCCCGCTGCAGGCCCGCCGTGCGGTCTTGAAGCAGGTGTTGGCGCCCGCTGCATTGGACCTGGCATCAGACCGCGTGCGCTTCAGCGAAGAATTCAACGCCGACCCCCACAGCCTGATCGCGTCTGCCTGCAAACTGGGGCTGGAAGGGCTGATTGCCAAGCGGCGTGACTCACCCTATGTGTCCCGCCGCGCCACGAGCTGGATCAAGCTCAAGTGCCAGCAACGCCAGGAGTTCGTCATTGGCGGGTTCACCGACCCGAAGGGCGCCCGCACTGGCTTTGGCGCACTGCTGCTGGGTGTGTTCGACGCCCATGGCGCGCTGCAGTACGCAGGCAGCGTCGGCACCGGTTTTGACGCAAAAACGCTGGCTGGCATTAAAAAGAAACTTGACGCCATTGCGCAGGAGGCCAGTCCGTTTGCCGTGGCCTCGGGCATCGAAGGCAGGCCGCATTGGGTCAAGCCGACCCTGGTGGCCGAGGTGGCGTTTGGCGAGTGGACAAATGCCGGGGTCATCCGCCACGGTGTGTTTCATGGCTTGCGGACTGACAAGGAGGCAAGGCTCATCGTGCATGAACAAGCCATCAAAATTGCCTCGCCTGGAATAGCCGGCAATGCCCGGAAACAGGTCCAGGACAAGGCCCAAGCCTTGCCAGGCAACCTGCGCATAACGCACCCGGACCGCGTCATTGACGCCAGCACCGGCACCACCAAGCTCGACCTCGTGCGCTACTACGCGCTGGTGGGTGACCTGATGATGGAACACCTGAAAGGCAGGCCCGTGTCGCTGGTGCGCGCTCCCACAGGCGTTGGGGGAGATCTGTTTTTCCAGAAGCACTTGGACACTGACAACCTGCCCGGCATCCGCGCCTTTGGCACCGGCCTGAAGGTCGACCCTGCGGCGCTGATAGCGGTCGCCAACAAGCAGGGACTGATTTCTGCGGCGCAATGGAACATGATTGAAGTTCACACGGTGAACGGCACAAAGCCGTCGCTGGCGCGCCCTGACCGCATGGTGTTTGACCTGGACCCGGGCGAAGGCGTGGCATGGCCCCAGGTGCAGGAGGCGGCACAACTCGTCCACGCGTTTCTGGCGCAGCTTGGCCTGCACGCATTCCTCAAGACCAGTGGCGGCAAAGGTCTGCACATTGTGGTGCCATTGCGAAAGGTGCATGGCTGGGAAACCGTCAAAGGGTTCTCGCAGGCCATCGTGTCGCACTTGGCCACCACCATTCCCCAGCGCTTCGTGGCCAAAAGCGGGCCAAAGAATCGCGTCGGCAAAATATTTGTAGATTATCTTCGCAATGGCCTGGCGGCCACGACGGTGTGCGCGTGGTCTGCACGTGCTCGACCCGGGATGGGCATCTCGGTGCCGGTGCACTGGAACGAGCTGGGCAGCCTGCGCGGCGCTGACCACTGGAACGTGCGCACCGTGCATCAGCGGCTGGACCAGGGCAACCAGCCCTGGCATGGCTACCTGGCGGCGGCCCAAAGCCTGGGCGCCGCCCTGAAGACCCTGAACTTTCCCAGGCAAAACACAACGTAAGGAGAATTTATGCCAAGAGTGATCTGGAAGGGCGCCATCAGCTTTGGGCTGGTGCATGTGCCCGTTGGCCTGTACCCGGCTTCGCAGGAAGTCGGCGTTGATTTTGACTGGCTTGACAAGCGCTCGATGGACCCTGTGGGCTACAAGCGCGTCAACAAGCGAACCGGCAAGGAGATTGACAAGGAGGACATTGTCAAGGGCGTCAAACTTGACGACGGCGACTACGTAGTGCTGAGTGATGAAGAGATCAAGTCAGCGTTTCCGAAGAGCACGCAGACGATCGAGATTGAGGCCTTTGTCAAGGCCAGCGAGATTGCCTTTGTGCTGCTGGAACGGCCCTACTATCTGGAGCCGATTGGCAAGGGCGAGCGGGTCTATGCGCTGCTGCGCGAGTCCATGCAGGACGCGGGCATGATCGGCATTGCCCGCGTCGTCATGCACAACAAGGAGCATCTGGCGGCGCTGATCCCCTCGGGTGCGGCACTGATGCTGAACACCATTCGCTGGGCGACCGAGATGCGCCCGGCCGATGAATTGAATTTGCCCGCCCAGGGCAAGACGTCCACCAGCCTCAAACCCACTGAGCTGAAAATGGCGGCCCAGCTTATCAGCGACATGACGGGGCCCTGGAAGCCCGACGCCTACACGGACACATTTGGCGCTGCCATCAAGACCCTGGTCAAGCAGAAAGTGGATGCCGGCAAAACCGAGCAGGTTACCCCGCTGGAAGATGCGGCGGACGTTGCCAACGCATCCAACGTAGTGGATCTGACGGCGCTGCTGGCAAAAAGCCTGGAGCGGCGCAAGGCACCTGCGGCGAAGCTGCCCGTTGCCCGAAAAGCGGATACAAAGCCTGCAGCCAGGCCGGCGTCCAAGCGGACCCCAAAACTTGCCGCGCAGCGGGCGTAGATGACCGGCCTGTTCCCGGACCGCAACGGTGGCAGCGCCTACAAGGGCGCCCGCCAGCTAATCGGTTCGCAGCGCCTTGGCCGGTGCGTTCTCCCTGTCCGTTCCAATGCGCTCGTATTCCGAGATCACCTGCGCGCCCAGCAACAGCAGTGTCGCGCCGATTTCCAGGCTGAACAGCACGACGATGGCGGTGGTGAGCGAGCCGTAGACGACGCCGATCTGCGACAGCGTGGCGAAGTACCAGACCAGCACGTGGCGCGTCACTTCCCAGAAAAACGTCGCAGCCACGCCGCCGATCAGCGCGTGGCGCAGCGACAGCCGGCCGACCGGCATCACCATGTACACGGACGTCAGCACGAAGATTTCACCGGCCAGGCCGAGCAGATACAAAAGAAAGCCTGAAAAACCGCTGAGTGACCAGCTCAAGCCGAAGAACTCGACACTTTTTTCGCCCAGCGCCTGAAATGCCCCGGCTACCAGCGTCACGACCAGAAAACCCAACCCAAGG
>JANMVT010000114.1:0-2748 GCA_031392945.1 Rhodoferax sp. | reverse complement strand
GCAATGGCATTTTGTTCAACCACGAAAGCCCGCGTCGCGGCGAAACGTTCGTCACCCGCAAGATCACGCGTGGGTTTGCTAATATCGCGCAGGGGTTGGACAAATGCCTCTACCTGGGCAATCTGGATGCCCTGCGCGATTGGGGCCACGCCAAAGACTATGTTCGCATGCAGTGGATGATGTTGCAGCAAGACAAGCCAGAAGACTTCGTTATCGCCACGGGCGTGCAATATTCGGTGCGCGACTTCATCCGCTGGTCGGCGACCGAGCTTGGCGTTACGTTGCGCTTTGAAGGTCAGGGCGTCGACGAGAAGGCCTATGTGGCCACGATCACCGGCGACATGGCACCAGCGTTAAAGCCGGGCGACTGTATTGTGGCGGTTGACCCCCGCTATTTTCGTCCGACCGAGGTCGAGACCTTGCTGGGGGACCCTTCCAAGGCCAAATCCCGGCTCGGCTGGGTGCCAGAGATCACGGTGCAGCAGATGTGTGCAGAGATGGTGGCAGAAGACCTCAAGGCGTCCCGTCGCACAGCCTTCCTGCGGGCGCATGGCCACGATGTAGCGGTTTCGCGCGAGGAGGGTTGACACATGGCAAGCCCGAGTGATGCCGTTTTCGTGGCTGGCCACCGCGGCATGGTGGGCTCTGCCATCGTGCGCCGCCTTCAGGCACGGGGCTACACCAATATTGTTACCACCACTCATGCTGATCTTGATTTGACATCGCAATCCGCTGTGCAGGCGTTCTTTTCTTCCCGGCGATTCGATTGCGTCATCTTGGCGGCAGCCAAGGTGGGCGGCATCCATGCCAACAACACCTACCCGGCCGAATTCATTTACCAAAACCTCATGATTCAGGCCAACGTTGTCCATGCAGCCCATGTTGCGGGCGTGCAGCGGTTGCTGTTTTTGGGGTCGTCTTGCATTTACCCCCGCTTGGCGCCACAGCCCATGCGCGAAGACACGCTGTTGACGGGTGTGCTGGAGGGCACCAACGAGCCTTATGCCATTGCCAAAATAGCGGGCATCAAACTCTGCGAGAGCTACAACCGCCAATATGGGCGTGACTACCGCAGCGTCATGCCCACCAACCTTTACGGCCCGCACGATAACTTTCACCCCGAGAATTCACATGTCATTCCGGCGCTGATTCGCCGCTTTCATGAAGCGGTGCAAAGTGATGCAGACGAAGTCGTCATTTGGGGCAGCGGCACGCCCTTGCGAGAATTCTTGCATGTTGATGACATGGCTGCGGCCAGCGTGCATGTGCTTGAACTGAATGTGGGCACCTACTTGGCCCACACCCAGCCTATGCTGTCCCACATCAATGTAGGTACAGGTGTGGACTGCACGATCCGCGAACTGGCTGAAACGGTGGCGCGGGTGACGGGTTTCCATGGGCGCTTACGCTTTGACGCAACCAAACCTGATGGAACGCCACGCAAGCTGATGGACGTGTCACGGCTTAAGGCGCTTGGCTGGTCGGCTGACATCGGATTGGAAGAGGGGCTGCAGGACGCCTACCGCTGGTATGTGGATCAACAGGTCAAGTGCGCATGATGTCAGCTTTTGCCGCGTAGGATCTTGGGCAAATTAAGGGGTGCCAGCAAGTAAGTCAATGGGTCCAACGCAAAGTGGGCTGTCAGCAACTTGAAGGGCAGTTTTTGCCGGTGTGCCAGGCGATGGAGCAGATCACGAAAAAATGCAACTCGCAGTGCCTGAATGCTGGTCTGCAAATGCAAGTGCTGGTCTACTGTCAGTTCAAAAAGTTTGGCGGTAGTCTTTCGATATTTGAGTTCGTTGTGCACTCTTAACAAGTGTTGTTCCGTTCCCCAGCCTGATCCGGCATAAACGTTTACTCCGCGGCCATACCGGGCCTCTGATTGGGTCGAAAACGCGATTCTTGCGCCACTGCGCGCGAGCTCCATCCAGAACAGGTAATCTTCTCCCGCGTTGGTGAACTCGACCCGAAAACGTTGCTTTGCAAATCTCTCAAAGTTGTAAACCACCGTCGAGGTGCCAATAAGGTTGCCCCGAATGATCTGATCGAGCATATCCCCCTTGTAGCAATGCAGACCAGTTGGCAAATTGGCCAGTAATGGATGTTGATCAGGTCGCATTCGCCCCGCCCGCAAGAATGCGCTGGTGGTTTGCCCAAGTTGGTAATGGTCTGCAAAATAAAAATCATAGCCATTCTCTAACGCGGCAACTGCCCGAGCCAAGTGGTTGGGCGTCCATTCATCATCGGAGTCCAGAAATGCGACGTACTTCGTTGCCTTCGGGGCATTGTCCAGACCGGTGTTGCGTGCCGCGCCAGGGCCCCCGTTGGCCTGCACGATGACTTGTAGCGTGTAAGGAGGAGCCTCGTTAGGGGCAATTTCTGCGGCGGCGGGCGCCGGGGATGCGTCGTCCACCACTATCACATGCACCGGCAACGGGCAATTCTGCTGGGCGGCGATGCTGGCCAGTGCCTTGGCCAGAATGCCCGGGGTCCGCTGAAAATAGGGAATGATGACGGTAATCATGGGTTATCAGGCCTCAACCGCTTTGGCGGTCGGCACACTTGCGCTGGCATTGGCGCGCCGGGCCTCAGCCAGCTTTTTGAGCAGAGGCCATCGGTACAGGGTCAAGTGGTAAATGGTTCGCTTCTTGTCCGTCAACTTGGTGTGCCAGTCCATCAGGCGGCCAAAATACTCCATGCGTTTGATCTCGCCTTCTTTGAAGATCGATTGCAACTCTTCCTCACGCA
>JANMVT010000105.1:0-23366 GCA_031392945.1 Rhodoferax sp. | reverse complement strand
GCCTCTTGCAACACCGTGATCTGCCCCTGCAGCATCAAAATCAGCGCATCCTTTTCGGCATGGCTCAACTGGTTCAGGCTTGATGGGGTTTGCATTGCTGTAGATTGTCGCCTAGCGCCTCAAGGGGGCTGAGTAGTTACGATTGATGTTCCATTCAGGGTGCAAATCAGAGACTATCGATATCTTCCCAAGGGGCGGACCAACGATGTTCATCAGCACATCGCCAGGGTAGGACCGCGATCGCGCAAGCATTCCATCATGCGTTTCGCGTTTAACGAATGTTGGCTTGACTGTGAGGTCTAGTGTTCCGTCAAAAGTCAGGTTGTAGACCTTAAGAAATGGAATTTCGCCTTCGCCGGAGAACATTGCCGCTGGCGCGGGAGTTGAGCCGCTCACTATCGGGTCACACATTTGTTCCGCAGTTGCGTACACCCAGCCCTCTGGCAGTGCGCCGAGTCCAGCAACTATCGGTGCATCAGGGTCTTTGTACTGATCGCGACCCTTCCACTCTTTGCGCCGCGCCTCAAGAATCCGCTGCAAAAGTTGCTCACCAGTTTCGAAGCTGCGGCCTTCGCGGCGGGCTAGTTCGGCCTCAAGCGGGACGAGGCAGCCTTCTACGGCGTCTTTGAGGACGGAGGCTTTGTAGCGTTTGAGGTTGAGCCAAAGCCGACGCCGACGCCATTGACCAGCTTGCGGGCAATGGCCATCTTGCCGTTTTCCATGCACGGCGTGACTTTGGCAAACAGAATGTCGCCATTGCGGAAATGTGTGTAGCCCTTTTTGACTTCCGCGTATTTGCGGGTCGTCGATACATCAATGCCGCCAGACAGCGCCTCGACCGCAGCCATCGGAACGAATGACACATCCAAATCATCATTCAGCGAACTACGGTCGAGCTTGGGGTTGACCTCAACGGCTTGGGACAGAGGCACCAATCGCGCGAAGGCGATCACATCGTCAAGCACTGCATTCTCGCTTTGAAATTTCATACCGTTCATGTCCCTTTTGGCCCCTTTGTGGCCCCTAAGGTCTGCACAGCCAGCCACGCCACGCCTTGCTCGGTAAGTCGGTATTTTTGTTGGCTGCTGGTGGGTTTGTCGGGTAGGGCCATTTCCAGCAAGCCTTGGTCCATCAGCGGCTGGATGACTTGGTCCCTGAACTTGGTTCGATTGGTTCTTTGGGCCTCGGTCATCAATTCGGTCAAAGCCGCACCAGTGCTGGCTTTGGAGAGGATTTTGACTTGGTCCCGACTTGGTCCCGACTTGGTCCCTGGCTTGGTGCCTGCCGCAGTCACTTCAACAACATCCGCCGCACCTTTGGGCCGCCAAAAGGTCTGAATAAATTGCCCACCATCTTGCCGAAACTCTGGCGCTGGCAAGCCCACCTGGGCGCACTGGCTGATCATGTCCAGCGTACCGGTGCCTGCCTTTTCAATGTAGCGGGCCAAAAACAGCGGCTCGGCAATACGCGGGCTGCGGGGGATGGACGCATGCGGGCGGCGCAGGTTGTCAACGGTCAGCTGTGGGGGCAGTTCGCCGGGGTTCCAGATTTCGAACCTGTCGGCAAACAGCATGACCTGCACCGAGGCGTTGGAGGTGTAGTCCCGGTGCGCTACGGCGTTGACGATGGCTTCAGCCACGGCTTCACGCGGCAGCTCATATTTCACCGGGGCCTGTGCGCCTGCTGCGCGGGTGCCTACGGCTCTGGCAACCTTGGACAGCACAAAATCCATCGCCTGATCGACCAGCTCAAAAACCGTGCCTTTGTAGATTTGGTACGAGGGAATGGGCTTGCTGACTTGCGTGCCATGAAAGTGCATGCACTTGAGCTCTGAGCTAGGCAAAAAGCGCTGCGGGGCTTGACCAAAGAGCAGGATAGCCGCATGGCTGGGTTGCCCTGCATCGAGCAGGTTCAAGTGGGTCAACGCACTGTGCATGGGCGTGGCCGGGTCAAGTGCATAGCCACGGTTGGTCTGCGCACGGGCCAGGAAAAGCGCCAGTTTGTCTTGCGAGATGTCAACCAGCGTAGCGCCCGCACAGGCTGTTGCATCAAACGGGCTGGTACGCAACGCACCCGTGCGGGCCAGGTGTTCCACCAGACTGGCATTCACTGCGGCAATCAGTTCTGGCGTATCGCCAACGCGGCGGCGAATCAGCTGGTCGCCCGCCTTGCGTACCAGCGCACGCATTTTGGGGTGGCGCGCGCTGTCATCATTGCCGTGTACAAAGATCAGCCGGGGTTTGCCCAAGGTGGTGGCGCAGTCAAACTCGCGTTCAGTCGGCGATATGCCTTGGGCATCTTCAAAACCATAGTCGTTGCCAAACAAGGCCAGGTAGAGGGTGCAGCGGTCTACTTCGCTCAGGTACACCTCATCAGCCCGCAGGTCTGCGGCGGGCAAGTCTTCAAACAAAAAAACCTCAAAAAACCGCGACAACAAGGGGTCGGCGTGAATGAAGTCTTTGACCGCCCGTCGCTCCAATGCCAGCTCTTTTTGCACTGAGCTGATAAAGATGCCTTGCTTTGCACTCACGCCGCCAACTCACGATTCATCGCCTCAAGCACCTTGGGCAACTCTGTCCCAAACAGTTGGTAGACGCGGCCCATGCCGCCTTCCTGGGCGAGGGGGAGTATTCAAAGTCGTCGGGCACGATGGTCAGGTTGCCTGCTATGTGTTCGCGGATCATGTCTAGCCAGTGGAGTTGTTCAGAAGTGAATGTGGTGCCGGCCTGCGTTTGTTGCGCCAGCCAGGCCTTGAAATTGGCGTTGACGCGCTCGGGGAAGGGCACCAGCTCGTTGTCCTGGTGCATTGCAAAGCGCACCAGGCTGACCAGGTCGGTCAGGATGCGTTTGCGGTTTTCGCCTTTGACCTTGCTCTTGTCCAGCGCGGCGTAGGCTTGCCATAGCTGGCCTTCGGTCCACAAATGGGGTGGGGCTTGCAGGGTGTCGGCCTGGGCTTTCAGGGCTTCGAATGTGAGTGTTTCGACCTGCTGCCCTCGCATACGCTGCGGTTGTTGATACAAAATTTGTAGCGCGGTGATTTCGTCTTTGTGCTCGGCGATGAATGCCTCAAAGCTCTCCACCGTGCCTTTGGCGCGATCGCGGGCAGCTTTGGGCGCGCTGCAGCCCATCCGATCTACACCCTGAAAACGGGTCGCCCATTGATCAGTGTCAGCTTCTTTTTGTGGCTGAAGCGCAAACTACGGGCTTGCAAGGTCGCTTTGAATCACCAAGGAGCCCCACGATGACAATGCCCAAAAAGCCCCCACGCCGCACGCCGGCCATTGAGCGGCAGGAGGAGCCGGTTGCCGACAGTGGCATGGGCCCGATCCTGGCGCGCCCGGATGGTTATTACTGGGAGGCGCCGGATGGCAAGCAGGAGTTCGGGCCGTTCGAGAGCGTCGCGCAGGCGATGGCGGACCGGGATGGCGCGGCGGACGAGGCATCCTGTCCAGGTGAAACGCTGCAAGAGGCTGAAGACGAAATCGGCATCTCAGACTGGATTGACCCGGAAACCGGGCAACCCGCAGACGGGCAGTCGCCACCCCATTTTGAAGCGGAGTGAGGCGGGGCTGGCCTGCCCAAGGCTTCACGCACCCATGGACAAGCACCTGCCACCGCGCAACCAGGCCCCGCTGGCAGGCGACCTGTGGGCCCAAGGCTGAGGGCGCGCTGCAAGCCTTGGCACTCGATGCCACAATGCGCCCATGTCTTTGAAGCCCGCCCCGATGTTGCCCCTGTTGCTGGCCGCCCTGGCCGCCGCACCGGCCTGGGCGCAGGGGGTGCCAGCCGAGGGTTTGCGCATCATGACCACGGGCAACCTGGGCAATTGCGTGGCCTGCCATGCCCTGCCCGGCCAAAAGGATTTGCAAAGCACCTTTGGCCCGGCGCTGGCCGGTGTGGGCGCGCGTTACGACGCGCTGCAATTGCGCCAATGGGTCACCGATGCCCGCACGATCAAGCCCGGCACCTTGATGCCGCCTTTTGGCACCACACAGGGAACCAATGAGGCGGTTCGGGCTCAATCCATTCTGGATCCAGGGCAGATCGAGCACGTGGTCGCGGCGCTGCAGAGCTTGCGCTAAGCTGCGGCCAAAGCCCCGCCCCGATCAAGCCTTGACCCCTGTCGCGCCCTAGCAAACTTGACCCGCCCCATGACCATGACCCGCCCCGTGATCAACCGGCGCCATTGCCTGGCCCTGGCCGCGCTGCCCCTGCTGGCCGCGTCGCCGGGGGCGCTGGCGCAGGCCTTCATCATCCACGTCAAACAGCAGGATCTGGAGGCCATGAACCTCAAGGCCGACGGCATCACGCTGGATTTTCCGCGCCTGGCCGATACGGGCTCCGCCGTGCCCATATCGGCCAAAATAGTCGCGCCGGCCGGGCTGAAGATCGAGCTGATTGAAATCTTTCTGCCCGAAAACCCCAACACCCGCGCCTTGAAGCTGCGCCTGCCTGAGCCGCTGGCCAGCTACAACTTCAGCACCCGCCTGCGCCTGGCCGCGTCGCAGGACGCCTGGGTGGTGGCGACCTTCACCGATGGCAGCATGCGGGGCGCGAGCGCGCCGACCATCATCACGTCTTCCGCTTGCTTCGACGCCAGCTAGAGTTATGGCCACACAAATTCCCTCGCGCATGACCTTTGTCGGCGCCATTCGTCCGGGCAACACGGTCGAGGCGCGCTGGATCGTCGGCCACCCGATGGAGACCGGTTTTCGGGTGGACGACTCGGGCATTCCGGTCAAGCGCAATGTCATCACCCAGATCAGCGTCTTGCTCAATGGCAAGCTGATTCTGGACATGGAGCCCGGCACGGGCATTTCGAGCAACCCGTTTGTGGCCTTCCCCGTCACGGTGCCGCCGGACGGCGGCACCGTGACGGTTGAGTGGCTGGACGACGCGGGCAACCGGGGCAGCGTGCAGCAAATCCTGTTGCTCGCCAAGTGACTGGCTTGAAGTAGATAGCTATATTAATGGTAGCTACCTATAAATGCTCCACGGGGGCTAGAGCCAGATTTGTCACTTTTTTTCGGCTGATCGGCGTTTTGATGCTGGTTTTGGCCGCCGGCAACCTGGCCCTGGCACAAGTCCAGGCCCAGGCGCCAACCCAAGCACCAGCCTGGCCATCCGACACCAAACTCAGCGGCAATGCGTTCTTGTCGCCCGGCCTGCTCAAACTGCAAGCCGACGAGCAAGACAGCCCCGTGTCTTTGTGGCTCGACAAAGGGCAACAGCAATGGGCCGACACACAGGGCGGCGCGAGTTGCAAGAGTTGCCACGACACGCCTGAGAGGCTGCGTAAAGCCGTGGCGACCTTCCCGCGCCTGGTCAAAAGCGCGTCGGCCAACAGCCAGCGCCTGATCAACCTGGAGGACCAGATCGTGGCCTGCCGCGCGCGCGCCGGCCGCTTGGGCGCGCGTGCTGAAGACGATGATGTGCTGGCCTTGAGCGCCCTGCTGCACAACGCCGCCAAGGGTTTGCCCATAGCCGTGAAAGCACCCGCGCAATCGCAGGCCGAGTGGAATGCGCACCTGGAAAGCGGCACCGCACTGTTCTCCAGACGCATGGGGCGCATCAACTTGGCCTGCGTGTATTGCCACGAGCAGAGCGTGGGCAAACAGATGCGGGGCGATGTGATCAGCCCGGGCAACCCGACGGGTTTTCCGATCTACCGCATGAGCTGGCAGAAACTCGGCTCGATGGACCGGCGCCTGCGCGCCTGTTATTCAGGCGTGCAGGCGGTGATTCCGCCGCCTGGCGCAAAGGAGCTGCGCGAGCTGGAGCTTTACCTCAAGGTGCGCGCCAACGGCATGCCGCTGGAGGGGCCGTCTATCAGGAGATAGCCGGGAGTAAGGGCAATTTTTCGACCGGCCGCCCCTAGTTCTCGAAGAGCGGCGAAGCCAAAAATTAGTCCCCTCGGGGGGCAGCGACCCGTGAAACGGCGGAGCGTGGGGGCCACATTCTTAGGCGAAGCTGAAGCCCTGATTTTTCAGCGGCAAGTTGCGCACCGGTTTGCCCGTCGCCGCATGGATCGCGTTCAGCACGCTTGGCGCCACCACACAGATCGTTGGCTCCCCGACGCCGCCCCAAAAGTCATAGGTCGGCACGATCACCGTTTCGACCTTGGGCATTTCAGCCAGCTTCAAAGCGCGGTAGGTGTCGAAATTGGTTTCTTTCATGCGGCCTTTTTCCACCGTCATTTCGCCATAGAACGTGGCGGCCAGGCCGAGCACGACTGAACCTTCGACCTGGGCCGCGATTTGCCCCGGGTTGACCGCGTGCCCGCAGTTGACGCCCAGCACCATGCGGTGCACCTTGACCAGGCCATCTTTGCTGACCGACACCTCGGCGACGGCAGCCGAATAACTGGCGTACCCCATGAACTGCGCGATGCCCCTGAAGACGCCGGGCGGCAAAGGCTGGCCCCAGTTGGCTTTCTCGGCCACAGCGTTCATCACGGCCAGGTGTTTGGGGTGGTTTTGCATCAAGGCGCGGCGGAATTCGAGTGAGTCTTTTCCAGTGATCTTGGCGGATTCACGCGCCACCTCTTCCATGAAACATTCGAGGTAAACGCCGTTCTGATTGGTGTTGACGCCGCGCCATGTGCCCACCGGCACATGGGTGTTGCGGATGGCGTATTCGGTCAGCAGATTGGGAATCGTGTAGCCCATTTGCGCGTCGCCGGGCTGGGTGTAAAGGCCCTGCAGCTGGCGTTCGTCCTTGCCGTCCTTGATGGCTTGCGGGTTGGTCCAGGCATTGATCGACTGGCCGGAAGAACGCAATTTGAAGCCCACCAGGTTGCCCGCCGCATCCAGCCCGGCCGACATCTCGCACTGGGAAATCGGGCGGTAAAAATCATGCGTCTGGTCTTCTTCGCGGCTCCACAACAGCTTGACCGCCACCCCCGGAAACTGCGCGGCGATTTGCGCAGCCTGGCGCACATAATCCTGCGGGCCGCCGCGGCGGCCAAACCCGCCGCCCAAATCCATTTTGTAAATTTCGCATTTCTCCAACGGCAAACCGGTGGCCGCTGACAACGCCGCGTGGGAGGCTTCGCCGTTTTGCGTTGGCACCCAGGCCTCGGCGCGGTCGGCGGTAACGCGCGCCGTGCAGTTCATCGGCTCCATGGTCGCGTGCGCGAGGAAGGGTGTGCTGTACAGGGCGGTGACCTGTCTGGCCGCGCCAGCGATGGCTTTGACGGCATCGCCCTCTTTGCGCCCGGCGTAGTCGCCCACGGTGGTCAGGCCCTCTTTGACGTGGGCGGCGATGCTGGCGCTGGACACATTGGCGTTGGGGCCTTCGTTCCACACAATCGGCAACTGCTCTAGCGCGTTTTTGGCGCGCCACCAGGTGTCGGCCACCACGGCCACGCCGGTCGTGCCAACTTTGACCACGCCCCGCACACCGCGCATGGACTTGAGCTTGCTGTCGTCAAAACTCGCCAGCGTGCCGCCAAACACCGGGCAGTCCTTGATGGCCGCGCACAACATGCCTTGCAGACGCAGGTCGGCGCCAAACACCTTGGCACCGTTGAGCTTGTCGGCAGTGTCGAGCCGCTTGACGGTCTTGCCGGCGATCTTCCAGTCTTTGGGGTTCTTGAGCTGGATGCTTTTTGGATCGGGTGGTGTGAGTTTGGCCGCCGCCGCGGCGACCTTGCCGTAGCTGGTTTTGCGCCCGGACGCCGTGTGCGTGATGATGCCGTTGGCCACCGCCAATTCGCTGGCGGGCACGGCCCATTCATTGGCCGCCGCCTGCAGCAGCATGGTGCGCGCGGTGGCGCCACCGACCCGCACGTAGTTCTCTGACGTGCGGATGCCGCGGCTGCCGCCGGTGCCCATCTCGCCCCAGGCGCGTTTGCGCGCGAGGCTCTGGCCCGGCGTGGGCATTTCGGTCGTGACTTTGGCCCAGTCGCATTCCAGCTCTTCAGCGACCAGCTGGGCCAGGCCGGTGCGGGTGCCCTGCCCCATTTCAGACCGTGCGATGCGGATGACGCAGGTGTCGTCGGGCTTGACGACGACCCAGACGTTGACTTCGACGTCGCCCGCAGCGATGGATTGGGCCAGGGCGTCTTGCGCGCCCAGGGTCAAATTCAAACCAAGGGCGAGTCCGCCACTGGCAAGGGCCGAAGAACCGACGATGAAATCACGGCGGGAAATGGAGTGGAATGGGTGGCTGGATGGGTGTGTCATGGTGCTGCGCCTCAAGCCGTGATCTGGTTGATGAGTTCAAAGTCAGCGCCCATGTCGGCGACCTTGGTGCCCGCCGCCACATGGATGGCCGCGCGGATGCGCTGGTAGGTGCCGCAGCGGCAGATGTTGGTCATGGCCTCGTCGATGTCCTGGTCGCTGGGTCTGGGTTTGGCCTTGAGCAGGGCCGCCGCCGCCATGATCTGGCCCGACTGGCAATAACCGCATTGCGGCACGTCCAGCGCGGCCCAGGCCTGCTGGATCGGGTGCGAGACTGTGGCTGACAGGCCTTCAATCGTGGTGATGTTCTTGTCCGCCACCGCAGAACCCGGGATCAAGCAGGAGCGCACAGGCTGGCCTTCCAGGTAGACCGTGCAGGCGCCGCACTGCGCGATGCCGCAGCCATATTTGGTGCCGGTCAGGCCGACGATTTCGCGCAGCACCCACAACAGGGGCATTTCGGGTTCGGCGTCGATGTCATGAAGCTTGCCGTTGACATTGAGTTTGTACATGGGTGCTCCTGGCCTGTTATGGATCAATGGAAGGAAACCCATTGGAACGCATAAGCGCGGCATCGTTCCACCGACCAGGCACGGTTTGCCCTCGGGATTACCCGCATCCAGGCGGCGTATCAGGAAGGTAAAACGACCTGCACTTCCAGCCCGGATGCCGCGTTGCGCACGGTGAACGTGCCACCGTGCGCCTGCGCGACCAGCTTGCACAGGTACAGGCCCAGGCCGACACCGCCTGTGGCGCGTGCGCGGGCTGCATCCGGGCGGTAAAACGGCTCGGCCAAGTGCGGCAAGGCAGCGGCGTCCACGCCGGGGCCAAAGTCGCGCACGCTGATGCAGGCGCCGCCTTCGGGTGTGCGCCGCAGGTCCACTGCCACGGAGGTCTGGAGTCCTACGGCGAGGGAGTCCGCGCTGGCGACGTTGTGGCGCAGGGCGTTGTCCAGCAGGTTGCGCAGCAGCAGGCGCATGCGGATCCGGTCCAGTGGCAATTGGGGGATATCGGACGCCAGGGTCTGCGTGACGGCGGGCGCTCCGGGCAGGTTGGCCACCACGTCGGCGATCAATGCCCCAAGGTCGGTCGGTTCGCGCTGCAAGGCGGCGTGCGGACTGGCCAGGCGTTCGCTCTCCAGCAGATCAGTCACCAGGTCGCGCATCAGGGCCAGATCGCGCAGCAGGGCCTCGCGGACGGGTTGAAGCTCGGGCGTTTCGGGCAACAGCTCGGTGTTGAGCCGCGCGCGGGTCAAGGGGCTGCGCAGCTCGTGGCTGATGGCCAGCAGCAAGGCGCGTTTGGCGTCGAGCATCTGGTGGATGTCGCGCCCCATGGTGTTGATGGTCGCGGCCAGTTCACCCAGTTCATCGGGCTTGTTCGGGTGTCGCACCAGAATCGCCTGGTCGAATTCACCGGCGCCAAAACGCAGGGCGCCGGCGCGGATGTCATCCAGCGGACGCAACAGGCGGCGCACGCGTGCATAAGCCAGGGCGGTGAGCGCCAGCAGGAGGCCCAAGGTGATCCAGCCGATGAAGCGCGGCCGGTCGTGCCAGGCCTTGACGTCCAGGCCGAAGCGGATGCGGTGGCCGTCTGGCGTGGTGCGCTCGAACAGGCGCGGCTCATCACCGGCCCAGCGGTTGTCGCGATTGTCGAGGTTGTCATTTTGCCCGTGGACGTCACGGTAGCGTTCATAGTCTCTGGCCTGCGGGTTGCTGCGCCAGTTGACCACCGGGCCGCTGATGCGCACGCTCAGGGGCAGGCGTTGGGTGAGCGCCTGGGCGCGCGTTATGCTGGGCGGGTTGCCGATCTCGGCGGCCATGCGGTCCACATAATCCTGCACCAGCGGACGGGCCGCGTCGCGCCAGCCGATGGACAGCGCGTATTGCATGCCAAACAAAAAGGTCGCGGCCAGGGCCAAGGCCAGCAGCAGAAACAGCGCCACCAGGCGCACACGCAATGAGTGCGCCAGCGCATGGCGGGCACGCCGGTGCCAGCGGGGGTTATCCATGGCCCGCAGCCTGGCCTGAACCTCTGCCCAGGGCCAACGAATACCCGGCGTTGCGCAGGGTCTTGATGCAGTCCAGCGGCTCGAGCTTTTTGCGCAGGCGGCTCACCATGATGTCCACCGCGCGGGTGTAGAGGTCGGCCTCATGGCCGCGCAGGTGGTTCAGGATGTCGTCGCGGCTGTAGACCCGGCCCGGCTCGCGCGCCAGCAGGTGCAGCAGGTCGAACTCGGTGCTGGTAAGTTCGATGGCCTCACCCTGGCGCAACACGCTGCGGGTGATCGGGTCGACCATAAGGCCGTCCAGTACGAGGCGCCCGCCCGCGTGGCTGCCACCTGCCGGCACGGCTGCGGCCACGCGGCGGCGCAACACAGTTTGCACCCGCGCCACCAGCTCGCGCGGTTCGAACGGCTTGGGAACATAGTCATCCGCACCCAGCTCCAGGCCGACCACGCGGTCCATCACTTCGCCGCGCGCGGTCAGCATGATGATGGGGAGGTCGCTCGCTTTGCGAATGGCGCGGCACAGGTCAAAGCCGTCCATCTCGGGCAGCATGACGTCCAGGATGGCGGCATCCAGCCCGCCCTGGCGCAGGCGGGCCAGGCCCGCACTGGGCTTCAGGGCACAGACCAGTTCCAGGTCAAAGCGCGCAAAGTAGGCTGCCAGCGGCGGGCCCAGTTGCGCGTCGTCGTCAATCAGCAGGATGCGGGGCATGCACCATTCTCCCACCGGGGTGCCGACGCCGGGCCTGGGCCGGCCCGCGCATCAGCCGCGATGGAACCAGCGGGCCCGACCGTCCATGTAGTCGCGCACTTTTTGTTGCTGCGCCGGGCTCAGGCTGTTGTAGAAGTCCGCCAGGGCGGCGATCACCTCCGGGCTTCGGGTCTGCAAGGCACTGGTTTTTTCTGTCACCAGGGCCTGGGCGCGGGCGGCGTCGAACTTGTCGCCGGCCACCAGGGCCTTGATCTCAGCGCGCGGGTCCTTGGTCTGGCCCATGAACGCTGTGCGCTGTTCGTACAGCTTGTCACCCAAAGCGGCCAGGCGTTTTTTCTGGTCGACGTTGAGGTCCAGCCGGCTGGCGGCGCGGTCAACTATTTTGTCGCGCGCCTGGGCGAATTGTTCGACGCTCATGGCGGCGCCGTACTCGTGGTGGTGGCGGTAGCTGCAGGCATTGAGGCCGCCCACCAGCAGGGTGGCGCCGAACAAGCCGAACAGGGAGCGCTTGAGCCAGGGTTTCATGACAGTGATTCCTTCTTCAAAGAAGTGGTTGAACAGGGAATCGATGGTGATGCTGCCCGGCCCGCGTGTCATCTCGCGGCGGTTTCGGTTTGTTTCGGTTTATTTCAACGGCCGGAATTCTGAATTCAGGCGGCTTCAGGTCTTTTTCAGGGTTTGTTCAAGACTTTTGCCAGCCCCGTCGCCATACTTTTCCTTGCCACCTGTTGTGGCTAATTTTTCTTCAACCTGTTCACATCGGAGGATCCCATGGTCAAACTACCCGTCAATCAAGTCCATTGGCTTGCAGGTCTGGCGCTCAGCCTGGTCGTTTCCGGCGTCTGCGCGGCGGATGATCTGCCCGAAGGCGCCTTGCGCATCACCACGGATGAGCTGGTCTGGAAACCGGGGCGGGTGCCCGGGCACGAGATCGCCGCGCTGATCGGCGACTCGACCAAACCGGGGCCTTATGTAGAGCGTGTGAAGTTTCCAGCCAACAGCATCTCCCAAGCGCACTCACACCCTGAGAGCAGGACCTACACCATCATTTCAGGCACCTGGTATGTGGGCTATGGTGACAAGTTTGACGCTGCAAAACTAAAAACCCTGCCAGCCGGGAGCTTCTACACCGAACCGGCCAATGTGAACCATTTCTCCCAGATCAAGGAAGACGGCGTGATCGTCCAGATTGTTGGCGTGGGGCCCAGCGCCACCCGCTTTTTTGACGCGGCCAAAAAGTAAGAATGTCTGGCGTCAGGGTGGTTGCGCCTTGTCGGGCAGGCCCGCCAGGCGCAGGCCGCGCACGAACCCGGCATGCTGCTCGGCAAATTTGGCGCTTGCCGGAGGCCACTCCGCTTCGACCTTCTCGATGGAAGCGCCAGGCCGGATCGACAGAAACTTGTCCTTGGCGGCCTGGCTGCAAGCCTGGTCACCGCTCAGCGCGCAAATCGATGCCAGCGCGGCCCAGGCATTGGGGAAAGGCTGGGGCGTCTGGGTGGCAGCACGCGCCATCTGGAGCGCTGGCTTCATCTGCCCAGTGTGCAGATAGGCCATCGCCAAATTGCGGTCGTAGCGGGACAGACGGGTGTCGCGCGGACTGATGGTGATGAGCTGTTCGTACACTTTTGCTGCTTTGTCCGGCTCGCCCTGCATCAGGTAGGAAAGGCCCAAAAAATAGTAGGCCACGGGATGGGACGGATTGGTTTCGATTTCATGCTTCAAATGCCGCACCGCCTGGTCATATTGCCCGCGCAGCGCGAGCGAGCCGCCCATCACCGTGTCCACCAGGGGATGGGTCGGGTCAACGGTCATGGCCCGCCGGGCGTAAGACTCGGCTCCGGCAATGGCCTCGTCGGCCGGCATGGACTGGTTGATGCGTGCCCTCAAATGCCAGCTTGACATGGTTTTAAGCGCCAGTATCGAACGGTCGTCGATGGCCAGGGCCTGCAATGCCAGCGCCTTGGCCCGCTCGGCGTCTTTGGGCGTGTCCCGGTTCCATGCGGCCCAGGCCTGCAGGCCCAGCGTGTGCGCATCCAGTTGCTGGGGCGTCAGTTGCCCGGTTTGCTGGGCAAATTCATTGATCAACTCAAGGTGCAGCGACTGCGCGATGCGTTGCGCGGCCCAATGCTCGGTGCGTGGCAGCTCGGCCACCGAAGTGGCAACGCGCTCAGTCCAGTTTTGTTGGCCTGTCTGCGCGTCTGCAAGATGCAAATTCAGCATAATTTGATCTCCTTCGCGGCGCAGGCTGCCGCCCACCAGGTAACGCACGCCAAGCTCCTTGCCTATCGTGCGCACGTCCATTCCGGTGGCCGGGTAGGCCTGGGTGGACACCCGCGAAATCACGCGCGCACCCGGAATTCTGGACAGGTTGAAAGTGAGGTCTTCGCCCACGACGTCGCCGAACCAGGCCAGATCAAGGTCACTCGATCTGGTTTCAAACGGCAAGACGGCCAGCGTCAGGGGAGCGGCCGGTCTGCTGCGGCCGGTGTTGTGCCAGACCAGCCACGAAGCACCCAGCAGAATGAGCGCAGCGGCTGCGCCAGCCAGGCCCCAGCGCTTCGACGTGGTGTCTTTGGACCTGTTGTTGACCGCTGGCGCAGCGGCGGGAACGGGTTTGACCGCAGCAGGCTTGCGCGCGCCCAATACCTCCTGAACCACCGGTCCATGAAGGATATAACCCCGCCTCGGCACGGTTTCAATCACGTTGTCACGGCCAGCCCCGAACACGCCGCGAATCTCCGAGATGCACTGTGCCAGCGAGTTGTCGGTGACGACGGTGTCGCCCCACACGGACTGGATCAATTTGTCGTGGGTCACCAGTTGCCCGGCGTGCTCCAGCAATTGGGCCAGCACCGCCGCTGTCTGGGGGCGCAAGCGCCGCCCCTGGCTGCTGTCTTGGGCTTCCAGGCGCAGGGTTCCGCCCAGTTGCTCAAACTCGGCACCCGCAAAACGGAAAACAATCGTCGGCAGCGATTCCATGCATCAGGCCCTCCCAGGTTGATCGAGGATACCTTGAAACGGTTTTTTGACGCAACGGGTCACTGTGCCGCCGAAACTCAAAAGGTTTCGGTATCGACTTCGCTGTTGGCCTGTGCGTTGTAGCGGCTGCCCTGCACGGTGTTCTGGTTGATTAGCGCTTCGAGTTGCGCGATGGTTCCGGCGCTGAGCTTCACGTCCACGGCACCCAGGTCTTCTTTCAGGTGCTCGACGCTGCGGGTGCCGGGAATCGGGATGATGTGCCCCGACTTGTACAGCAGCCAGGCCAATGCCAGTTGCGCCGGGGTGCAAGCGGCTTCCTGCGCCAGCGCCGTGAAACCCGTGAGCAGCTTCAGGTTGGCGCTGTAGTTGTCGCCCATGAAACGCGGCATGGTTTTGCGGATGTCCTTGTCGCTGAGGCCGGCGCCGTCGGGTGGCGCGCTGGTCAGGAAACCGCGTGCCACCGGGCTGAAGGCGACAAAGGTGGCGCCAATTTTTTGGCACAGGTCCAGCACGGCAATTTCGGGGTTGCGCGTCCACAGGGAATACTCGGTTTGCACAGCGGAGATCGGGTGCACGGCGTGCGCCTTTTGAAGGGTCGAGGCAGAGACTTCAGACAGGCCAATCGAGCGCACATGGCCACGGGCCACCAGGTCACTCATCGCGCCGACGCTGTCTTCAATCGGCACTTTTTTGTCCCAGCGGTGCAGGTAATACAGGTCGATCACATCGGTTTGCAGGCGGCGCAGGCTGTCTTCGCAGTTTTTGCGCACGGTCTCGGGGCGGCCGTCAATCACGCGCACCAGTTTGCCGTCACCCGCGACATCGACCCCGGCCATGCCGCCCTTGCTGCAGAGGGTGAATTTATTTCGGTGGGGCTTCAGCACCTTGCCCAGCAAGGTCTCGTTACTGCCCAGTCCGTACAGCGCTGCCGTGTCAAACAGCGTCACGCCGGCATCGAGTGCCGCCAGCAAAACACGCTCGCCCTGTTCGTCGGAGGGTGGTGTGCCGTAGGCGTGGCTCAAGTTCATGCAGCCCAGGCCGATGGCGCTGACGCTAAAAGGGCCCAATTGACGTTTTTTCATGATTTCTCCAGACAAATTGGCTTGTAGCCCTCATCCATATTATGTAGTTAGCTACTGTATTAATAGCTTATGGGATCAAACTTCAAGCTGCGTTGAGTTGCTGTTCCAGGTCGTGCAGCACCTGGTAACAGTTCAACACCTGGGCCACGCTGCTGTTGGGCTCGCGCTTTTCCTTGATGGCAGCGAAGAACTCGCGGTCCTGCAGCTCAATGCCGTTCATGGACACGTCAACCTTGCTGACGTCGATCTTCTCGTCCTTGCCGTTGAACAGGTCGTCGTAACGCGCCAGGTAGGTCGCGGTGTCGCCGATGTAGCGGAAAAAGGTGCCCAGCGGGCCATCGTTGTTGAAGCTCAGACTCAAGGTGCAGATCGCGCCGTTGGCGGCTTTGAGCTGGATGCTCATGTCCATGGCAATGCCCAGGGCCGGGTGGATCGGGCCCTGCACGGCATTGGCCTTGACGATGGGGCTGCCGCACTGGTAGGCGAACAAGTCCACGGTATGGGCGGCGTGGTGCCACAACAAATGATCGGTCCAGCTACGCGCCTGGCCCAGGGCGTTCATGTTGGTGCGGCGGAAGAAATAGGTCTGCACGTCCATCTGCTGGATGTTGAAGCGCCCGGCGGTGATTTCCTTGTATACGTACTGGTGGCTGGGGTTGAAGCGCCGCGTATGGCCACACATCGCCACCAGGCCGCTGGTTTTGGCCAGGGCCGCCACGTCGCTAGCGCCCTGGAGCGTATCGGCAAGGGGGATTTCGACCTGCACGTGTTTGCCGGCCTTGAGGCAGGCGATGGTCTGCTCGGCGTGCATTTGTGTGGGTGTGCACAGGATGACGGCGTCCACTTCCTTGAGCGCCAGGCTTTCACTCAGGTCGGTGGCGACGTGGCCAATACCGTATTTGGCCGCCACTTCTTTGGTTTTTTCCAGGTCGCGGCCGATGACGGAGATGACTTCAACGCCGTCGATGTTCTTGATGCCGTCGATGTGTTTGACGCCAAAGGCACCGGCGCCGGCCAAAGCTACTCTAATGGTCATGTCTACTTTCTCCAGAATCAGTTGTTTTCAAGAATCAGATGCCCCACCGAGGTGTTGCTCGCGGGAACGTGGTGGAAGCGGTGATAGACCTTGGGCTTCGCGCCGACTGTGCCAACGTCGCTCATGGCGCCGCGCGAAAGATCGGACATCGCACCACGTGCGATGAGCCACATCACCAGCTCGATGCCCTCGCTGCCGGCTTCGCGCACGTAATCAATGTGCGGCATTTTGGCCAGGCCTTCAGGGTCGTCGATCATCTGGTCAACGAATTTTTTATCCCAATCGAGGTTGATCAGGCCGGCGCGCGGCCCCTGCAACTGGTGGCTCATGCCGCCCGTGCCCCAGATTTGCACATTCAGGTTGCCGTCATACGACTCAACCGCCTTGCGGATGGCCTTGCCCAGATTCAGGCAGCGCTGGCCGCTGGGCACCGGGTATTGCACCACGTTGACCGCAAACGGAATCACCGGGCACGGCCATTTGAAGTTGTCTGCTGAAGGCTGGCCACACAGCAAATTCAGCGGCACGGTCAGGCCGTGGTCCACGTCCATCTTGTTGACGATGGTCAGGTCAAAGTCCTGCTGAATCACGGACTGCGCGATATGCGAGGCCAGATCCGGGTGGCCGATGACCGTGGGCACCGGGCGCGGGCCCCAGCCCTCGTCGGCAGGCTCGAACTTCGCTGCCGTTCCAATGGCAAAAGTGGGGATCATCTCCAGGCTGAAGGCGGTCGCATGGTCGTTGTAGACCAGGAAGATCACGTCAGGCTTGTTGTCCTTCATCCACTGTTTGGATTTTTCGTAACCGGCAAAAAGCGGTTGCCAGTAGGGTTCGTGGTCCTTGCCCAGGTCAAGGGCCGCGCCAATGGCGGGGACGTGTGAGGTGTAAACCGATGCGGTTATGCGAGCCATGTTGTTCCTGTGTTGGTTAAAGCAATTTGCCCAAGGCTCAGAGCAGCTTCCCGCTCCCATGGCCCTGCGGCTGGTGTTGCGGCTGCGCCGAGCCGTCTTCGCCGGCGATGCGGTTGCCCTCCACGGAGCGGCCCCCGGCGATCATCATGTCGCGGTATTCGATTTCGGTCATGCCGGTCATGCTGCCTGCCATCTGCTGGAAGCTCTTGCCGTGCGTGGCACCGAGCTTGGCCAGGAAGTAGATGTTGCCGCCCAGTGAAATGGCACGGTTCAAATCGGCGTCGAGCACGGACTGTTTCTGTTCTTCGGTCATCGGCCATTCGTCGAGGTATTTGCGCTGGTCCGCCTTGAAGCGCTCGCGGTTTTCAGCCTTCATGAGCGACATGCAGAACTGGTTGAGGTGGTAGCCCTTGCGGCTTTGCTCAGCGTCAAAAATCGTCGTGCCAGGCACGTCGAGGTAGGGTTTGTCGAGGGACATACAGGTTTCCTATTTCACACATTCAAAAGATGACGCGGATTTGGCGTCGCCGCTGCGGTAACGCGGCCAGGTGGGCCACTCACACAGCGGCAATTCGCGCAGGCTGGCAAACGGCGCCTTGAGCTCCTGATCAACCACGGTGAGGTTGGACGGAGCCTGGCCGCGTTCCACCCAGTTGCTCAAAGCCGAAAGTACGTCCACATTGCCCGGCGCGCCGCTGCCAACATGGTCCACGCCCGGCGCGGTGTAGAGCCTGACGAATTTGTCCGCCGTGTCGCGTCCCATTTTTTTCACGACGGATTCGTAATAACCAATGCCGGCATACGGGCTTTGCGCATAGTCGGCCATGTTTTCCAGCATCACCAGCTTGCCGCCGTGGGCGTTGAAGGCGCTCAAGTCGGGGTTGGTCGAGTCCATCAAGGCCGACACTTCAAGCACGCGGGTGTGGTACAGCTCAGGCGCGTATTTCGTCACGTCAAAGTTGGGTTCACGCACAAAGATGTGGCGCAAGGCCCCACTGCCGAAGAACCAGGAAATGCCGTTGTCAGGCTTGGCGGGCTGGCTGGGCACGCTGTTGCCCACATACCAGGCGCTCCAGCCGCCGGTGGGACCTGCTGCGGGCGTGCCTTCACCTGAAACTCCCCAACCGGGGTACTCGGTCACACCGTTGGCCAAGGCGAACGGAAATTTGTAGCTGGAGTAATAAGACTGCACGGCCTTGACTTGGGGCGCGCTAAGGCAATTGGCCGCGTCGGCCCCGGTGCATTGCAGTTTGCTGACATCAAAACGCGCCTTGCAGGCCACCGGGTTGGCAACCAGATTGTCCTTGACGCCGTCCATCTCGTCACAGGTGGCCAGCACCGCGTTGTGCACCAGTTCCACCTTGGCGCGCGGGAGCCAGGCGTCGCCCATGGTGGTCAGGCCCGCGCGGTTGCTGACGTGCATCAAACCCGTCCAGTTGATGACCGGCACACGGCTGAAGATGCCGTCAAAGTCATTCGGGTAACGCTGGGCCATGGTCAACGCCTCGCGTCCGCCTTCCGAGCTGCCAGCGAAATACATCTTGTACGGTGCGCGGCCGTAGGTGCGTTGGGTCAGCGCCACCGCCACGTCGCGCACTTTTTTGTAGGACGCATGGGCGAAATTGACAAAGGCCTCTTCGTTGGCGGCAAAAGCCTGCGGCGCCTCGCCCGGTTTGTTTTGATGGCCTGAATCAGTGCCATAGGTCACGTAGCCCTGTGCAAGAGGAGATGGCTGGTCATACCGGCCCGCGACCATCAGCCCCGTGGCACTGGTCACACTGCCGTTGAAACCACCACCGCCGTATTGCAGGGTACGGCCGTTCCAGTTCAAAGGCAAATTGACCTGAAACAGAATCGGTGGCGCGCTGGTGTCCACGGGCCAAATGCGGCCCAACACCTTGCAATTGGATGGCGTCTCGGGGTTGACGCGGCTGGCGGGCGTACCGCCTTGCGCAGCCACACTGACCGTGCTTGCCTCGACGATGGCAGCAGAGTCAATCGTCGCACCTTTGGTGGGCAGCCCAATGGCGGCGGCGTCAATGCCCGTCGCCAGGCCTGCGCAGGTCATGGACCCATTGGCGCCAAGCGTTGTTGGACCGGATGGCGCACTTGGCCCCATACTGCCACAGCCCGCCAAAAACGCAGTTGCCACTGAAACTCCAGCAAAGTTAAAACGCATGCTCATCTCCTCAGGTATTTGTTTTGAAAACGTGACTGTCAGTCTGCCCAATACAGGCGATTGGGATTGTCCACCAGCAGCTTCTGCTGCAATTCTTTCGTCACCGCAATGTGCGGGATGAAGTCCACCAGCAGGCCATCATCGGGCATGTGGTCCTTCAAATTCGGGTGGGGCCAGTCGGTGCCCCACAAGACGCGGTCGGGGAAACTTTCAACAATCTTCCTGGCGAAGGGAATCACGTCGGTGTAGGCGTTCTGCTCGCCATTCAAGGCCTTGGGGCCGGTGACGGACAGCCGCTCGGGGCAACTCACCTTGCTCCACACATTCGGGTGCTGCTGCATGAACTTGACGAACAGCGCGAACTCGGGGCCATCGACCGGCTTGCTGACATCGGGGCGGCCCATGTGGTCAACGACGATGGTGGTTGCTGCATCGTTGTGTACGGCGGTGAAGAAATCCCACAACTCGGGCAAATCCACCGCTTCGAAATAGATGACAACATGCCAATTCCACTTCTTGATGCGGGTCGCAATTTCAAGCAGCTCGTCTTTGGGTGTGAAATCGACCAAACGCTTGACGAAGTTGAAACGCACGCCGCGCACCCCCGCATCGTGCATGGCCTGGATTTCTTCATCGGTCACGCTGCGTTTGACCGTGGCCACGCCGCGAGCCTTGCCGTATGAATTTTTCAGCGCGTCGACCATGGCGCTGTTGTCCGCGCCGTGACAAGTCGCCTGCACCACCACATTTTTTTCAAAACCCAAGTGGTCGCGCAGCGCATACAACTGCTGTTTGGACGCGTCGCAGGGCGTGTATTTACGCTCTGGCGCATACCGGAATTCACTGCCGGGGCCGAACACGTGGCAATGCGCGTCTACCGCACCTGCGGGCAGCTTGAATTTGGGTTTGGCCGGGCCGGCGTACCAGTCAAGCCAGCCCGGGGTTTTCGTAAATTCCATCAGATCACTCCCTAAATTTAATTGGGGTCAGATTCCAATTAATTAGCAGTCAATTTTTTAGAAACAAAATTAATTGGAATCTGACCCCAATTAAATTCAATCAGGTTTGATATTGGCGTCGCGCACCAGCTTGTCGTAACGCACCCGCTCGGAATGGATCAGGGCGCCAAACTGCTCTGCACTGCCCGGCGTCACTTCTCCGCCTACGGCCGCCATGCGCTCGCGCACCTCGGGGGTTTGCAGGGCTTTTTGCACCTCGGCGTGCAGACGCGTCACCACGGCCTTGGGCGTGGCGGCGGGTGCCACAAAGCCATACCAGACCGAGGCCTCAAAACCGGGAAAACCGGATTCGGCAATGGTTGGCACATCGGGGAAAATCGGACTGCGCTTGGGACTGAGCACGGCCAGCAGCTTGAGTTTGCCGCTTTTGAAATGCGGCAGCACCTCCAGCGCATTGACCGCCACCAGGGGCAACTGCCCGCCAATCACATCGGTGATGGCGGGTGCGCCGCCCTTGTAGGGAATGTGTTGCAGCGAGATGCCGGCTGTGCGGGCAAAAAATTCCAGTGCCATGTGGGGCGTCGAGCCGTTGCCCGGACTTGCAAAGGCGATGCCGCCAGGTTTGGCTTTGGCCGCTTCAACAAGTTTCGCGACGCTGGCATAAGGCGCCGAAGGGTTGACGGCAATCACGACTGGCACGCTGCCGACCAGCGCGACCGGAACCATGTCCCGCTCGGCATCGAACGGCATCGGCTGGTACAGCGCCATATTGGCCGCCAGCGCGTTGGCCGCCAGAAGGAGTGTGTAGCCGTCGGGCGCAGCATCGATCACCGACTTGACGGCGATGTTGGTGCCCGCGCCAGGCTTGTTTTCAATGATGAAAGGCTGGCCCATGCTGGCCGTCAGGCTCTGGCCGACCCTGCGCGCGACAATGTCCACCGCGCCGCCGGCGGCGTAGCCGACGACGATCTTGACCGGTTTGGCAGGATAGTTTTGCGCGGGCGACAGCGTCGGCATCAGCACGGCCAGCGCGGCGGCGCCCAGGAGTTTTCTGCGCAAAAGCGTCATGGCTTGAAGACGGTCAGTCGATGTATTTCAGGCCGGCTTTGGCCAGTGGCTCGCGCATGTTGTACATGTCCAGGCCCAAGACACCGGTGGAGAGTTTGGCGCGTTTTTCGCCTTCATTGGCTTCACGCGCTGCAGCGGCATCGGCCACCTTTTGCGCATCGGCCGCAGGCACCACGACCACACCATCGTCGTCGGCAATGACCACGTCGCCGGGGTTGACGTTGACCCCCGCGCACACCACCGGGATGTTGACTGAACCCAGGGTGGACTTGATCGTTCCCTTGGCGTGGATCGCGCGCGAGAAGACGGGGAAGTTCATCGCCGTCAAATCTTTCACGTCGCGCACGCCGGTGTCGCTGACCAGGCCGGCGCAGCCCCGGGCAATGAAAGACGTGGCCAGCAGGTCGCCGAACATGCCGTCGTTGTTCTCTGAGGTGCAGGCCAGCACCACCACGTCGCCAGGCTGGATTTGCTCGGCTGCAACGTGCAGCATCCAGTTGTCACCGGGGTGCGTGAGCACGGTCACCGCCGTGCCACAGGTGCGCGCACCGCTGAAGATAGGCCGCAGGTACGGCTTCATCAGGCCGACGCGGCCCTGCGCTTCGTGGATGGTAGCTACACCGTATTGGGCCAGTTGGGCCACGGCGGCCTTGTCGGCACGGGCGATATTGCGTTTGACGATTCCAAGGGTTGTCATGTTGGTACTCATTGGTTTTTAAGATGTTTGTCAAAAAAGGCCATCATCGTGCCCATCACCTCAGGCACGCTGATGACACCGCCTTCGCTGAAAGATGTGGCCACGGCCAAGCCCTTTAGCGGCCCTTGGCCTTCAGGGCTTTGTCCAGGAGCGGGAACACACGGCGCGAATTGCCTTCGTAAATCTGGTAGCGGTCTTCGCCGCTCAGGATTTGGGATGCCTCGATGTAGCGCTTGGTGTCGTCGTAGTAGTTGCCGGTCTGCGGATCGATGCCGCGCACCGCGCCAATCATCTCGCTGGCGAACAACACGTTTTTGACCGGGATCACGGTGTTGAGCAAATCAATGCCGGGCTGGTGGTAGACGCAGGTGTCGAAAAAGATGTTGTTCAGCAGATGCTCTTCGAGCAACGGTTTTTTCAACTCTTGCGCCAGGCCCCGGAAACGGCCCCAGTGGTAGGGCACGGCGCCGCCGCCGTGGGGAATCAGGAACCGCAGGGTGGGGAAATCCTTGAACAAGTCACTGGTCAGGCACTGCATGAAAGCGGTGGTGTCTGCATTCAGGTAATGCGCACCGGTGGTGTGAAAACACGGGTTGCAGCTGGTGCTCACGTGGATCATGGCGGGGATGTCGTATTCGACCATCTTCTCGTAAATCGGGTACCAGTGTCTATCGCTCAGTGGCGGCGACGTCCAGTGGCCGCCGCTCGGGTCCGGGTTCAGGTTGATGCCGACGTTGCCGTATTCCTTGACGCATTTCTCCAGCTCGGGGATGCAGGTCTTGGGGTCCACACCGGGTGACTGCGGCAGCATGGCGGCGGGGATGAAACTGTCGGGGAAGAGTTGGCTGACGCGGTAGCACAGCTCGTTGCAAATTGCTGCCCAGGTGCTTGACACATTGAAGTCGCCAATGTGGTGCGCCATGAAGCTGGCGCGCGGGCTGAAAATGGTGAGATCGCTGCCGCGCTCATTCATCAGGCGCAACTGGTTCTGGATGATGGTTTCGCGCAACTCGTCGTCGCTGATTTTCAGGTCTGCGGCTTTAGGCATGATGGACGCGTCCTTGATGCCGGCAATCTGCTGGTTGCGCCAGTTCTCCAGTGCTTTGGGCGCCGTGGTGTAGTGGCCGTGGCAGTCGATGATGATGGGTTTTTGTTGGCTCATGGTGTCTCCTCGGATTCAAAAAAATATCAAATTGTGCTGCAAGTGCTGCCGATATCAGCCCTTGGCCGGCTCCATTCCCTGGCGGCGCTTGGCCTCGGCCGCGTCGGCTGAGTTCATGTAGTCCAGCATAACGCGCACTTGCGCCCCATGCCGGCTGCCCGTGCAGATGCCGGCTGAAAAGGTGGTGGTGATCTGGATCGCGTCAGGCAGCGGGCCCAATACCGTGATGCCTTCCAGGTTCAGCAACTCACTGAGCTGCTGAAAACCCAGCGCCACCTCGCCACGCGCCACCAGGGCGCCCACAGGCACACCGGGCGGGGCCTGCACGATGCGGCCCCGGATCTCCTGGGCAATGCCCCAGCGCTCAAACAGCCGGGCCAGGGCCACGCCGCT
>JANMVT010000084.1:0-21379 GCA_031392945.1 Rhodoferax sp. | reverse complement strand
GTCCCGTTATTGAAAGACCGCCAGGCGATCGGCATGATCGGTATCCTGCGTGCCACCCAGGGAGCTTTCAGCGATCAGGAGACTGGTCTGGCCCGCGCCTTCGCCGACCAGGCGGTGATCGCGATCGAAAACGTGCGCCTCTTCAACGAGACCAGGGAAGCGCTTGAGCGGCAGACCGCGACCTCGGAGATTCTCAAGGTCATCAGTGGGTCGATCACCGATACGCAGCCGGTCTTCGACGCCATCGTGGGCAGTTGCCAGCGGCTCTTCGGTGGCCAGGCGGTGAATCTGCTGCTTCAGTCGGGCGAGGTGCTGGAACGTGTGGCCGTTGCCGACGAAGGTTCGATAACGCGGGAACATGGCATCGACCACTGGCCGCTGGACCACGAAAGTGTGTCGGGCGAGTGTGTCCTTTCGTCACGCGTGATGGTGGTGCCAGACCGCGAGCAGTCGTTTGCGCAGTATCCCCGAACGCGCGTTCTCGCCACTGCGATTGGCTGGCGCTCCGGATTGTTTGTACCGTTGCTGCGCGAAGGCAAGGCGATCGGCTGCATCGGCATCCTGCGCGAAACCGTCGGCGATTTCGACGCGAAGGAGGTATCGCTCGCGCAGATTTTTGCTGACCAGGCGGTTATCGCCATAGAGAACGTACGGCTGTTCAACGAAATCCAGGACAAGAGCCGCCAGCTCGAAATTGCCAACCAGCACAAGAGCGAGTTCCTGGCCAATATGTCGCACGAGTTGCGCACACCGCTCAACGCCATCATCGGTTTCTCGGAGGTGCTGCTGGAGCGCATGTTCGGCGAGCTGAACGAAAAGCAGGACGATTACCTGAAGGATATTTTCACGTCGGGCAAACATCTGCTGTCCCTGATCAACGACATCCTGGACCTGTCCAAGATCGAGGCCGGACGCATGGAACTCGACCTGGGCGACTTCGATGCGGCGCAATCGCTGGCCAACGCCATGACGCTGGTGCGCGAGCGTGCACAGACCCACGGCATTGGCCTGACGCTGGAGGTGGACCCGCAGATTGGCGAAATACGCGCCGACGAGCGCAAGTTCAAGCAGATCCTGCTCAACCTGCTCAGCAACGCAGTCAAGTTTACGCCCGATGGCGGCAAGATCGTGGTGCGCGCGGGCCCGACCGACGGCGGCATCGAAGTGGCGGTCAGCGATACCGGCGTGGGTATTTCGGCCGAAGACCAGCGGGTGGTGTTTGACGAGTTCAAGCAGGTCGGGCGCCACTACACCAACAAACACGAAGGCACCGGCCTGGGCCTGGCATTGACCAAGCGCTTTGTCGAATTGCACGGCGGCACTTTGAGCCTGCAAAGCGAGCCCGGTGTGGGCTCCACCTTCACCTTTACCATACCTGCACAAGCATGATTAAAAAGGCATCACCATGAGCGCAGCGCTACACCGCATCAAGCATGCGAACGTCCCCTCGGGCGTGGGGCCCCTATGAAAACCATCCTGATTGTTGAAGACAACGAAAAGAACATGAAGCTGGCGCGCGACGTGTTGCAGGCCAAAGGCTACGCAACGCTCGAAGCGGTGAACGGCGAAGACGGTGTGCGCCTGGCGCTGGAGCACAAGCCCGACATGGTGCTGATGGACATCCAGTTGCCGGACATCAATGGCGTCGAGGCCTTCACGCGCATCCGCGCCAATGCGGATACGGCGACGGTCCCGGTTGTGGCGTTCACGGCTTCAGTCACGCCGATGGACCGCCATCGCATTACCGACGCCGGCTTCGACGGCTTCATCGGCAAGCCGATCAACCTGAAGGAGTTCCTGGAAACGGTGCGCAAGACGCTGGAAGGCACGACGCCGTGAGTGAGAAACCGCGCAGGATACTGGTGGTGGACGACACCCCGGCCAACGTCAAGTTGCTGGTGGACGTCTTGACCGCCAAGGGCTTTGACGTGTCTGCGGCAGTCAACGGCGAGGAAGCATTGGACAAGGTCGCGCAGAACCCGCCGGACCTGATCCTGCTCGACATCATGATGCCCGGCCTGTCGGGTTATGAGGTTTGCCAACGCCTGCGCGCGAATCCCGACACGGCCTTGTTGCCGGTGGTATTGTGCACCTCGCTCGATCCTCAGCAGGAGCGCATCAAGGGCATCGAGGCCGGGGCGGATGACTTCCTCACCAAACCGATCAACCGGCCCGAGTTGCTGGCGCGCGTCAAGTCGCTGCTGCGCATCAAGAGCTTGCAGGACGAGGTGAAGCTGCAAGCGGCGCAGATCGCCGAATGGAACCGCACGCTGGAGCAGCGGGTGCAGGAGCAGGTCGGGCAGATCGACCGCCTGGGTCGTCTCAAGAGTTTTTTCTCGTCCCCGTTGGCCGAAGCCATCGTGGCCGGCGGGGAGGAGATGCTGAAAACCCACCGGCGCGAGATCAGCGTGGTGTTTATCGACCTGCGCGGGTTCACGGCCTTTACCGACCAGGCCGAGCCAGAGGAAGTGATGGAAATGCTGCATGCGTTTCACGCCGCCATGGGTCGTATCGTGCTGGAGCATGGCGGCACGCTGGAGCGTTTTGCGGGCGACTCGGTGATGGTGTTTTTCAACGACCCGGTGCCGATGGAACGGCCAGCCGAGCAGGCGGTGCGCATGGCACTGGCGATGCAGCAGGCATTTCCCGCTTTGGGGGCCGAATGGAGCAAACGCGGTTTCGATCTGGGCCTGGGCTGCGGTGTGGCGCAGGGTTACGCCACGCTGGGACAGATCGGGTTCGAGGGCCGCTGGGATTACGCAGCCATTGGCAGCGTGACCAATCTGGCCGCGCGCCTGTGCGCCGAGGCCTCAGGTGGCCAGGTGCTGGTGGACCGCAAGACCATGGCCAAGGTTGAGGCGCTGGTGGACGCTGCTCCGCTGGGATCCTTGACGCTCAAGGGCTTCACGCATCCAGTGCCGGCGTTTGCGCTGAGCGGGCTCAAAGCGCCAGTCGGCGTAGCGGGTTAAAACCGGTCACCAATGCAGCCGCAAGCAACAGCAGCGCACCGCCCCCGGAGATGCCAGGGCTGAGTTGCTCCCCGAGCTAGCCCGAATATTTCACGCAAATAAGTTGAAAGCCCTGCGGTGAGGCGCGTTGCCATGCTGCGACAGCGCGTGTACGGGATGGCGCAGGGCTGGGAGGACTTGAATGACCACGGCGCACTGCGCTGCGACGTGGCCATGCAAACGGCTGTCGAGCGTTTTCGCACGGCGATGGTGCAGGCCGCTTCATGCGCTCGAAGACCGTGACAAACGGGCGGAGGCGAGCTTGAAGTTCCGCCCCGACCTGGTGCGTGCCGGTGCGAAAACGGATATTGCAGTGCCTGCGCGAGCCTGACGCGGACGCAGCCGAGCGCGAGATGACGCATTACTTCGAAGAAATGCGCCGTGGCGCGCCTGCCGGTTCCGCCAACTCCGCCATCCGTTTGCCACGCTAGAATGACCGCAGACAACATTCACCCCCAACAAAACATGGAAGATCTGCCGCGCGAGATACTGGCTGTGTTGGCCTTGCTGCTGGTTTTAGCAGTGCCGTTCGCTTTGGCGGGCCTCTGGGTGATGCGCAAAAAGCAGGTTCAGCGCCGGGATGCGCAAGCCATGCAGCGCGGCAACAAAATCTATGGTGAATGGCGCAAAAACACCGGCCGCCAGTCACTTGATTGACGCGCTCCAGCGCTCGCCCCAGTCCTTCGCAGCGTCCGTCTCCCGCCGGTCCCGTTTGGTCGGACGGCCCTGGCCCTGGCTCAAGGCCGGTTCGGGCGCCAGCCGTCGCGCTTCTGCCGCAGCGGCCCTTTGGGCGACGGACTGCGCCGTTTCCTCAAACAACAGCGCCGCCACGGGCGCGCCGCCGCGTTTGTCGCTCAGCGCTTTGACGACCACCGTGCGGCTGATCGCGCCCAGGCGCAGTTGCACGCTGTCGCCGGCTTTGAGTTCCCGCGCCGGTTTGACGGCCAGGCCGTTGACCGTCACCCGGCCCTTGTCGATCTCCTCGCTGGCCAGGCTGCGTGTCTTGTAGAAGCGTGCGGCCCAGAGCCATTTGTCGATGCGCAGGCGTTCCATCAGACGGGCTTGAAGTTGAAAACAATGGCTTGAATCATGAAGCCAAGTTTAGCCGCAGCCACTACACTGCGCCACGGCGACAAACCGTGGCCAAGACCCGTTTTTCCGTCTTTTTTGGAACCTGATGATGAAGCTGAAAATGTCCGAGAAATCCGTGTTCGCGCTGTTGCTGCGCTCGCCCTGGTGGGTCAGCATCGCCCTGATGCTGGCCGTCGCCGTGGCGGCGCGCGCCTTTATGCCAGAGGCTTATGTGTCGGTCGGCGTGATGGGCGGTTTCCCGTTTCTGGTCATCGGTGTGATCGCCGGCTGGCGCCAATGGCGCGCGCCCAACCCGCAGCACATGGCCGAAGTTTTGCAAGGCGCTGGCGTCATGAACTGGCGCGATTTCTCCGCGCGCATGGAACAAGCCTATGCAGCGCAAGGTTTCGCCGTCACGCGGCTCAATGGCACCGCTGCTGATTTCAGCCTGGAAAAGGTCGGCCGCACCACCCTGGTCAGCTGCAAACGCTGGAAGGCCGCCGCGCAAGGCGTGGAGGGGCTACGTGCCCTGGTGGAATTCAGCCAGGCGCAGGATGCCAGCCATTGCTGCTACGTCAGCCTGGGGCCGCTGACCGGCAACGCCCAGGCTTTTGCGAGGCAAAACGCAGTGCAACTGGTCTCGGGAACCGGTCTTGCAATGTTGTTGAGTGAAAAAAACTGAGGTTTGCCCTTATGGAATGGACATGGAGAGCTATTAAAACAATAGCAAAAAGAGTTGACAAGTGTTGCCACAGATGTTAGCTTTGCGTCCCGAAGACGCAGTGCACAAGTGTTTGTGTAGACTGTTTCACCCACAACAAGAGACAAAGCCATGGCCAAATCCAAACTTCTGCTTGATTACGTTTACGAACACGAAACCGCCCGCGCCAACGAGGTCTACCTGACCCAGCCGCTGGGCGGCGACAAGCTTGCCGACTACACCTGGGCCCAGGCCATGGACCAGGCACGCCGCATGGCCACGCACCTGAAAAGCCTGGGCTTTGAGCCCGGCGCGCGCATCGGCATTTTGTCGAAAAACTGCGCCCACTTCTTCATGGCCGAACTCGCCATCTGGATGGCCGGTTACACCACGGTGGCGATTTTTCCGACCGAAGGGCCTGACACCGTCAACTATGTGTTGACGCATTCGGATGCCAGCCTGCTTTTTGTCGGCAAACTCGACACCTGGGACAAACAGGAACCTGGCGTGCCTGCCAACATGCCGCGCATCGCCTTTCCGCTGGCGCCCAAAACGACGTACGACACCTGGGACGCCATCACCGCGCGCACACAGCCCATTGCGGGCAAACCGCAGCGCCTGGGTACCGACCTGGCCCTGTTGATTTACACCTCGGGCTCCACCGGCCAGCCCAAAGGCGTGATGCACAGCTTTGAGCGTATTACCGTGGTTGGTGAGGGATTTGCCAAGCGCATGGCCGAATCGCTGGGCGCTGGCATGGAGCGCCGCATGCTGTCCTACCTGCCGCTGGCGCACGTGTTCGAGCGCGCCTGCGTTGAAATCCATTCGATGGTGGTCGGCAGCATGCACGTGTTTTTTGCCGAGACGCTGGAAACTTTCGTCGCTGACCTGAACCGCGCCCGGCCTACGCTGTTTGTCTCGGTGCCGCGGCTGTGGCTCAAGTTCCAGCAGGGCGTGTCGGCCAAAATGCCGCCCGCCAAGCTCAACCGCCTGCTGTCGATCCCGATCATTAAGGGCATTGTTGCCAAAAAAGTGCTGACTACCCTTGGCTTGGATCAGGTAAGGCTGGCTGGCAGCGGCTCGGCGCCTTTGCCGCCGTCGCTCATCCAGTGGTACCGCAAAATCGGCCTGAACCTCGTCGAAGGCTACGGCATGACCGAAGACTTCGCCTATTCCCACACCATGTCGGAAACCCACAACGAGGTGGGTTACGTTGGCCTGCCTTACGAGGGCGTTCAGGTCCGCATCAGTGAAGAGGGCGAGATCCAGATCAAGTCGCCTGGACAGATGGTTGGCTATTACAAACGGCCCGACCTTGATGCTGAAGCGTTCACCGCGGACGGCTTCTTCAAGACTGGCGACCAGGGCGAGCGCCGCCCCGACGGGCAGCTCAAAATCACCGGCCGCCTCAAAGAGCTTTTCAAGACCGCCAAGGGCAAATACGTGGCACCTGCGCCGATTGAAAACAAGCTCAATTCCCACCCGATGATCGAGTCCAGCATGGTTTCGGGTGTCGGGCAATCGGCCTCGTATGCGCTGGTCGTGCTGACCGAAGAATTGCGCCCCAAACTCGGCGACCCGGCGGTCAAGGCCGAAGTCGCCCTGCAGATGGCCGCCCTGCTCAAGGAAACCAACAAAGGCCTGGCCGACTACGAGCAGATGAAGATGGTCGTCATCGCCAAGGAGGCCTGGTCCATCGACAACGGCTGCCTGACGCCCACCATGAAAATCAAACGCGCCAAAATCGAAGCCAATGTCGCGCCCAAGGTCGATGCCTGGTTTGAAGGGAAGGACAAAGTGCTTTGGGCTTGACGGCGGGGTACTGACATGCCCCCATGAGCGAAACCGATTCCCTGCCGCGCGACGCCCAGAGCATTCTGGAGCTTGCCGCGCGTTCCATGTTTGACCTGTTTGCCAATGCCAGCGAGGGCATGTTGCTGGTGGACCGGCAGGCGCGGGTGGTCTGGATCAACGACCAGTACAAGCGGTTTTTGCCAGCCTTGGGTTTTGAGCGGGTGGAGGACTTTGTCGGCCATCCAGTGGCCAGCGTGGTGCAGCACACGCAAATGCACCATGTGCTGGAGACTGGCAAACCAATCCTGATCGATTTGTTGACGAATCGGGCCGGCACCTTCGTCGTCAGCCGCATCCCCTTGCGCGACGGCGCAGGCGAGGTGATTGGCGCATTGGGCATCGTACTGTTTGACCGGGCCGAGACCAGCCTGCAACCCCTGGTCGACAAGTTCGCCCTGCTGCAGCGCGACCTGGACGACGCGCGGCGGGAACTTGCGCGGGAGCGCAACAACCCCCTGCTGCAATCGGCAAATGGCGCACGCCGCGCCAAACACAGCTTTGCCAGTTTCATCGGCACCAGCGCGGCGGCGGTCGAGATCAAGCGCCAGGCACGGCGCGCCGCGCAATCGAACAGCCCGGTCTTGTTGCTGGGTGAAACCGGCACGGGCAAAGAGTTGCTGGCGCACGCAATCCATGCCGCGTCCAGCCGCGCCAATGGGCCCCTGGTCAGCATCAACATCGCGGCCGTGCCCGACACTTTGCTGGAGGCGGAGTTTTTTGGCGTCGCTCCCGGCGCGTTCACCGGCGCGGAGCGCAAGGGGCGCGAAGGAAAATTCAAACTGGCCGATGGCGGCACCCTGTTTCTGGACGAAATCGGCGACATGCCCCTGAGCCTGCAAGCCAAGCTGCTGCGCGCGCTGCAAGAAGGCGAGATCGAGCCGCTGGGTTCGAACAAGGTGGTTGCGTTCGACGCGCGCGTAATCGCTGCCACCTCGCGCGACCTGAACGCACTGGTGCGCGAAGGGCGTTTTCGCGAAGACCTGTTTTACCGCCTCAACGTTTTGCCCCTGCGTGTGCCGCCGTTGCGGGAGCGGCGCCCAGACATCGCCGCCCTGGTTGAAGTGTTGGGTGAAGACATGGCCTTGCGCAGCGGCACGCCGCAACCCGAGTTGTTGCCCGACGCGCTGGCTCTGCTGACAGCCCAGCACTGGCGCGGCAACATCCGCGAACTGCGCAATGTGCTGGAGCAGGCCGCCATGGGCTCAGATTCGCAATTGATCGATGCGGCGTTTTTGGAGCGCCTGCTGCGGGAATCGGGCGTGCATGAAATCGCGCCGGCCTCGGCAGCCACGCCGCAGGCGAATGCCGATGACGGTGAAAAAATGTTGCTGCGACCCCTGGGCGTGCAAATCGCCGAGCTTGAAACCCGCGCCATCGCCGCCGCCATGGCTGCCACCAAGGGCAACAAGTTGGCGACATCAAGGTTGCTCGGAATTTCGCGTGCAACTTTGTATGAACGTCTGGAAAACCCTGTTTAAACAATGTACATTTGTCTAAATTTAATACAAATGAATTGTCTATAATTTATACAATTTGAAAACATTGTTTATTTAACTTCAATTAAATCAATAAGTTAGCAGATGGCATAATTTGTGCAAAATCCAGTCAAGGTCTTTATCGGGCCATGATCTTCAGTCTCATCCAAGGAGTTATCCGCATGCAACGCCGCAATCTCATCACCCTGGCCACCCAAGCAGCCATTTTGGCCGGCGCTTTTGTCTCGGTCGCCGCTTTCGCCCAGTCCAAGGAAATCCGCATCGCACACATTTACAGCAAGACTGGCCCGCTGGAAGCCTATGGCAAACAGACCGCCACCGGTTTCCTGATGGGCCTGGATTACGCCACTGGCGGCAGCATGATGGTTGGCGGCAAAAAAATTGTCGTGATTGAAAAAGACGACCAAGGCAAGCCCGACTTGGGCAAATCCTTGCTGGCCACCGCCTATGCCGACGACAAGGCGGATTTGGCCGTTGGCCCCACGTCCAGCGGCGTGGCGCTGGCCATGTTGCCCGTAGCCGAAGAATACAAAAAGATATTGCTGGTCGAGCCCGCCGTGGCCGACTCGATCACCGGCGACAAATGGAACAAATACATATTCCGCACCGGGCGCAACAGCTCGCAGGACGCGATCTCCAACGCGGTGGCGTCTGACTTCGACGGGGTGTCGATCGCTGTCATCGCGCAGGACTACGCGTTTGGCCGCGACGGCGTCAAGGCCTATAAAGACGCGCTGAAGAAAGCGAAGATCGTCCATGAAGAATACCTGCCGCCCGCCACGAGCGACTTCACCGCAGGCATACAGCGCATCGTTGATGTGCTCAAGGACAAGCCTGGGCGCAAATTCATTGCCGTGGTCTGGGCTGGCGCCACGCCGCCGTACAACGCACTGGCCGCACTTGATCTCAAAAAGCGCTACGGCATTGAAGTTGGCAGCGGAGGCAACATCCTGCCCGCCATGACCGCGTACAAGCAGTTTCCCGGCATGGAAGGCGCGACGTACTACTACTTCGGCATTCCAAAGAACCCGATTAACGACGCCATGGTGTCGCGTCATTACAGCCAGTTCAAAGCGCCACCTGACTTCTTCACGGCGGGCGGTTTTTCCGCTGCCATGGCGGTCGTGACAGCGCTGAAAAACAGCAAGGGCGATGCGACCGCCAATACGCTCATCAAAACCATGGAAGGCATGAGTTTTGACACGCCCAAGGGCAAAATGACTTTCCGCAAGGAAGACCACCAAGCCATGCAAAGCATGTACCACTTCAAGATCAAGGTGGATCCGGCCTTTGCCTGGGGCGTGCCTGAATTGGTGCGTGAGATTAAAGCCGAAGAGATGGCCATCCCCATCAAGAATAAGCGCTAAAAATATCCATTCGCCTTGAGCCTGTCGAAAGGCTTCGACAGGCTCAGCGCGAACGGATGCTGCCACGATGCTCCAAACCCAAAACCTGACGGTCCGCTTCGGCGGGCACGTGGCGGTGAACGCTGTTAGCTGCACGTTTGAAGCGGGCACGTTGACGGCCATCGTCGGCCCCAATGGCGCGGGCAAAACCACGTATTTCAACCTGATCTCGGGCCAGATCAAGCCCAGCGCCGGCAGCGTCACGCTGGATGGCAAAGACCTGACCGGCATGGGTGTGTCACAACGCACGCACGCGGGCCTGGGGCGGGCGTTTCAGCTGACCAACCTGTTTCCCAACCTCACGGTGCTGGAAAACGTGCGGCTCGCAGTCCAGGCCACGCGTGTCGGCGCGCACCGCCACGGCTTCAATTTGTGGAGCATCTGGAGCGACCATCCCGCCTTGACCGAACGCGCAAACGAAATTCTCGAAGTCGTGGCATTGCAAAAAAAACGGCAAGCCCACGTGGCGAGCCTGCCGCACGGCGATCAACGCAAGCTCGAAGTGGCCTTGCTGATGGCGCTGGAATCCACAGTGTTCATGTTTGACGAGCCGACGGCGGGCATGAATTCAGCCGAGGCCCCCGTCATCTTGAACCTGATCCGCGAACTCAAAAAAGACAGGCGCAAGACCATTCTGCTGGTGGAGCACAAAATGGACGTGGTGCGCGACCTGGCGGACCGCATCATCGTGCTGCACAACGGCGCGCTGGTGGCGGATGGGGAGCCGGCCGAGGTGATCGCTTCGCCGGTCGTGCAAGAGGCTTACTTGGGCATCGCGGCGAATCCCGAACCCAGCGGGGAGGGCGCATGAGCGAAATCCTGCTCCAACTCGAACGCGTCCACACCCACATCGGCGCGTACCACATCCTGCACGGGGTCGACCTGGTCGTACCCAAGGGCCAGCTCACCTTGCTGCTCGGGCGCAACGGCGCGGGCAAGACGACGGCTTTGCGCACCATCATGGGCCTGTGGCACGCCAGCCAGGGACGCGTGACCTTCAATGGCCGCGACATCACGGCCGCGTCGACCCCTGACATCGCCGGGCAAGGCATTGCCTACGTGCCCGAGAACATGGGCATTTTTTCCGACCTGTCGGTCAGGGAAAACATGTTGCTGGCCGCGCGCCAGGCCAAACGCGCCAGCCAGATGGACGAGGCGCGCCTGCAATGGATCTTCAAGCTGTTCCCGGCGGTAGAAAAATTCTGGCACCACCCGGCGGGCAAGTTGTCCGGCGGGCAAAAGCAGATGCTGGCCGTGGCCCGCGCCATCGTCGAGCCGCGTGAATTGCTGATCGTGGACGAGCCCAGCAAAGGCCTGGCCCCGGCCATCATCAACAACATGATCGACGCCTTCGCCCAACTCAAAGCCACCGGCACAACGATCCTGCTGGTCGAACAAAACATCAACTTTGCCAAACGCCTGGGCGACACCGTGGCCGTGATGGACAACGGCCGTGTGGTGCATGCCGGGACGATGCAGGCACTGGCCGACGACGAGGCCTTGCAGCGATCTCTGCTGGGGCTGGCGATATGAAAAATGACGCCGCCGCGAGGGGCCGTCCCAAGCAAGGCACGGCCCCAAGCCCAGACGAAGTGCAGGGCGAGCCAGCACGTGGGGGCAGCGCAGTACACGAACTGACAAGCGTGGGGGCCACATTCGACTGGAAACCGCTGGCTTTGGTGCCAGTGCTGGCCCTGCTGGTCATGCCCTTCATCGGTTCCAGCTCCACCTGGTTGACCTTGACCGTGGCAGGCCTGGCCATGGGCATGATCATCTTCATCATCGCCTCCGGCCTCACCCTGATTTTCGGCCTGATGGACGTTCTCAACTTTGGCCATGGCGTCTTCATTGCGCTGGGTGCATATGTAGCCGCCAGTGTGCTGGGCTTGATGGGCGACTGGACGGGCTCGGGCAACCTGCTGGTCAACCTGATGGCCGTGTTGCCTGCCATGGTTGTGGCCATGGGGGTGGCAGGGGCCGTCGGGCTGGCGTTTGAGCGTTTCATCGTGCGCCCGGTCTATGGCCAGCATTTGAAGCAGATTTTGATCACCATGGGCGGCATGATCATTGGCGAAGAACTCATCAAGGTGATCTGGGGGCCGCAGCAAATTCCGCTGCCATTGCCTGAAGGTCTGCGCGGCGCGGTATTGATCGGCGAATCCGCCATCGAGAAATACCGGCTGCTGTCGGTTGTGGTCGGCCTCGTCGTTTTTGGCGCGCTGGCCTGGACGCTGAACCGCACCAAAATCGGCCTCCTGATCCGCGCTGGCGTGCAAGACCGCGAAATGGTCGAGGCCCTGGGTTACCGCATCCGCCGCCTCTTCATCGGTGTATTCGTCATGGGCAGCGCCTTGGCGGGCCTGGGCGGCGTGATGTGGGGCCTGTTCCAGCAAAACCTGATTCCGCAAATGGGCGCCCAGGTCAATGTGCTGATTTTCATCGTCATCATCATCGGCGGTTTGGGCTCCACTGGCGGCGCCTTGATCGGCGCCTTGATGGTCGGCCTGATGGTCAATTACACCGGTTTTCTGATCCCCAAGATGGCGCTGTTTTCCAATATTGCGCTGATGGTGGCAGTGTTGCTCTGGCGGCCGCAGGGTGTCTATCCCGTGGCGAACAGATAAGTTCATGTTAAGCCGCATTCTCTCCAACGACCTGCCGCGCAGCCGCATCCTGGCCGTGGTGTTGATTCTGCTTTTAATTGCGTTGGCGTTCGCGCCCTTCCTCTTCCCCGGCATCAAGGCGCTCAACGTGGCGGCCAAAATCCTGGTGTTTGTGGTGCTGGTGGCCAGTTTTGATTTGTTGCTGGGCTTCACCGGCATTGTCAGTTTCGCCCACACCATGTTTTTTGGCATTGGAGCGTATGGCATTGCGATTGCCACGACGCGGCTGGGGCCGACTTGGGAGGCGCTGGCGGCCGGCCTGCTTTGCGCGCTGCTGGTGTCATTTGTGTTGTCTCTGGCAGTGGGGCTGTTCTCGCTGCGCGTGCGGGCGATATTTTTCGCGATGATCACGCTGGCGGTGGCATCGGCATTCCAGACGCTGGCCTCCCAGCTGTCGGACTTCACCGGCGGTGAAGACGGGCTGACCTTCAAGCTGCCAGCCATCCTGTCGTCGAGTTTTGAGTTTGCCGAGGCGCCTTTTTTGGGCGTCACGCTGGATGGCAAACTGCTGTGTTATTACCTGCTGTTTTTCACCGCCGTGTTCCTGTTTTTGGCCTTGCTGCGCATCGTCAATTCGCCCTTTGGCCGCGTCTTGCAGGCGATCCGCGAGAATGAATTCAGGGCCGAGGCGATTGGTTACCGCGTGGTGGTTTACCGCACCGCGTCCAGCATTCTGTCGGCCCTGTTCGCCTGCATGGCCGGCGCGATGCTGGCGGTCTGGTTGCGTTACAACGGGCCCGACACCTCGCTGGCCTTCGAGATCATGATGGACGTCCTGCTGATCGTCGTGATTGGCGGCATGGGCACAATGTATGGCGCGGCCATCGGCGCGGCGATGTTTCTGTTTGCGCAGAGTTATTTGCAGGATTTGCTCAAAATCGGCAGCGAGGCCGCCGGCGCCCTGCCCTGGCTGGCCAGCCTGCTGTCGCCCGACCGGTGGCTGCTGTGGCTGGGCGTGCTGTTTGTGCTGTCGGTGTATTACTTTCCGACCGGCGTAGTGGGGCGTTTGCGCGCCGCAGCCAGGCCATGAGTTTTTCATCGCGCTACATCACTTGCGCCGGGCGCGAAATCCACTACACCGAGTGGGGCGCGCAGCACAACAAAACCGCCAAGACTGTGATCGCCTGGCACGGCCTGGCCCGCACCGGGCGCGACATGGATGAACTGGCGGCGCATCTTGATGGTCAGGGCTGCCGCGTGATTTGCCCTGACACCATCGGCCGGGGCTTGAGCCAATGGAGCCCCTTGCCAGATCAGGAATATTGCCTTCGGTTCTACGCCCAAATTGCGGCTGATTTGTTCGACCAGTTGCGCATCGAGCGGGCCCACTGGGTCGGCACCTCGATGGGCGGCGCTTTAGGCATGGTCTGCGCGTCCGGCCTGTTCCAGCCGTCCATGAAGCATCGCATCCAGAGCCTGACCCTGAACGACACCGCGCCCCAGGTGGCCGACGCCGCCATCACCCGCATCCGCGCTTATGCCGGCAACCCGCCGGCCTTTGCCACCGTGCTTGAGCTTGAAGCCTTCTTCCGCCAAGTCTACAAACCTTATGGATTCTTGACCGACGCGCAGTGGCGCAGGCTGACGGAAACCTCGACCAGGCGCCTGCCCGATGGCCGCGTCACCCCGCATTACGATCCGGCCATGGTGCAGCAGTTCACCAGCCACCCCGATGACTATTTGATTTGGGATCATTACGACGCGCTAGACCTGCCCGTGCTCTGCCTGCGCGGCGCCGAGTCAGACCTGGTGCTGAAGGGCGCCACCGCCCAAATGCTGCAACGCGGCCCCGGCGCCAGGGGCCAGACCCAGGTGGTCGAGATCGACGGCTGCGGCCATGCGCCCGCGCTCAACGTGCCGCGCCAGTTGAGCCTGGTCGCCGGCTTCATCGCTGCGGCGTGAGTTTTATTTACTATACTAAACGTAGCTAACTAAGTATATTCCACGAGGGCAAAGGCCTGTTTTCATTGCACTGGCATCCTGTCTTACGTTGCGGGCAGCGGCGCGGTGGATGCGGTCTCGTCCACCTCCTTGCATCCGGATCCCGACAACTGCGCCTATTTCGGCACCGCCAGGGGCAGGGCAGACTTGGTTTGGCCGGCGTGGTTCTACCGCTTCGCGCCGCCCGCCAACGCGACTGCCCGTGACGCGGCCAGTGCATCGGCGTTCGGGGCTTCAGTCGTCGCCCAGCCCGCCAGGTGCTGCAGGGTGATGTCGCACAGGGCCGCGATCCAGGGCTCTGAATCATTCAGGCAGGCGATGTAGTGGAATTCCTTGCCGCCGGCCATCAGGAAGGCGGCGCGGCCTTCCATGTTGATTTCTTCCAGCGTTTCCAGGCCGTCGCAGTTGAAGCCGGGGCAGATCACATCAACCCGCTTCACCCCCGCTTTGGCCATCGCGACCAGGCTCGGCTCGGTGTAGGGTTGCAGCCATTGGGCGCGGCCCAGGCGCGACTGGAAGGTGACTTTGAACTGGTCTTTGGCCAGGCCAAGTGATTCGCCCAGCAGGCGTGCGGTCTTCATGCATTCGCAGTGGTAGGGGTCGCCCAGTTCCAGTGTGCGTCGCGGCACCCCATGAAAACTCATCACCAACTGGTCCGGCTTGCCGTGCATCAGCCAGTGTTTTCTGACGCTTTGGGCCAGCGCGTCGATGTAGCCGGGGTGGTCGTGGTAATGGTTGACAAAACGCAATTCGGGGATCAACCGCGTTCGGGCGGCCCAGGCGTAGACCGCATCGAACAGGCTGGCCGTGGTGGTCGCCGAGTACTGCGGGTAGGCCGGCAAGATCAGCACCCGCGTGACGCCCTGGGCTTTGAGCATGTCGAGTTGCTGCCCGATGGACGTGCTGCCATACCGCATGGCATGAAACACCTTGACCTGGTGCCCGCGCTGCCCCAGCCAGCCTTGCAGCAGCAGGGCTTGTTTTACGGTCCAGACTTTCAGGGGCGAGCCTTCCGGCGTCCAGATGTTGGCGTATTTGGCGGCCGACTTGGCCGGGCGCACCCGCAGGATGACGCCGTGCAGGATCAACCACCACAAAGCCCTGGGGATTTCAACCACGCGGTGGTCGCTTAAAAACTCGGCCAGAAAACGCCGCACCGCGCCGGGCGTGGGCGCGTCGGGCGTGCCCAGGTTGCAAAACAGCACGGCAGTGCGTGGCGCGGCGCCATGCATGAAGGCGGGTTCTTTTTTGAAGGGGGAGGACATGGCGCTGGAGATTTTGACGCGGAAGAGATTGAGGATGAAGTAGCTATAGTATTGAAAGCAAACTATCTATATTCCACGAGGGAAAACGGCATGATTCTTTGAAAAATCCGGAAAATTGCCGTGCCGGATGCCATCTTGGCCATTCAGCCCCCGCCCAGGCCGCCGCTCAGGCTGGCGTCCACCGCGGCCGGGCCGGGCGACGCGTGCGCCTGCGTGTCGAGCTTGGCGCGCACATAGTCCAGGTGCTGGCGCAGGGTGTAGACGCGGTCTGAAAACCCCAGCGGAAACCGCGTGGCGACGACGTCGTGCTCGATCTGGTCAAGCTGGGCGCGCGCTTTGCCGGCTTCATCGGCCTTGAGCGTGCGTGAGGCGATGTCATGCTCAAGAAACTTCAGCTCGCCGTAATGGCGAAACAGCTTTTTCTCCTGCTTCCAGGTCAGGATCGTGGGCATGAATTTGACCAGCGGAAACACCAGGGCCAGCAGGGGTACCAGCACCAGAATCAGGCGTTGCACGAAATTGGCCAGCCAGAACGGCAGGTAGCGCTGCAAAAACGGGCGGCCGTTTTTGAAGTAATGGCCGGCCTCTTCAGCCAGGGGGAAATCGGTGCCCAGCGGGCTTGGGAAGTCGCCTGGCCGGCTGAACAGGCTGGGGCGGTTGTGGGTCTGGCGGGCGGCCTCCAGCAGCAGGTAAGCCAGGGCCGGGTGCAAGTCTTCCTGGATCACCAGGTTGGCCGTGGTGGCGATCATCGCCACGTCTTTGGCCGGGATGTTGCGCCGCAGGTTGACCGATCCCTGCTTGAGGCTGACCGTCTGGAAATACGGGAACCGCCGCGCCAGCCCCTCGGCCTGTTGCAGCGAGGCCAGCTCGACGCTGCTGTCGTCGAGCAAATAAAAGACGGCGGCGGCTTGCGGCGCCGCGACCAAAATGATGGCGTCGGCCTCGCCGGCCTGCAAGCGCTTGGCCGCCGCCATGCCGCCTTCAAAGAGCAGCTGTGTGCCTTGCAGCGGCGCGCCTTTGTCATCGAGCACGCCAAAGCTGGCCAGCAGTTCCAGCGCGACCTTGGCATTGCCGCTGTCGGGCAGGCCCACGGCCACGCGTTTCCCCGCCAGCGCGGCCAGGCCCTTGGACAAGTCGAGTTTTTTCGAAAAAATCCAGACCGGCTCATACGCCACCGTGGCCAGGGCGCGCAGCTTGCTGTCGGTGTCTTCGGTTTGCGGGCTCAGGGCCAGCAGGCCCAGGCCGCCCTGGACAAAACCGGCTGACGCGCTGCCGTCGCCGAGGCGCGAGAGGTTTACCACCGAGCCGCTGGACGGCAGCAGCACCAGCTTGACGCCGTTGTCTTTCAAAATGGCCTGGTACTTCAGCGCGAACTGGTGGTAGGCGCCGTCGGGCGCACCGGTGCTCATGCTGACGGTGCGCGGCGGCGATGGGCTGACCACGCCCAGCATGGCCCAGGCCAGGGCCGCCGCCAGCAGAGCCAGCGCCGCCCACACGGCAAGGCGCTGTTTTGGGTTGAGTCCGGATAGGGTCATGGGGTGCCTGCGCTCATTTGCGGGTTGGAGGAGCCAGCCATTTTGACCGCATTGCCGGGTGGCGCGTTCAAGGCCACCGCTGCCTGAGCCGCCGCGACCCCGCTGCGCACCGCACCTTCCAGCGTGGCCGGGTAGGGGCCGTCGATGTAGTCGCCGCAGGCCAGAAGGCCCGGCGCGACCAGCATGCCCGGACGCGCGAGGCCGGGTGTGCACGCAAAGGTGGCGCGTTTTTCAACAATCGTTTGCACGCCTTGCAGATTCAAGCCAAGCTGGTTTTTGGCCTGTGCCAGCACCTGGGCTTGCAGCGTGCCGCGCTCGTCGCTGCTGGCGCTGACCACAAAGGCCAGGAGTCCGCGCGCGCCGCCGAGCTGGCCCCGGTCAAAGACAAATTGGGCCGGGGCGGGGCTGGCCGCATCGCCGTCGTCCGTGACTGGCCCGGACGCACTGGAGGAAGCGGATGGCGCGCAAGGCGCGTGTGAAGCCGACGAGCTGCGCAGCGCCAGCATGGGCCGCGCCAAGGCCGCCTGTTCGCCCCAGGCATAAACGGTGGTGATGGCTTCAAACCGCATTGTGCTGGTGGTGGCTATCCAGTGACGGATTTGATTTGCTATCGTATTAGAAGCTAAGTATTTAATACTGGCGAGGGCTCTTGCCGATTCTGACGAGGAAGTGGCGAGAATCACGGCGTCAAAAGGTTCGTCGTCAACCTGCCAGGCAGCCGCGCTCCGGTTTTGATTCAGGTTTGGCGCCCGCATGACGGGCGCGAGCCGTTGCACCCTTGACCCAAGGCGCAACTGTGCGCCGCGTTGCGCCAACCAGTCGCCAGCGGCTTGAGGAAACAGGGCGCTCAGGTCGATCCGGGGCAGCAACAGGTCTGAGCTGCCCATGCCGTTTTGCCTCGCGCCAAACAGCGAATCGCGCATTACCCGCAGAAACACCTGGGCGCTGGCCCGTTCGGCAGGCGTGTTGAGCGCCGACACGCACAGCGGCTCTATAAGTTCATGCATCACCACTGGCGGCAGGCCCTTGCAAAGCGCGGCCACACTCAAGGCGGCGTCGCAAGTGAAGCCGGCCACACGCCATTGCGCGGCTACCCGAAGCAGTGCGAGTTTGTCGGCCACGCGCCAGCCCCGCGCGCCCAGGATGCCGCCCAGGGCGTTGAACGGGCTTGGCCATTCGGGAAAGCGCAGGCCCGATTCGTCGGGGAACTTCAGCGTCAACGGCAGGCGCAGCATGGCCTCTGCGGGGTTCACCCCGACCTGGCGCAGCAGGCGCAAAGTTTCGCCGTAAGCGCCGATCAGGATGTGCTGGCCGTTGTCCAGCCGGGTGGTGCTGCCGTCGGGCAAGCTGGCATCCAGGCCCCTGGCCCGTCCGCCAAGGACGCGGGACGCTTCGAAAACAGTAGTGTGGTGGCCGGCCTGCGTGGCCTGCACGGCCGCCGCCAGGCCGGCCCAGCCCGCGCCGATGATGGCGATCTTCATGGCCTCAGCAGACAATTTTTCGCCGGGCCGCCCCAAGTTCTCGAAGAGCGGTGAAGCCAAAAATTAGCCCCCATGGGGCTGAGCGCTGCGGCTCCAATCCTGCCAGCGCAGGATTGGACAGCGCGAAGAAGTCCTGCCTCTGGAAGGGCTGCGCCCTGCAAGGGCAGCGTAGTACACGAAGTGACAAGCGTGGGGGTCATACCCTGCCTAAAGCCTGAACCTTCCAGGCCAGCCAAAGTTTGCGCAATGGTGTCAGGCTGACGCGCTGGTGAAGCACCTGAAAATTGTCGCGCTCGATCTCGCGCAGCAAGGTGCGGTAGATGCTGGCCATCATCAGCCCGGGCTTTTGCGCGCGCCGGTCGGCGCCAGGCAAGAGGGCGAAGGCCTCGTCATAGAGTTGGTGGGCGCGCGCGGCCTGGAACTTCATCAGCGCGGCAAAACGGTCCGAATAACTGCGCTTGAGCACCTCGTGCGCCTTCACGTCGAACTGCTGCAATTCACTCACCGGCAGGTAGATGCGCCCGCGCAGCGCGTCTTCGCCCACATCGCGGATGATGTTGGTGAGCTGCAGGGCCTGGCCCAGGGTGTGGGCGTAGCGGGTGGTTTGCGCTTCGGTCTGGCCAAAAATATTGGCCGCCACTTCACCCACGATGCCCGCCACCAGATGGCAATAACGTTGCAGCGCGACGAAGTCGAGATAGCGGGTCTGTTCCAGATCCATCTGGCAGCCCTCGATGATGGCCTGGAGATGGCGCTGCTCGATTTTGTAGCCAGCCGCGAGCGGCATCAGCGCCTTTGTCACCGGGTGGCTGGGTGCGCCGGCGAAGGATTTGGCCACTTCGGCCTGCCACCAGGCAAGCTTGGTCGTGGCCACGCCGGGGTCCGCCATGTCGTCCACCACATCGTCCACCTCGCGGCAAAAGGCGTAGAAGGCGGTGATGGCGGCGCGCCGGGGTTTGGGCAGGAACAGAAAGGCGTAATAGAAGCTGCTGCCGGACGCGGCGGCTTTTTGCTGGACGTATTGCTCGGGGGTCATCCGGGTATTGTCACATCCCGAATATCACATCAAGAACGCACGCCAAAGCATGACGGGCGCATCCCGGGCGCTGATCTTGGGCCGGGCATTGAGCGTGGCGAAGCCCATGGCTTCGATCTTGTCCAGGATGCGCAGGCCGCCTTGCACCACCAGGCGCAGCTCCCAGCCGGCCCGGCCTGGCACCCCGTTAACCAATTGGGCACCTTTTAGCATGGTAGCCCTCGCCAGATATACGTGGATAGCTATTAATTTTATAACATCCGGGGTTTGGCGCAAGGCCAGCAAATCGTCCTGCCTGACGCCGTGGGCGGCGCAGTCTTGCAGCGGCAGATAGTAGCGCCCGCGCGCGATGTCGCTCCCCAAATCCTGCCAGAAATTGATGAGTTGCAGGGCGGTGCAGATGTCGTCGCTCTGGCGCAGCGCGGCCTCGCCCGTGACGCCGTACAGGTGCAACAGCAAACGACCCACCGGGTTGGCCGAGCGCCGGCAGTAATCGAACAATTCTTCCCGGGTGGCGTAACCGGCGCCGTCGCGCGTTTTTGCCACGTCTTGCGCAAAGGCGTCGAGCAGGTCGCATAACAGCTGAACCGGCAGTTTGAACTGCGCGATCATGGCCCCGAGCGGCAAAAAGACCTCGGGCCAGCGGCCCTGGTGGGGCAGGCCCTGGCTGGCGGCGGTCAGCGCCTGGTGAAAGCTGGCCAGGTCGTCCAGGCGCTGCTTGGCACTTGCGTCGCCTTCATCAGCGATGTCGTCGGCGGTTCGCGCAAAAGCGTAAATGGCGGCGATGGGCGGGCGCAGGCGCGCCGGGCAAAGCCAGGACGCCACGGGAAAGTTCTCGTAGTGGCTGGTGTGATCGGGCAGGGGCGCGGGGCGCTCTGGCGGGTTCAAGGGACTTGTGGGGGGGGGCATGGTTTATCTCGACAATAATAGGCGTTTCGCACCTAGAATTAACTTGTCCGGTTTGGGCCGGACGCGATTCATTTGTGGTTCGCCCTTTTTCAGGGGCTTAATTTCGGGTCTGCCATGTCAAACAAGCCGCTTACCGTGTTGCCGAAAAAAAACATCTTCAGCGCGGCTCGTCCCATTGAAACGCAGGGGCTGCGCCTCGGTCTGCTGATGGTTTTGAGTCTGGCGGCGCTGCTGGCCGCCTGCTCCAAGCCGCCTGCCGCCGAAGACCCGGTTCGCTCGGTCAGGGTGATGACCGTGGGCATCAACAAGATGGAATCGAGCACCGAGTTCGCCGGTGAAGTGCGGCCGCGCATCGAGTCGCGCCTGGGGTTTCGGGTTGCGGGCAAGATCATCCAGCGCTCGGTCGAAGTGGGCCAGCGCGTCAAGGCCGGGCAACTGCTGGCACAACTCGACCCCCAGGACTACCGCCTGGCGGCTGAGGCGGCCAAGGCCCAGGTTGCCGCCGCCGCCACCAACCGCAACCAGGCCGATGCCGACTTCAAGCGCTACAAAGAGCTGAAGGATCAAAACTTCATCAGCGGCGCCGACCTGGAGCGGCGCGATTACGGCCTGAAGGCAGCCGAAGCGCAGCTTGAGCAGGCCCAGGCCCAGTTGTCGAGCCAGCGCAACCAGGCGGCGTACACCAATCTGCTGGCCGATGTCTCGGGCATTGTCACGGCGGTGGAGGCCGAGCGCGGCCAGGTGGTGGGTGCCGGCACGCCGGTGGTGCGCATCGCGCCCGACGGGCCGCGCGACGTGGTGTTTTCGGTGCCGGAAGACCGGGTTGGCATGATCCGGCCGGGCTCGGCGGTGGATGTGCGCTCCTGGAACGCGGGCAACAAACTGCCTGGCGTAGTGCGCGAGGTGGCGGCCCTCGCCGACCCGGCTACGCGAACCTACCAGGTCAAGGTGGCGCTCAATGTCAAGGACGCCAAAGACGCGCTGCCGCTGGGCGCCACGGTGTACGTGGTGCCC
>JANMVT010000059.1:0-28771 GCA_031392945.1 Rhodoferax sp. | reverse complement strand
TGGGCCTCGCAAGTTACACTAGGGGTTAGCCCTGAAGTGGAATTTTGTGAATTTTTTAGTTTCCCTGGCTGCCCTGCTGGCGGTCGTTTTCTCCTTTCTTGCCCCTGCGGCCCTGCATGCCCAAGCGCCAGCCCCGGTGCCCAAAACCGCCTCTCCGGTGTTTGTTCTGAATTCGCGCGACGCCAGCGTCAGTGTGATCGACCCGGTCACCTGGAAGGAATCCAAACGGATTCCGACCGGCAAGGAGCCGCACCACATGTACCTCACGCCGGATGAAAAATCACTCATCATCGCCAATGCGCTGAGTGATTCGCTCACCTTCATCGACCCCAAAACGGCCGAAGTGCAACGCGTCGTGCGTGGTGTCCTTGACCCGTACCAACTGCGTTTTTCAGCCGACATGAAGTGGTTTGTCACCGCCGCCAACCGCCTCAACCATATCGACATCTACAAATGGGATGGCAGCAACATCAACCTGGCCAAACGCATCGCCACCGGCAAGACCCCCAGCCATCTGTGGATCGACAGCAAAAGCACGACGATTTATTCCACCATGCAAGACAGCGACGAGCTGGTGTTGATCGACCTGCCGACCCAAACCCTCAAATGGCGCGGCAAGACCGGGGCGATGCCGGCCGACATCTTTGGCACGCCGGATGACAAATTCATCCTGATCGGGCTGACCGGCGGCGACGGTGTGGAAATTTATGACGTGACTGGCCCTGCGCCCAAATTTGTCAAGCTGCTCAAGACCGGCTCGGGCGCGCACGCCTTCCGGGGCGCAGGGGACAAGCGCCACGTCTACGTGAGCAACCGCGTCGCCAACACCATCAGCAAGATTGACTACCAAACCATGAGTGTGGTCGAGAGTTACCCGGCGCCGGGCGGGCCCGATTGCATTGAGGTGTCTCAAGACGGCAAGCTGATTTACGTGGCCTCACGCTGGGCGCAAAAACTCAGCGTGATCGACACCGCGACACGCCAGGTGGTGCGCCAGGTCAACGTGGGAAAATCACCGCATGGTGTCTGGACATTGGATCACGCCGCAAGGCAATAAACGCGTCGCCGTGGCCGCCAAGGCAGGCTCACAGGCGGGGCATAACGCGCCGTCGCACGCCATGAATACTATTAAATTTGTAGCTGTATACGTATGTTTGACGTGGTCTACGGACTCTTTTTCTTCTGAAAACTGCAAAAACCCGCTGTATTTGACGTTTGACACCGGCCACATGGGCACGGCCCCGCTGATTGCCGACGTCCTCAAGCGCCAGAACGTCAAGGTCAGCTTTTTCGCCGCCAACGAGCGCACCCAGACCGGCGACGGCAGCCTGGGCAACCACTGGGTGCCCTGGTGGAAGGCGCGCGCGGCCGAAGGCCATGAATTCGCCTCGCACACCTATGACCATGTTTACTGGCAGGGCGATGTGAAGGGTGTCGAGCTGAGGTTTCGCATGCGCCCGAGCAGCGGCGCTTTCGAGGGGCGCGAGTTCACCTGGGACGCCAAAAAATACTGCGGGCAGATCGCTTATGCCGCAGAGCGCCTGCAGGATTTCACCGGCAAAAAACCTTTGCCGCTGTTTCGCGCGCCCGGCGGCAAAACCTCGCCGCGCCTGCTCGAAGCCGCCAAAGCCTGCGGTTATGAGCACGTGGGCTGGGCCGGCGCCGGGTTTTTGGGCGACGAGTTGGCTAGCGAAAAATTCAGCAACGAGGCCTTGCTTAAAAAGGCCCTGCGCGACATCAAGGCCGGCGACATCCTGGTTGCGCACCTGGGCATCTGGTCGCGCAAAGACCCGTGGGCGCCCGCCGTGCTGGAGCCGCTGATCGTGGGTTTGAAAGAAAAGGGCTTTTGTTTCCAGACCCTGCGCGAGCACCCGGCCTACCAGGCCTGGATCGCCGCGCACGGCGGGTGAGCGCCACGTTCGTGCCGGCTTCATTTCACTGCAACGGCCATGGGTTTTGAACTGGTGACACAGGCCTTCGCGGCGGCTCAGCAGGGCCTGTTCGAAGCCGTGGCCCAGCCGGCCATGATGGCGCTGCAAATGGGCAATCTGCTGGAAGACGGCTTCGACGCCACCGGCTGGCTGCTGCTGGGCCTGCTGCAAATAGCGGTGCTGGTGGCGGTGATCGGCCCCCTGCAACGCTGGCGCCCGGTGCAGGCGGTGACTGACCGCGCCACCATCCGCACCGACATCCTCTACACCTTGATCCACCGGCTGGGCGCATTTCGTGTGGCCCTGTTTTTCATGCTGGAGCCATTGCTTGATGACTTGTTTGGCCACTTGCGCGTTGCCGGTTTTGGCACCTTTCACCTCGATGCGATTTGGCCGGGTGTGACCGATCTGGCCCTGGTGAGTCTGCTGCTTTACCTGGTGGCCTTTGATTTTTTGGACTACTGGATCCACCGTGCCCAGCACCATTTTGAGTGGTGGTGGCGCCTGCATTCATTGCACCACGCCCAACGCCAGATGACGATGTGGAGCGACAACCGCAACCACCTGCTCGATGACCTGGTGCGCGACGTGCTGGTCGTGGTCGTGGCCCGCCTCATTGGCGTGGCGCCTGGCCAATTCATCGCCATCGTCGCCTTCACCCAGCTGAGCGAAAGTTTCCAGCACGCGAATTTGAAGCTTTGGTTCGGCCAGATCGGCGAGCGCCTGTGGATCAGCCCGCGCTTTCACCGCGTGCACCACAGCATCGGCATCGGGCATGAGAGCCACAAGCGGGGGAGAGTGGTGCTAGGTGGGCATAACTTCGGAATCCTGTTGCCGTGGTGGGACATGCTGTTTGGCACGGCCAATTTTGAGCTGCGCTTTTACCCCACCGGCGTGCGCGACCAGGTTGAACCCGGTCCGAACGGCCTGCGCGACTACGGGCGCGGGTTTTGGTCGCAGCAGTGGATGGGTCTCAAGCGGCTTGCGGGCAGGGCCTGACAACAATCGCGCCCCGCTTGCCGGATTCCCAACAAGTTATGCTTCAACCCATGGGCAAACTATTGGATTCTTTCTGGCGCGCGGCGATGTACTGCCTGCACCCGCGCGTGATCGCCTTGTCGATCCTGCCCCTGATCCTGATGGCGGCGATATCGCTTGGGCTGGGCTATTTTTTCTGGGACAACGCCCTGGTGCTGGTGCGCGCCAACCTGGAGAGTTTCGAGCTGGTCAACACCCTTGTGGGCTGGCTGGAGCGCCTGGGCCTGAGCAATTTGCGCATCGTGCTGGCGCCGGTGATCGTGCTGTTTTTGGCGATACCGGCCATCGTCATCGTGGCCTTGCTGTTTGTTGCCTGGATGATGACGCCGTCCATGGTGTCCCTGGTGGCCGAGCGGCGTTTCCCCATGCTGGTACGCAAAAAGGGCGGCTCGATCGTGGGCAGCGTGGTCTGGTCGCTGGGCTCAACCTTGCTGGCTGTCATTGCCTTGCTGGTGTCCATCCCCCTATGGCTGATCCCTCCGCTGATCCTGATCCTGCCGCCACTGATCTGGGGCTGGCTGACCTACCGCGTCATGTCGTATGACGCCCTGGTTGTGCACGCCAGCGCCGAAGAACGCAAGGAGATATTCAAGACACACCGTGTCAGCCTGCTCAGCATCGGTGTGATCAGCGGCTATCTGGGCGCAGCACCCAGCGTGTTGTGGGCGTCGGGCGCGATGTTCATCGCCATGGCGCCGATTCTGGTGCCGGTGGCGATCTGGATCTACACCCTGGTGTTCGCGTTTTCATCGCTGTGGTTCGCGCACTTCGCGCTGGCCGCATTGCAGGCGTTGCGGCGCGACAATGACGCGGAGAAAGCCAGCAGCGAACCGCCGGACTGGCCGGCCTCGTCAATTTCGCCGCCGACCATTCCCGCACTGCCGCTGGACAAGGCCGCCGGCTTGATTTCCTGACCACAGAACGGCGACGCCATGACCCCCGCATTCGGCCTCATCATCATCGGCGATGAAATCCTCTCCGGCAAACGCGCCGACAAACACCTGCCCAAAACCATCGAACTGCTCGCGGCGCGCGGCCTGCAACTGGCGTACGCCGAGTATGTGGGCGATTCGCCCGAGCGCATCACCGAAAGCCTCCGGCGCGCGTTCGCGTCCGGTGACATTGTGTTTTCGACTGGCGGCATCGGCGCCACGCCCGACGACCACACACGCCAGTGCGCCGCCCGGGCACTCGGGCGAGAGCTGGCCCTGCACCCCGAAGCCGCAGCGCTGATCCGCCAGCGCATGCAGGACACAGCAAAAGAGCAGGGCCTGGTCTACGAGCCGGATCGGCCCGACAACATCCATCGCCTGAACATGGCGGTGTTTCCGGTCGGCGCGCAGATCATTCCCAACCCGTACAACAAGATCGCCGGGTTCTCGATCATGAACGGGAGGGAGCGTGGGGGCGGGCATGTCGAGCGTCGCGACGGGCCGCCCCTAGCAGCGAGGGCCCCCTCGGGGGGCAGAGAGCCACACGAAGTGGGCGAACGTGGGGGCGTACATTTTGTTCCCGGGTTCCCCGTCATGGCTTGGCCGATGATGGAGTGGGTTTTGGACACGCATTGCAGGCATCTGTTCCAAACCGCCGCTTGGGTGGAGAAGTCGGTCATCGTGTTTGGCGCGATGGAGGCGTCTTTGACACCCTTGATGGAAGACATCGAGCGGGACTTCGCCGGTGCCAAAGTGTTCAGCCTGCCCAGCGTGGACCACCCGCAATACGGCCGGCACATCGAGCTCGGCGTGAAAGGCGCGCCCGAACTGGTGGCCCATGCCTACCCGGCACTGCTCAGAGGGCTGGAAAAATTCAGCGCTAAACTTGGCCCCGAGTTGGTGCGAAATTAAATTGCCTCAACTTGGTGCGTTTTATGGATGCACTAAGTTGGGGCTTATTTTTTCTCGAAATCCAATCGCCTTTTCCCTTGGTCGTGATTAAAACGGGCACAAAGTCAGGGCAAAATAGGCGGTTTGGAAGAATTGTTCGGGTGCTCCAAATGACTAGCTTCATGGCACAAAACCTGCGTTCACACCAAAGAGAGCATTTTTCATTTCCAACCAACAGGAGTATTTGATGGCCAAGACCGTCGCAGACGTGATCAAGATGGTGAAAGAAAACGAAGTCAAGTTTGTTGACTTCCGCTTCACCGACACCCGGGGCAAAGAGCAGCACGTGACTGTGCCGGTGTCGCATTTTGACGAAGACAAATTCACCTCAGGCCACGCCTTTGACGGGTCAAGCATTGCCGGCTGGAAAGGCATTGAAGCCTCGGACATGCAGCTGATGCCTGACCCCAACACCGCCAACATCGACCCGTTCTTTGAAGAAACCACCCTATTCATGAGCTGCGACGTGGTCGAGCCCAGCGACGGCAAGGCTTACGACCGCGACCCGCGCTCGGTCGGCAAACGCGCTGAGGCCTATTTGAAGGCCAGCGGCATTGGCGACACAGCGTACTTCGGCCCCGAGCCAGAGTTCTTCATCTTCGACGACGTGCGTTGGGACACCAACATGTCGGGCACCTTCTTCAAGATCGACGAATACGAAGCGCCCTGGAATTCCGGCAAGAAACTCGAAGGCGGCAACCGCGGCCACCGCCCCACCGTCAAGGGCGGTTATTTCCCCGTGCCGCCGGTTGACAGCACGCAAGACATGCGCGCCGAGATGTCCCTGATCCTCGAAGGCCTGGGCGTTCCGGTAGAAGTGTTCCACCACGAAGTGGCCGGCGCTGGCCAGAACGAGATTGGCACGCGATTCAGCACCCTGGTGCAGCGCGCCGACTGGGTCCAGATCCTGAAATACGTGGTGCAAAACGTGGCCAACGCCTATGGCAAAACCGCGACTTTCATGCCCAAGCCTATCGTGGGCGACAACGGCTCAGGCATGCACGTGCACCAGTCCATCAGCAAAGACGGCAAAAACATCTTCGCTGGCGACGGTTATGCCGGCCTGTCCGACACGGCCCTGTACTACGTGGGCGGCATCATCAAACACGCGCGCGCACTGAACGCCATCACCAACCCCGGCACCAACAGCTACAAGCGCCTGGTGCCTGGTTATGAGGCGCCGGTCAAGCTGGCCTATTCGGCCAAAAACCGCTCGGCGTCGATCCGCATTCCGTTTGTGGCCAACCCGCGCGGCCGCCGCATTGAGGCGCGTTTCCCCGATCCCCTGGCCAATCCTTACCTGTGCTTCTCGGCCCTGCTGATGGCGGGTCTGGACGGCATTGAGAACAAAATCCATCCGGGCGAAGCCGCCACGAAGGATTTGTACCATCTGCCGCCCGAGGAAGATGCCAAGATTCCGACCGTCTGCCACAGCCTGGACCAGGCGCTGGACTGCCTGAACGCCGACCGCGCCTTCCTGACCAAGGGCGGCGTGTTCACCGACAGCATGCTCGACGCTTACATTGAACTGAAGATGGGTGAAGTGACGCGGTTGCGTCAGGCCACCCACCCGATCGAGTTTGACATGTACTACTCGCTGTAATCCCTCTGCCATTTGCTCGCCCAATTCCCGTCGCCCCCTTAACGTGAAAGTTAGGGAGATGTGGCTCAAAAAGAACGGCTTCGGCCGTTCTTTTGCATTCTGCATTGCCCTTGGATTTTGATTTTTCCGCCATTTGACGCATACTGGAGATTCGTCCCTGCATTTTTGATGGTGGGAGAACGTATGAAACAAGTCACTTTTATCTTCTTGACCGCGCTGTCCGCGCTGAGTTGCCAAGCGCAGAACCAAGGGCAAAACCAGGGCCAAAGCGCGGGGCCGGATCGCATGTTCAAGTGCGACAACAACTATTACACCAACTCGTTGGCCGACCCCAGGGCGCACGGCTGCAAGCCGCTCGAAGGCGGCAACGTCACGGTGGTGCAGGGCACCCGTCCGGCGGCGGCTGTCGCAGCGCCCGTGCGGCTGGCAACGGCGCCGCAGTCCACCCAACGCGTGGATGCAGGCGACCAGCGCGCGCGCGATTCAGACGCCAAGCTGATTCTGGACGCCGAACTCAAAAAGGCCGAAGCCCGTCAGGCCGAATTGGCCCGTGAGTTCAACAATGGCGAGCCGGAAAAACGCGGCGACGAAGCGCGCAATTACCAAAAATACCTGGATCGTGTGGCCGAGCTCAAAGCCAGCCTGTCGCGCAATGAAAGCGACATCGCTGGCATCCGCCGCGAGCTGGGCCGCTCCGGCGCGGCCAGCGCCACGGGCGGCATCAGCGCCTTTAAATAAGGCGTGTCAATAAGGGGTGTCGCCCTAATCCAGGCAGGCGCGGCCAAGCAGGCGGTAAAAAAGACGGCAAAATGGCTGTCTTGAAAACCCCCAATCCTGCTGCAAAACCACCCCGGCCCAAAACTCCGGCTTTGGCTCTTGAGCCAAAATCCAGCGCGCCGCAATTCCAGACCTTTGACCTGCTTGCCACCCTGGTGGCCGTGTTGCGCGGCGACGGCACCGCGCTGTTCGCCAACTCGGCGCTGGAAGACGCCCTGGGCACGTCGCGGCGCATGATCGAAGGAGCGCACTTCCCGGCCAACTTCACTGAGCCGCATGTCTTGACCAATGCGCTGGCGGGCGCCGGCAGCAACGAGTTCGCCGCCCTGCGTTATGACGCCTGGCTCAAGCGCCTGAACTACGACCCCTTGCCGGTGCATGTGATCGTCACCCAGACCGATGTGCCTGATGAGATCGTGGTCGAGTTGCTGCCGCAGGAGCAGCAGGCGCGCCAGGACCGCGAGGAACGCCTGGCGGACCAGGCCCAGGCCAACAAGGAGCTGATCCGCAACCTGGCGCACGAGATCAAAAACCCGCTGGGCGGCATCCGCGGCGCCGCGCAATTGCTGGAGATGGAAATTGAATCGCGCGGCTTGACCGAATACACCCAGGTCATCATCCGCGAGGCTGACCGCCTGCAAACCCTGGTGGACCGCCTGCTGGCCCCGCACCGCCGGCCGCATCTGGTGGGTGATGTGAACATTCACGAGGTCTGCGAGCGGGTGCGCTCCCTCATCCTGGCTGAATTCCCCAAAGGTTTGCGGGTTGTGCGCGACTATGACATCTCGATTCCCGACTTCCGGGGCGACCGCGAACAGCTGATCCAGACCGTGCTGAACATTGCCCATAACGCCTGCCACGCCTTGGCCGAACAGATCACGGCGGGCAATGCGGTTGTTACTTTTTGCACCCGTGTTGCGCGCCAGGTGACTTTCGGCAAGCAGCGCTACCGATTGGCATTGGAATTGCATGTGATAGACAACGGTCCCGGCATACCGGACTCGATCAAGGAGCGCATTTTTTACCCGCTGGTGTCGGGCAGGGAAGGCGGCTCTGGCCTGGGGTTGACGCTGGCGCAGACCTTTGTGCAGCAGCACCATGGGGCTATCGAGTGTGAGAGCGCGCCGGGGCGCACGGATTTTCAGATATTGATACCGCTGCCTTGATCCTGTAGTGGCAGCTAACAAGGGAACGCGAAACACATGAAGCCGATCTGGATAGTAGATGACGACCAGTCCATCCGTTTCGTCCTGGAGAAGGCGCTGTTGCGCGAAAACCTTCCCACCCGCAGCTTCACCAACCCCAAAGACGTCATCACCGCGCTGAACACCGCCAGTGACGAAGACGGCCCGCAAATCCTGGTCAGCGACATCCGCATGCCCGGCGGCTCAGGACTGGACTTGCTGGAAAAGGTCAAGGCCAGATTTCCCGCCTTGCCGGTCATCATCATGACCGCGTTTTCGGACCTGGACAGCGCTGTGTCCGCCTTTCAGGGTGGTGCGTTCGAATACCTGCCCAAGGCGGTGGAGTTGATCCGCCGCGCGGTCGAAGAGAGCCAGCGCGAGGAAGTGAGCGAAGAGCGCCAGGCGGCAGCGCCCGAAATGCTCGGCCAGGCCAGCGCCATGCAGGACGTTTTTCGCGCCATCGGCCGGCTCAGCCAAAGCAATGTCACGGTGATGATCACAGGCGAATCCGGCTCGGGCAAAGAGCTGGTGGCGCGCGCCCTGCACAAACATTCGCCGCGCGGCGACGCCGGCAGCAAGGGCCCGTTTGTGGCCATCAACACGGCGGCGATCCCAAAAGACTTGCTGGAGAGCGAACTGTTCGGCCACGAACGCGGCGCCTTCACCGGCGCGCAGACCATGCGCCGGGGCCGCTTCGAGCAAGCCGACGGCGGCACCCTGTTTCTGGACGAAATCGGGGACATGCCGTTTGACCTGCAAACGCGCCTGCTGCGGGTATTGAGCGATGGGCATTTTTACCGCGTGGGCGGGCACACGGCCGTCAAAACCAATGTGCGCGTGATTGCCGCCACGCACCAGAACCTGGAGCAGCGCGTCAAGGAAGGCGCGTTCCGCGAAGACCTGTTCCACCGCCTCAACGTCATCCGCCTGCGCCTGCCGGCCTTGCGTGAGCGCCGCGACGACATTCCCATGTTGACCCGCCACTTCCTGAGCCAAAGTGCGCAGCAGCTAGGCATCGAGCCCAAACGCATCACCGACTCAGCGCTGGCCATTCTTGCCAATTTCCCCTTCCCCGGCAATGTGCGCCAGCTGGAAAACATCTGTCATTGGCTCACCGTGATGGCACCCACGCAGGTGATCGAGGCCAAAGACCTGCCGCCTGAAGTGGCCGCAGAGTCTATGGAGACGCCGCCGGCAACCCACGCGGCTCCGATGGTCGAGGTGCATCCTGAAGGCGCCACCGGACACGCCGCCCTGCATGGCGACGCCCGGGCTGTCGTGCCGATGGTGGCGTCCGTGAACGGTGGGGCCAATGGCCACGCGACGCCAGGCGCGGCCAATGTGTCGGGTAGTGCGTCGGTTAATGCGTCGGGTAATGCGCCAGGCTATGCGCTTGGCGCGGCCGGTCAAATGCAGGGCCCGCAAGCCTCTGGCGGGCCCGAGGTGTTGGCCATTCTGGGCCAGGGCGCGAATTGGGAGATCAGCCTGGAAGCTGAGGCCATGACCCTGCTGGCCAATGGCCGCCACGATGTGTGGGAGGCTTTGACGCGCCGCTTTGAGTCACGCCTGATCCTCACCGCGCTGGCCAGCACCAAGGGCCGGCGCATCGAAGCCGCCCATAAATTGGGCATCGGCCGCAACACCATCACACGCAAGATCCAGGAGTTGGGGCTGGAAGACTGACGTGAAAGAAAGAACTTTCATGCTACGGGGCGCAACGCGCCTTTGCATGAAAGTTAGGCGAGTTCAATCACGACCGGCGCGTGGTCGCTGGGGCGCTCGTTTTTACGCGGCGTCTTGTCGATGACGCAGGATTTCACCAGCGGCTTCAAGGCCGGGCTGACCAGAATATGGTCGATGCGCAGGCCCCTGTTGCGCTTGAAGCCGAAGTCGCGGTAGTCCCACCACGAATAACTTTTGGGCGGCTGCTCGAACAGGCGGTGCGCATCGTGCAGGCCCAGGGCGACCAGGGCGCGCAGGTGGTAACGCTCCTCTTCGGTGCAGTGGATGGTGTCGCGCAAGCCCACCGGATCCCATACGTCGGCGTCGTCAAAGGTGATGTTGTAGTCGCCCATGACGACCAAGTTGGGGTGGGCCGCCAATTCGGACTTGATCCAGGCGCGAAAGCCCTTCAGCCAGTTCATTTTGTACTCGAACTTGTCGCTGCCCGGCTCCTGGCCGTTGGGGAAATAGCCGCCGATGACCCGCACCAGGCCGTGGCTTGATTCAACCGTGGCGGTGATGACGCGCGCCATGTCGTCATCAAAGCCGGGGATGTTCCTGACCACGTCCGTCGCCGGCCGGCGCGTCAATAAAGCCACGCCGTTGTAGGTTTTCTGGCCGAACCACTGGGCGAAATAACCGGCCTGGGTGAAGGCCTCGTGCGGGAACTTGTCGTTGCCCATCTTCAATTCTTGCAGCGCCAGCACATCGACAGCATTGGCTTGCAACCAGTCCAGCACCTGGGGCAGGCGCACGGTGAGCGAGTTGACATTCCACGTCGCCAATTTCATGAAATCACCCTGTCTTTTGATGTTTTGGAGGAAAAAGTGCCATTTGCCCTCGTGGAATATACGTAGTTTGCTACTAAATATGTAGCATTGCCAATCCGCCGACCACGGCGCCGACGCCCGCTGCGGCAAACATCGCGTATTCCACCCACTTCTTTTTGGTCAACAGCGCGATGGCCGCCAGGGCGATGGCGATCTGCAGCACCGTGGTGGCCTGCGCCCAGCGGTGGTGCTGGTGCATCTGGATGTCGCTGTCCTTGTCCCACACCGTGGCTTCGGCTTCGAGCTTGTCGGCCGCCGCCTTGATCTCGGTTTTCTCCTTCTCGTAGCGGTCGATCTTGGCCTGGTACTTGGTCTTGTCGGCTTCCACCGAGGTCAGGTCGCGCGAGACTTCGGCCAGCGACTGTTTGGTGCTCTTGGCCTGGAAATAATTCCATTGGTTGGAGGCCTCGGTCTTTTTCAGCGCCGCGTTATTCTTGAACAAGCCGGCGTTGGCCTGGGTCGCGCCGCCCATGTACGAGAAGATCGCGCCTACCGTGGCGATGATGGCCGTGAACATCGCGATCTGGTTGATCATGCTGCCGCTTCCGTGGTCGCTTTGGCCGTCACCGTGGCCTGCTTGGGTGGCGTGTTCGATGGCGTGGTCGTGAGGGCCGTGAACGTGAAAACCGTGGTCGGACATGTCAAACTCCTGTGGTGTTGCCGTCAAAGCGGCGGTAAGTGTCAAAAGAAAATTTCAATCCGGTGGACGAGACTTGCGTGGGCCCTGCTGTTTTGAGCCAGGCTGGCCCGAATTGTGGCGCATGGGCGTCGCCCTCAAAATCGGCATCGATTTCGGTCACGCTGGCGCTGATGGCCAGCGACAAGGCCTGGGCGTAAATCTGCGCGCCGCCAATCACCCAGACGTCGGCCCAGCCGGCGCCGGACGCCTGGCCGGCATCGCCATCTGGCGAACAAAGCCCGAGCGCCTGCGCCACCGAATTGGCGCGCACCGCGCCGTCTGCCTGCCAATCCGAATTGCGCGTCACCACCACATTGAGCCGCCCCGGCAGCGGCCTGAATTTGGCCGGCAGCGAGTCCCAGGTCTTGCGCCCCATGATGACAGGACAACCCATCGTCGTGCGTTTGAAATGCGCCATATCTTCGGGCAAATGCCAGGGCAGGGCACCCTTGTTGCCGATCACGCCGTTGCGGGCACGGGCGAAAATCAGGTGAAGCTTCATGTGAATTTGGGGCTCTGGGCGCTCAGACAGTCAAACCGCCACCGGCGCCTTGATCGCGCCGTGGCTTTCGTAGCCGAGGATCTCAAAGTCTTCAAACCCGTAATCAAAGATCGACGCGGGACGGCGTTTGATGTTGAGGGTGGGGTAGGCAAACGGTGCACGGCTCAACTGCAGTTCCACCTGTTCGTGGTGGTTGCTGTAGATGTGGCAGTCGCCGCCGGTCCAGATGAAGTCGCCCACGTCCAGGTCGCATTGTTGCGCCAGCATGTGGGTCAACAGGGCGTAACTGGCGATGTTGAAGGGCACGCCCAAAAAAATGTCGGCGCTGCGCTGGTAGAGCTGGCAACTGAGTTTGGCTTTTGCGCCCGGTGCCTCTGCTGGCGCCACGTAGAACTGGAAGAAGGCATGGCAGGGCATCAGGGCCATCTTGTTCAGGTCGGCCACGTTCCAGGCGCTCACAATGATGCGGCGCGAATCGGGGTTGGTTTTCAACGTTTTGACGACCTCGGCGATCTGGTCGATGTGGCCGCCGTCAGGGGTCGGCCAACTGCGCCACTGCACGCCATAGACTGGACCCAGATCGCCATCCGGCTTGGCCCATTCGTCCCAGATCGTCACGCCACGCTCCTTGAGCCAGTTGTTGTTGGATGAACCGGTCAAGAACCAGAGCAACTCCTGGATGATGGCGCGCACGTACACTTTTTTCGTCGTGACAAGGGGAAAGCCCTCGTTCAAGTCAAAACGCATCTGGTAGCCGAACACGCTGCGCGTGCCGGTGCCGGTGCGGTCGGTTTTGGCCGCGCCTGTGGTGTAGACGTGGCGCATGAAGTCTTCGTACTGCGACCGGACGGGGCGGGTTGCCGCAGAGTGGGTTGAACCAAGTTGGGACATGTCAATAGGAAATGAAATCAATAGGAGCCAAACAAAGTGTCCAAGGCCTGTTGAATAAAGTCTTGCTGCGCTGCGATATTTTCAACGGGCCGACGCAACTCACTCAATGGAATTGCGCCAATGGCCGACGTGTTCAGAATGTAGGTTTTCCCCAAAATGGTCAATTCGGGGTTCAAATTGCGGGTTGCACGGCGCAGGTAATCCAGTTCGACAATTGGCAACACCGCGCGTGTATCAACTTCGACAAACGAGTTTTGAACATCCAGGTAAAACGGAACTTCTGATTGTTCAGACTTATCCGGGTTTCTGTAAACGTCAAACCGCGCCATCGTCAACTTTCTTCACACGGCCATCGCCCAGGCTTTTGCCCCAAGTTCTGTATTTTGCCAGGGGCAAACCATGTTCCCGGATGCGCTCGTTGTAGGCCTCAAATGCCTCTTTGTTGTCGTCGCGCCATTTTTCCCAATAGCGGCGTTTGACCTCGTCGGCAAGCAGTCCATCGACCGTTTGCGAGATGTTCATGCCCAGTTCCCTGGCGGCTTCAAGCACCTTGGTATTGAGCGTGAGATTGGTGGCTTTTTTGGGCGCGTTGGCGAACTGCAGCATGGCGGGTTCCTTCAAATCAATGGGGAATTGATGCGCAAATTATATGCGCATAAAGTCTGCGCGTCGATTTTGCGCCATAAGGCGATGTGGACGGTGCGCGGTTTGGCGAGTGGTTTGAGGCTGGATGGACATGGGGCGGCTCCTGTGCGGGCCGCCCATCTTACCCAGCCCGCTTTTGACCTTTTGGATGGGTAATTCCAGTCAAAGCGTTGCTGCGGCCACAGGTGGTTCCACAACGGCATGGTCCAGCTCGCGAGAAACAAAATCACGATCAGGCCATGCGGTTTGAACAGCAAAAACTGCCAGCCAAACGCCAGCAGGGCGACCATCACCGCGTAGGCGATGCGCGCGCTGCGGCGTGGTCATTGGGTCGGAGATCATGAAAAAAGCGAACAGTAGCACCGCGCCATTGCTGGCCTGTTGCAGCCACATGGCAGCACCCGGGCTCCAGGCGTAGTCCAGCACCCACAGGCGCAAGCCGAGCAAGGCCGCCCAGGTCGCCAAAAAGCCCAGAGATACGTCCCAGCGGCTGATGCGCTGCGTGACCAGGCCGCCCAGGGCGAGAAACCAGAGCGCGGCCAGGCTGTCCGACCCCCATTGCCCAGGGCTGAGCCAGGTGCCGGGCAGCCAGGCAAAGGCCGAGAACGCGGCCAGGTTGGCGGGATTGAGCAGGTGGCTTTTGCCATATTGGGGGCCGGTGCCGAGTTGCGCGCGCACCAGGTACTTGCTGCTCATCGCCACACAAGCCAGCAGCGGGTGCGCCCTGGCGTTTTCGGCGCGCACCAGAATGCAGATGCCGAAGCTGGAAATGATCGCGCTCAGGTACCCGCCCCAATTGTTTTTGCCCGGCAGATTCAACGCCCACTGCCATGCCGCCTGCGTGAGCAGGGCGCTGGCGAAGCTGAGAAACACCTGTGCCGGGGTGAGCGCAAAATCGCGCGCCAAGGCGCCCAGGCACAGAAAGCTGGCCAAAAAAATGATTTGAAACCAGCGTGCGTCCAGTTTTTGCCAATTTTCCCGAAGTTGGGAGATAAATAGGCCTTTTCCTCTCGTGGGATATGCGTAGTTAGATATTAAAAACATAGCATTTTTCCAGGCGGAAAAGTGAAAATTGGGCCTGCAAATCAACGCGCCGTGTGGCTGGTTTTAAATAATTCCTCCCACCAGGGCTTGTCCGCATTGCCGGGCGCCACGGGTGATGCGTCCCCAGTGAACCGGCGGGCGCCGGGCAGGGCGTCGATGTCGCTCATCTTCCAGCCGGTGAGCTTGGCCAGGCTTTGTTTTTCCGCAGCGATGCGGCGCGGCAAATCGCTCTGGTAATAACGCGCGGCCGTGTCCACACCTGCCTGTTTGGAGGCGGCACAGGCCGCTGCGCAATCTCGTTGCAAGGCCAGAGGATCGCGGTCGCGGTAGAGCGGGGGCAGCGCGTTGGGCGCACGCGCGCCGTCACGCTGGCCGTCTCGGGCGTTGTCGTAGAGTGGCGTGCTGAGCAGTTGCGCCACGCGCGGGCGGCACATCGCCTCGCAGTCCATCTGGCCGATCTTGGCGCTGCACTGCGCCACGCTGCCTTCATATGGGTTTTGCACGATGTAACGCGTCTGCCAGTTTTGCTTGTCTTTGGTCTGGGTGAACATCAAGTCTTCGGGAAAGGTGTTGGCGCTGTAACGCATGTGCAGGCGGGTCAACACCACCGGTTCGGCGCCGCCGCTCATGGGTGGCGCCGGGTGCCTGATCGCCGCACCGGACTGCCCGTTCATGCTACTGAAATTGCCATCTGCGTCGCCGCCGGTCCAGAACACGCCTGCGCTGCGCAACTCGCCGGCGCTCAAAGGGTTGGCCGCACACGGGTCGCACCAGGCCATGTCCCAAAAATATTCGGTGAAGACCACGCGGTGCTCTTCTTTGACGGCTTCATGGTCGAACAAGGCCTTGTAAAAGTCCTGGAACTTCGGCTTGATGAAATGCTGCAGGTTGACATTGGCCGGCAGCTTCGCCGTGCGGTAGTTGCTGCTCTCCACCCGGCCTTCTTTGGTCAGCAGGTAGATGATCAGGTCTTGCGCCTTGTCAGGCGGCGCGTTGAGCATGCCCAGGCGCATGGGCAGCATGAACTTGTCGCTTTCAAAAGCGAACTGCAGGGGCCGCAGCGTGGTGTAGCCGGTCTTGAGCTGCTCCGTGATATTGACCTTGGCGACAAAGAACTTCATGCCCTGGTTGATGTAGGGCTTGAGCGCCGCGCTGGCGCCTGTCGGGATTTTGTAGCCGTTCTCGCTGAGCCAGGTTTCCAGCCCGTCCGACTGGGTGGCCGACAGGCTGACGATGTCGTACTCCTCCAGCGTGTATTGGGCTTCAACTGTCACGCCCAGCGCCTTGTCGCGCATCATCTCGTTCATGGCGCGGCCCGCAGGTGCCGGTGCGCCCTGCGCGGCCAGTGCCCCCATCTTGCTCATCGGGTACAGGTCGCGCCCCCAGTTGAAATGCACCTGGCAGGGGTCGTTGTCGTGGTACTCGGCCAGGCGCGGGCTGCTGTAGGCATCCAGCCGCTCAAACGTCAGCCTGTCGGCCACGCGCACTTGGCCTTTTTGCAGCGTGGTCGGCGTGGGCACCACCAGGGCAAATTCGCTCAAGGGGCCCTTGTAGTCATTCAACATCGAGATCACCGTGCGCCGTCCGTCGCGCGCGATGACGACCTGGCTGGCCTCGTTGAACAAATTGGCATCCGCCTTGCCCGCATAGAAACCGCAAAACGCCTGGGCCGGCGCCGGGACGGCGATGGCCAGGACCAGGGTGGCGAACACCTGCAATAGGCGCTGGTGTGGTTTTGGGGCGCTGTGAACCGATTCCATAGGTTGCATGACTTGCCTTTCAGGGTGGTAATGCAGCTTGTACGGGCGGGCGCCAACAATGGGGTTAAATTGTTTTGGCTGATTTGGCGTAATCTACGGACCATGAACACACGCACAGAACGCGATACCCTGGGGCCGATCGAGGTCCCGGCCGGGCGTCTGTGGGGGGCGCAGACCCAGCGGTCCCTGCTGCACTTTGACATTTCAGGCGAGCGCCAGGCGCCCGAGTTGATCCGCGCGCTGGCGCAGGTCAAGCGTGTGGCGGCCGCAGTGAATCTGCGCCTGGGGCTGCTGGACGCTGCCAAAGCGCAGGCCATCATCACGGCGGCGGACGAGGTGATCGCCGGGCAGCATGCGGACGAGTTCCCCCTGGTGGTCTGGCAGACCGGCTCCGGCACACAAACCAATATGAACCTCAACGAGGTGCTGGCCAACCGTGCCAGCGAATTGCTCGGCGGCGCGCGGGGCGACAAGCGCCTGGTGCACCCGAATGACGATGTCAACCGCAGCCAGTCGTCCAACGATGTTTACCCAACCGCCATGCATGTTGCGGCAGTGGCCGGCATCACCGGCGCGTTGTTGCCGGCGCTTGCCCGGCTACGGGCTACCCTGTCACAAAAGGCGCATGACTTTGACAGCATTGTCAAGATCGGGCGGACCCATTTGCAGGACGCCACGCCGCTGACCCTGGGGCAGGAGTTCTCCGGCTATGTGGCGCAGTTGGACCATGGCGAGCAGCACCTGCGCGCGGCCCTGGAGCATGTGAGCGAGCTGGCGCTGGGCGGCACCGCCGTTGGCACCGGGCTGAATGCGCCGGCCGGCTTCGCCGAGCAGGCGGCGCCCGAGCTGGCGCGCCTGACCGGCCTGCCATTGGTGACGGCGCCCAACAAATTTGAGGCCCTGGCCTCGTGTGACGCGCTGGTGCACGCGCACGGCGCACTGAAGACCCTGGCCGCCAGCCTGATGAAGCTTGCCAACGATGTGCGCTGGCTGGCCAGTGGGCCGCGCAGCGGCCTCGGTGAACTGTCGATTCCGGAAAACGAGCCAGGCTCGTCCATCATGCCTGGCAAGGTCAACCCCACGCAGTGCGAGGCCGTGACCATGTTGTGTTGCCAGGTGTTTGGCAACGACGTGGCGATCAACCTGGGTGGCGCCTCGGGCAATTTCGAACTCAATGTGTTTCGCCCGATGATCGCCCACAATTTTTTGCAATCCCTGCGTCTGCTGGCCGACGGCATGGCGAGTTTCAACACCCACTGCGCCATCGGCATCGAGCCCAACCGCGCGCGCATTGCCGAGCTGGTGGGCCGCTCGCTCATGCTGGTGGCGGCGCTCAACCCGCACATCGGTTATGACAAGGCGGCCTTCATCGCCAAAAGGGCCCACGCGGATGGCTCCAGCCTGCGCACGGCGGCCATTGCCTCGGGTTACGTGACAGCGGACCAGTTTGACGAATGGGTCAAACCGGAGCACATGGTGGGTCGCCCAGCCTAGCCGGCCAGGCCGACAAACACGTTCTGCACGTCATCGTGCGCGTCAATCGCGGCCAGGAAGGCCTCGACTTCTTCCAGATCCCCGGCGGTCATGCTGGCGGGATCGACCGGGTTTTTGGGCTTGTAGCCCAGTTTGGCGGACAGCACGCTGAAGCCCTGGGCAGGCAGGGCGCGGCTAACCAGGTCGAGGTCGGCGGCGTCGGTCAAAAACACTGTGGCGCCGCCGTCTTCGCCGGGCTCCAAGTCCTGCGCGCCCGCCTCGATGGCGGCCGTTTCGGCGTCTGCGCCGGCAACCGATGCTTCAGCTTCGATCATGCCCACATGGTCGAAATCCCAGGCCACCGAGCCGGATGTGCCCAACTGGCCCTTGCGAAACAGCACGCGCATCTCGGGCGCGGTGCGGTTGACGTTGTCGGTCAGGCATTCGACCATGACAGGCACTCGGTGCGGCGCGAAACCTTCGTAGATGACGTGCTCAAAATGAACCGATTCGCCGGTCAGGCCCGCGCCTTTTTTGATGGCGCGATCCAATGTTTCCTTGGGCATGGAGACCTTGCGCGCCTGCTCCACCACCAGGCGCAGTCGCGAATTGGAGGCCGGGTCGGCCCCGCTGCGCGCCGCGATCATGATGTCCTTGGCAAGGCGGCCAAACAGTTTGCCCTTGGCATTCGCAGCCAGTTCCTTGCCTTTTGCTTTCCACTGTGCGCCCATGTCGGATGTTCCTTCGGTTTTTTGGTGATTGTCACGCGCTGATTTTCGCACCAGGGCTACGGGCGTGGTCAATGGTCAGGTCACCGGCGCCGGATTGAACAGCACCAGCGCGTTGTGCAGCTTCCAGTGTTCGGCCCAGGTTTTTTTGCGGCCGCTGGCTACTTCCAGCATGAGCCTGAACAGCTCCCAGCCCACGTCTTCAACGCTGGCCGAGCCGTCGGCAATGGTGCCGGCATTCACGTCCATCAGGTCGTGCCATCGCCGCGCCAGGTCGCTGCGTGTGGCCACTTTGATCACGGGCACGTGGGCCAGGCCGTAGGGTGTGCCACGACCTGTGGTGAACACATGCAGGTTCATGCCGGCCGCCAGTTGCAGGGTGCCGCAAATGAAATCGCTGGCGGGTGTGGCGGCATAAATCAACCGTCCAGTCAAACCCTTTTGCCTGAGCTTTTCTCCTGGCGCGAGCACCCCGGTGATGGGCACCGAGCCACTTTTGACAATGGAACCCATGGCCTTCTCGACGATGTTGGACAGGCCGCCTTTTTTGTTGCCCGGTGTGGTGTTGGCACTGCGGTCCACCTTGCCGCGTTGCAGGTAAGCGTCGTACCAGGCCATCTCGCGGATCATCGCCGCCGCCACTTCGGGACTGGATGCGCGTGAGGTAAGCTGGTCGATGCCGTCGCGCACTTCGGTGGTTTCGGAAAACATTACGCTCGCGCCGGCACGCACCAGCAGGTCGGTGCAATAACCCACCGCCGGGTTGGCGGTGACGCCCGAGAACGCGTCGCTGCCGCCGCATTGCACGCCCACCACCAGCTCGCTGGCGGGCACGGTTTCACGCACCCGCGCATTCAGTCGCTCCAGGTGTTCGGTGGCCTGGCGCATGATGGACTCGACCATGGACATGAACCCCACGTGGGCATCGTCTTGCAAACACACCACGTCAAGCCGAGTCTCGGCGCTGGCGCCAACATCGGCCACGTTGCGCTCGTCAATCAGCGGAATGGTGCCGGGCGGCATCAGGCGCTCAGGCTGCAGTTTTTCGCAGCCCAGGCTGACCACCATCACCTCGCCGCCAAAATTGGGGTTCAGGCTGATGTTGCGCAGGGTGCGGATGGGGATTTCTGCGCCCGGTGCGTCAATCGCCACACCGCAGCCGTAGCCGTGCTCCAGCGCCACCACGTCGTCGACGTTGGGGAACTTGGGCAACAGCTCGGCCTTGATGCGCTGCACTGCATAGTCGGTCACACCGGCCACGCACTGCACCGTTTGCGTGATGGCCAGGATGTTACGTGTGCCGACCGAACCATCGGCATTGCGAAAGCCCTCAAAGGTGTAGCCCTCCAGAGGCGGCTGTGGTGCCGGTTTGACGGTCGCAATGGGTAAATCGGCCAGTCCACGCGCGTCAGGCATCTTGAGCAGGCGTTCGTGCACCCAACTGCCGGCCGGAATGGCCTTGAGCGCGTAACCAATCGGGATGCCGTAACGCAGCACCGGCGCGTCAGCCGCCAGGTCCACCAGCGCCACCTTGTGCCCTTGGGGCACACGGTCCGCCAGCACCAGGCCAGAGGGCAGGGCGGTGCCTGCGGCCAGTCCGCCGTCGTTGGCGACAATGGCGACGTTGTCGCGGTCATGCATGCGGATGGTGTGGGGCGGTCGGCCCGCTGGGTTTTGAATCTCAGCCATCGTGATCTCCTGTTCTGTCCTGCCCTACAGCACGCTGTATCGGCGTATTTTGTCGAATGATTGCATTTTATGGTAACGGTACCATTATACTGGCTTGGATGAACGACAAAGAGAAAACCCGAAAATCCCGACGCAGCAGCGGTGCCATTACCCTGCGGGATGTTGCCATGCTGGCTGGCGTTGCGCCAATTACCGCGTCACGTGCCATCAACACGCCGGACCAGGTGTCGCCGGAAGTTCTGAAGAAGGTGCAGGACGCGGTTCAACGCACAGGCTACGTGCCCAATCTTGTTGCCGGTGGACTGGCATCCTCACGAAGCCGCCTCATTGCTGCCGTGGTTCCCAGCATCGTGGTGTCAGTCTTTGTGGAGACGATTGAAACTCTGAACTACACTTTGTTCGAGGCTGGTTACCAACTGATGCTGGGCCAGACGGGCTATTCACCGGTGCGCGAGGAAGCCCTGCTGGAAGCCATCATCGGCCGTCGGCCCGACGGGATATTCCTGACCGGCATCATGCAATCCAGCAAGGGGCGCACCCGCTTGCTGGCGTCGGGCATTCCAGTGGTCGAAACCTGGGACCTGACGCCCACGCCCATCGACATGCTGATTGGCTTTTCCCACTCTGACATAGGCCGGGAAGTCGCCAATTTCCTGCTTGCAAAAGGCCGAAAGCAGTTTGCGCTGGTCAGTGCGGGTGATGAGCGGGCCATCCGGCGCGCGGCAGCGTTCCAGAACACCGTCTCACAGCGCGGTTTCAGGGAGGTTTTCGTCGACAATGTGGGCGCGTTGCGCTCGCTTAAAAGCGGTCGTGAAGCCCTGAGCCGCATCCTGTCGCAGGTGCCGGATGTTGATGCCATCTTTTGCAGCTCCGACCTGCTGGCCATGGGTGTGCTGACCGAGGCGATTGCCCGGGGAATTCCCGTCCCGCAAGCTTTGTCCATTGTCGGGTTTGGCGATGTGCCCTACATGGCAGACATGGTCCCCTCATTGACCACGGTGCACATCAATGGGAGCGACATTGGTCAGAAGGCGGCCGGTTTTTTGATTGACAGGGCCGAGGGCCGCTCTGTCGATGAGCCCATCGTTGATGTCGGCTTTGCCATCATCGAACGCGACAGCACTTAATATGTAGAACCCCTCATATTTTAGGGCTTGACGTGCTTATTAGGTACCGCTACCATACGTCATGTTATTTTTGGTACCGCTACTAAACCACCTGATCAAAAACCTTACCCAAGCCTATGTCAACCCACTCCACACCCCTGATCACCGACCTGCAAGTCATCCCGGTTGCTGGCCGCGACAGCATGCTGCTCAATTTGAGTGGTGCCCATGGCCCCTTCTTTACCCGCAATATCCTGATCCTGACCGACAGTGCTGGCCACACCGGCGTCGGTGAAGTGCCCGGGGGCGAGAAGATTCGCCAGACGCTCGAAGATGCCCGCGCCCTCGTGGTCGGCCAGCCCCTGGGTTCCCACCTGCGCGTTCTGCAGCAAATGCAGCAGCAGTTTGCCGACCGCGACAGCGGTGGCCGCGGCCTGCAGACCTTTGACCTGCGCACCACCATCCATGCGGTCACCGCCGTGGAATCCGCCATGCTGGACTTGCTCGGCCAGTTCCTCAATGTGCCGGTGGCTGCCCTGCTCGGTGAAGGCCAGCAGCGCGATGCCGTCGAAATGCTGGGTTACCTGTTCTATGTCGGCGACAAAGCCAAAACCGGTCTGGACTACGTCAGCGACCCAGGCGCCGCCAACGACTGGTTCCGCCTGCGCCATGAAGTGGCTTTGACCCCTGAAGCCATCGTGCGGCAGGCCGAAGCGGCCCGGCAGAAATATGGCTTCAACGATTTCAAGCTCAAGGGTGGCGTGCTGCGCGGAGCCGAAGAGGTTCAAGCCATCACCGCCCTGCACGAACGTTTCCCCCAGGCCCGCGTCACCCTTGACCCCAATGGGGGCTGGCTGCTCAAGGATGCCATCCGCCTGATGCGCGACATGCGTGGCGTGGTCGCCTATGCCGAAGACCCCTGCGGCGCAGAAGACGGTTTCTCGGGCCGCGAGGTGATGGCCGAGTTCCGCCGTGCTACGGGCCTGCCCACGGCGACCAACATGATTGCAACCGACTGGCGGCAATTGACCCATGCCCTGTCGCTGCAAAGCGTGGACATCCCGCTGGCCGACCCACATTTCTGGACCATGGCCGGCTCGGTACGCGTGGCGCAGACCTGTTGCGACTGGGGTTTGACCTGGGGCAGCCACTCCAACAACCACTTTGACGTGTCTTTGGCCATGTTCACCCATGTGGGTGCAGCGGCACCCGGCAGAGTCACCGCCATCGACACCCACTGGATCTGGCAGGACGGCCAGAGGCTGACCAAAGACCCGCTGCAAATCGTCGGTGGCCATGTGCAGGTACCGAAGAGGCCGGGGCTTGGCATTGAGCTTGACATGGCCGAAGTTGAAAAGGCCCACCAACTCTATAAGCAACATGGGCTGGGCTCACGCGACGACGCAGCGGCCATGCAGAGCCTGATTCCGGGCTGGAAGTTTGACCCCAAACGGCCTGCGTTTGAGCGTTGAATCGACCGGCATTTGACCCACAGCACCTCATATCCACAACCAAGAAAGCCCCCCATGAGAGAAAACCGCTTGCGCACGATCTGGAAGTCTGGCGGCGCCGTCGCCAATGGCTGGCTTGCCATTCCCAACAGCTTTTCCGCCGAGACCATGGCCCACCAAGGCTGGGACTCGCTCACCATCGACCTGCAACATGGCGTGGTGGACTACCAGGCCATGGTGACCATGTTGCAGGCCATCTCGACCACCGTTACGGTGCCGGTCGTGCGCGTGCCCTGGCTGGAGCCTGGCATCCTGATGAAGACACTGGACGCGGGTGCTTACGGCGTCATTTGCCCCATGGTCAATACCCGCGAAGACGCAGAAAAGCTCGTTGCCTACACCCACTACGCGCCGCGCGGCACACGCAGTTTTGGCCCGGTGCGTGCGCTGCTGTATGGCGGCGCTGATTATCCGCAACATGCCAACGACACCATCGTGACCTTCGCCATGATCGAGACTGCCAAAGCGCTCGACAACCTGGACGATATCCTGTCCGTCGAAGGACTCGACGCCATCTACATCGGCCCTTCAGACCTGTCGCTGGCGCTGGGCTGCACCCCGACGTTCGACGACCTCGACCCCAAGGCCGCTGAGGCGGTAGACCACATCCTGGCACGCGCCAAGGCACACGGCGTGGTGGCGGGCATCCACAACGGCAGTCCTGAAGCCGCCTTGAAGCGCATTGCCAAGGGCTTCCAGTTTGTCACGATCAGCTCCGACGCCAGGCTGATGGCCGCAGGCGCACAAGCCGTGATGGCAAAGATGCGTGCCGCTCCGGCACCTGCGGCCTCAGGATCGTATTGACCTCATTGCAAGCCTTCGTCAAACATTCAAGCGAGGAACAACGAAATGAAAATCGGATTTATCGGCCTGGGCATCATGGGTGCGCCCATGGCACAACACCTGCTGGATGCCAAGCACGAATTGTTTGTGCGCACGCGCAGCAAAGTACCCGTAGCGCTGGCGGCAGCCACCCCGTGCGCGACCAACGCCGACGTGGCGCGTGCAGCGGACATCGTGTTTTTGATGTTGCCGGACACGCCCGATGTCGAACTGGTGCTGTTTGGCAAAGATGGCGTTGCCGCCGGGCTTGCCATAGGAAAGACCGTCGTCGACATGAGTTCGATCTCGCCCATCGACACCAAGCGTTTCGCCCTGCAGGTCAACGAGTTGGGTTGCGACTATCTGGATGCACCGGTTTCTGGCGGGGAAGTGGGAGCAAAGGCGGGCAGCCTGACCATCATGGTCGGTGGCCCTGATGCTGCCTTTGAGCGTGTCAAACCCCTGTTTGAATTGATGGGAAAAAACATCAACCTGGTCGGTGGCAACGGTGATGGCCAGACCACGAAAGTAGCCAACCAGATCATCGTGGCGCTCAATATTGCCGCAGTCGGTGAAGCCCTGCTGTTTGCCAGCAAGGCCGGCGCCGACCCAGCCAAAGTGCGTCAGGCGCTGATGGGTGGCTTCGCCGCCAGCCGGATTCTGGAGGTGCACGGTGAACGCATGATCAAACGCACTTTCAACCCCGGCTTTCGCATCGCCCTGCACCAGAAGGATTTGAATCTGGCCCTGGCGGGCGCCAAGACGATTGGCGTCGCTTTGCCACAGACTGCCAATGCGGCCCAACTGATGGCCACCTGTGCCGCCAACGGCTGGGACCAGTTGGACCATTCGGCGCTGGTCAAGGCCCTGGAACTCATGGCTGCGCATGAGGTGGCCAAAGCCTGACGAGCCATGCCGCATCTACAACAGCTCGGTGGAGCAGGTTGGCATGGGCACGCCCCAGGCCATCATCGACAAGCCGGACGCGGCCATAATGCAGGCGCTGACGACGGCTGGCATCAAGCCCGAGTGGGGGTCTAGACAATGCCTGTCAACGCCATAGCTTCAAACGACCGCATCAAGTGGGTGCGCGTATCGTCCTGTTACCTGCCTCTGGCCACCCCCATCAGCGACGCCAAGGTGCTGACCGGCCGCCAGAAGCCCATGACCGAGATCGTCATCCTGTTTGCAGAGATCGAAACCGAAGACGGGCACAAAGGCCTGGGATTCAGCTACTCCAAACGCGCCGGAGGCCCCGGCCAGTTTGCGCACGCCAAAGAAATCGCGCCGGTGCTGATTGGCGAAGACCCCAGCGACATTGGCAAGCTGTGGGACAAACTCTGCTGGGCCGGTGCCTCGGTCGGGCGCAGCGGCATGGCCACGCAGGCGATTGGCGCGTTTGACGTGGCCTTGTGGGACTTGAAGGCCAAACGCGCCAACTTGTCGCTGGCCAAGCTGCTGGGCGCCTACCGCGACTCGGTGCGCTGCTACAACACCTCGGGCGGTTTTCTGCACACACCCATCGACCAATTGATGGTCAATGCGTCGGCCTCCATTGCGTGTGGCATTGGCGGCATCAAGCTCAAGGTCGGCCAGCCCGATGGTGCGCTGGACATTGCCCGCGTCACTGCGGTGCGCAAACACCTGGGCGATGCCGTTCCCATCATGGTCGATGCCAACCAGCAGTGGGACCGGTCCACCGCCCAGCGCATGTGCCGCATCTTTGAGCAGTTCAACCTGGTCTGGATCGAAGAGCCGCTGGATGCCTACGACCATGAAGGCCACGCCGCGCTGGCGGTGCAGTTCGACACCCCCATTGCCACCGGCGAAATGTTGACCAGCGCCGCCGAGCATGGTGACCTGATTCGCCACCGCGCTGCCGACTACCTGATGCCCGACGCGCCCCGCGTAGGCGGCATCACGCCGTTCCTGAAAATTGCCGCGCAAGCCGAACACGCTGGCCTGATGCTGGCCCCGCACTTTGCCATGGAGTTGCACGTGCACCTGGCCGCCGCTTACCCGAGCGAGCCCTGGGTGGAGCACTTTGAATGGCTGGAGCCGCTGTTCAACGAGCGCATCGAGATTGCCAATGGCCGCATGCTGGTGCCCACGCGGCCAGGCCTGGGCCTGTCATTGAGCGAGCAGGTCAAAGCCTGGACGCGCGAGGCGACCGAGGTAGGGCGGCGAGCCTAGGTGCCCGGTCGCCAACCAATTCAAACATTGGGAAAAGCCCGTCAAAGGAAGGAACATCGGCAGCGACAACTGAACCGAAGAATAGGCGACACTACTTTTTTTCAAATCCCGCCGGAACGACCATGACAAGCACCTCCAAAGACGATCAAGACAAGCCCGTTGCCACTGGCATGCGCAAAGGCCTGACGAGTTACGGCGACGCGGGTTTCTCGCTGTTCCTGCGCAAGGCCTTTATCAAGGGGGCCGGGTATTCGGACAAAGCGCTGGAGCGCCCCGTCATCGGCATCACCAACACGGGCAGCGCCTATAACCCTTGCCATGGCAACATGCCGCAACTGATCGAGGCTGTGAAACGCGGCATTCTGATGGCCGGTGGTTTGCCGATGGACTTCCCCACCATCAGCATCCACGAAAGTTTTGCCGCGCCCACCAGCATGTACCTGCGCAACCTGATGTCCATGGACACCGAGGAAATGCTGCTGGCCCAGCCCATGGACGCGGTGGTGCTGATTGGCGGCTGCGACAAGACCGTGCCCGCGCAGTTGATGGGCGCGGCGTCGGCCAATTTGCCCGCCATCCAGCTCATCACCGGTTCCATGCTGACCGGTTCACACCGCAGCGAACGCGTGGGCGCCTGCACCGACTGCCGCCGTTATTGGGCCAAGTTCCGCGCCAATGAAATCGACGACGCAGAAAAAGACGATGTCAACAACCAGCTGGTGGCCAGTGTCGGCACCTGCTCGGTGATGGGCACGGCCAGCACCATGGCCTGCATCGCCGAGGCGCTGGGCATGACGGTGCCTGGTGGCGCATCGCCACCGGCGGTGACGGCAGACCGCATCCGCATCGCCGAAGAAACCGGTGCGCGTGCCGTGCAGATGGCAATTGACAAGTTGACCATTGACAAAATCCTGACGCCCGCCGCGTTCGAAAATGCAATGCGTGTGCTGCTGGCGATTGGCGGCTCGACCAACGGCATCGTGCACCTGGCGGCGATTGCAGGACGCGTGGGCCTTGACATTGACCTGCCCGCGCTTGACCGCATGGGCCGCGACACCCCGGTGCTGCTCGACCTCAAACCCTCGGGCCAGCACTACATGGAGGACTTCCACCACGCTGGCGGCATGGCGACATTGCTGCGCGAATTGAGGCCGCTATTAAAGCTCGATGCGATGACGGTGACCGGCCGCACTTTGGGCGAAGAACTCGAAGCCCAGGGCCCCGGCTTCAAGCAGGACGTGGTCCGCCCCTTCGACAATCCCATCTACCCGCAGGGCGGCATCGCCGTGCTGTATGGCAACCTGGCCCCCGGCGGCGCCATCATCAAACAATCGGCGGCGGATGCCAAACTGATGGAACACGAAGGCCGCGCCGTGGTGTTCGAGAACGCCGAAGACCTGGCCAATCGTGTCGACGACCCCGGCCTGGATGTCACGGCAGACGATATTCTGGTGCTCAAGAACATCGGCCCCAAAGGCGCGCCCGGCATGCCCGAGGCGGGTTACCTGCCCATCCCCATGAAGCTGGCGCGTGCGGGCGTGAAAGACATGGTGCGCATATCCGATGGGCGCATGAGCGGCACGGGCTACGGCACCATCGTGCTGCACGTCACGCCCGAGTCCGCGATTGGCGGGCCGCTGGCGCATGTGAAGAACGGTGACCGCATCCGCCTTTCTGTCAAAAACCGCGAGATCAGTTTGCTGGTGTCGGCAGAGGAACTGGCAAAGCGCTCGAAGGACAACCCGATCACGGAGCCCAGTGGCAAGCGCGGCTACCGCAAGCTGTTTTTGCAGACGGTCACGCAGGCGGACAAGGGCGTTGATTTTGATTTTTTGCGGGCCGCCGAATCCAATGGCAAAGTCCCGCAAAAATGAAAGCGCTGGTGTCTATTCTTTACGCCCGTACCGTGCCGTAAATGTGGCCTTGCCCAACAAGCCTTTGCCCACGCCCTTGTTCAACACAAAAGAGTACAGTGCAGCGGTACCGGTCTTGGGAACCCCGCCGGCTTTTTGCACATCGTCCACGCCCAGCGCATACAGCGTGAAAACATAACGGTGCGGTTTGTCGCCGGCCGGTGGGCAGGGGCCGCCGTAGTTGCCGTTGGCGCCGGTTGCCCCTGTGTCATTGAAGTCGGTGCTGCCGCCAAACGCGCCGGCGGGCAGGGTGGCGGGCGCATTGCCTGCACCTTGCGGCAAGCCCTTGGTGTCAGCGGGCATGTTGTACACCGCCCAGTGCCAGAAGCCGCTGCCGGTGGGGGCATCAGGGTCATGGATTTGCAGGGACAGCGATTTGGTGCCAACGGGCACATTTTTCCACTCCAGCGCGGGTGAGACGTTTTCGCCCTTGCAGCCAAAGCCATTCAGGATGAACTTGTTGTCAAACATCCCCTTGGCCAGGTCGGGGCTGGACAGCGAAAACGCCTTGCCTTTGGCTTGCGCCTGCGCCTGGGTGGCGGCCAGGGCAAGGCAACTCAACAGCAGGGCGGCCAACAAGTTGGTGGGTTTGGAATTCATGTTTTCTCCTTGGGGTAGCGTGGGTTTAGAGCGTTCGAAAATAGCACTAAACACGCCGGGAGTTCATGGGGCTTTCACCAATGCGCCTGCCTGCAGGCAATCCCTATTGGTAACTACTCAGCCCAATTTTAGGAAGCCGAATTGGATTCAGCCGAAGCTTGGCAGAAGCGGTGCGCCCTTGAAGGTGGCGACAAGTGCCTCGAAGATATTGGCTCCTTGCTTGAGCAGGGTCGCGCAATAGGATCGG
>JANMVT010000040.1:0-40207 GCA_031392945.1 Rhodoferax sp. | reverse complement strand
GACACGCCCGCCGGTCACGTCGAGGCAGGGAATGATTCTGTTGGCGAGCATGTTCGAAATTCTCAGGTTTTGGAAGTTTAATAGATTGTGGCGAAATTAGGTCCGGGGTGGGGTCAGGTCCAAAGTGGGTCCATATCCGGGTTGGGATCAGGCCGACGCGGCACTCAGCTCCGCGGCTGTCCCCCGTGTCGGCCTATGGCCGACAACAGGCGTAGCGAAGTAAAGGAGGAGCGAAGCGGGGGACATTCGCGGAGCCATTCACCCCGGTGTCGTCGGCCGTCAAAAGCTACAACCATCCGCCTGGAAAACCCTGCCAGCGGACGACAAAAAACTCAGCCATTCAACTCGTCGGCCCGCGCCTGCGCAGCAGCAAAATCCAGGTCGCCGGAATAAATCGCCCGGCCGCAAATCACGCCCTCGACGCCTTCAGCTTCGACATCGCACAGCGCCTCAATGTCGGCCATGCTGGACAGGCCGCCCGACGCGATGACGGGGATGGTCAGGGCTTGCGCGAGTTTGACAGTGGCCTCGACATTGATGCCGGACAACATGCCGTCCCGGCCAATGTCGGTGTAGATGATCGACTCCACACCGTAGTCTTCGAATTTCTTGGCCAGGTCGATCACATCGTGGCGGGTGAGTTTGCTCCAGCCGTCGGTGGCGACTTTGCCCTCGCGCGCGTCCAGCCCGACGATGATGTGGCCGCCGAACGCGGTGCAGGCGTCTTGCAGGAAGCCGGGGTTTTTGACCGCCGCCGTGCCGATGATGACGTAACGCAACCCCGCGTCAAGGTAACGCTCGATGGTGTCCAGATCGCGGATGCCACCGCCCAGTTGCACATCGACTTCACTGCCGACGGCCTTGAGGATTTTGCGGATCGCCATTTCGTTCTTGGGATGGCCGGCGAAAGCGCCGTTCAGGTCCACCAGGTGCAGGCGCCGGGCGCCCTTGTCGACCCAGGTTCGCGCCATCAGCGCGGGGTCTTCGCCGAAGGTGGTGGATTGGTCCATGTCGCCCTGTTTGAGGCGGACACATTGACCATCTTTCAGGTCGATAGCTGGGATGAGGAGCATGGGGGCGCTTGGGAACGGGTGATTATTGCGTTTTTAGGTCAGCCGCGCTCTGGCGCTGTTGCCGCAGACAGCGCTGGGGCAGGGCAAGGTGCATCGCGGCGTATCGCATTGAGTTGAAAGCGCAATCAGGGGTTCCAGGAAAGGAAGTTTTTGTACAGGGACAAACCGTGAGAGGCGCTTTTTTCAGGATGGAATTGGGTTGCGAAAATATTATCGCGTGCAATCGCCGATGAAAAGCGATTGCCATAGTCCGTCTCGCCCACGCTGTGGCGCGTATCAGACGGTTGGGCGTAAAAACTGTGCACAAAATAGAAATAACTGGCGTCAGGCACGCCCGTCCAAATGGGATGCGCCTGCGCCTGAACCACCTGGTTCCAGCCCATTTGCGGCACTTTGTAGCGGCTGCCGTCGGCCTGGATCTGGCCTGCCAGCTCAAATTTGATGACTTCGCCCGGGATCAGGCCCAGGCCTCGGGTTCCGCCGTTCTGGCCACCAATCTGGCCATTCCCGGAGCTTTCCTTGCGCCCCTCGGCGCTGTGGTCCAGCAGCATTTGCATGCCCACACAAACGCCAAACAAGGGCTTGTTGACAGCCGCTTCGAGCACCGAATCGAGCAGGCCGGACTCGCGCAGCTCGCGCATGCAGTCGGGCATCGCCCCCTGGCCCGGCAATACGATGCGCTGGGCCGCACGCACCTCATCCGGGCGCGAGGTGACCACCACCTCGTGACCTGAACCGGCCGCCGCTGCGCGCACCGCCTGGGCGACGGAAAACAGATTGCCCATGCCGTAATCGATCACGGCGACGGTTTTCTTTGTCAACTCGTTTGCTACCATATTAATAGCTAACTATACATGTTCCACGAGGGCAAAGTGCCTTTTTTTTGTACCTAAACCGGGAATTTCAAACCCCAGAGCAGTTTGATCACGCTGCAAGTCCATCTTTCGCCCCCAGGATCACAGCGAACCCTTGGTCGAGGGAATGGTGCCGACGGAACGCGGGTCGATTTCAAGCGCCATACGCAACGCGCGCGCGAAGGCCTTGAACACGGTTTCGGCCTGATGGTGGGCGTTTTCGCCTTTGAGGTTGTCGATGTGCAGGGTGACAAAAGCGTGGTTGACGAAGCCCTGGAAAAACTCGTGCGCGAGCTGGGCGTCGAAGGTTCCGATCATGCCGCTTTTGAAGGGCACATTCATCACCAGGCCGGGGCGGCCCGAAAAGTCAATCACCACGCGGCTGAGCGCCTCGTCCAGCGGCACGTAAGCGTGGCCGTAACGGCGGATGCCTTTTTTGTCGCCCACCGCCTGGTGCACGGCTTGCCCGAGCGAGATGCCCACGTCCTCCACAGTGTGGTGGCCGTCGATGTGCAGGTCACCATCGGCCTGGATGTCCAGGTCGATCAGGCCGTGGCGGGCGATCTGGTCGAGCATGTGGTCGAAAAACCCGATGCCGGTATGCAAATTGGCCACGCCCGTGCCGTCGAGGTTGACTTTGACGGTGATCTTGGTTTCGGCCGTGTTGCGGGCAACGGCTGCGGTTCGGTTCATATGTCGTATTTTCCCTGTTTGGACTGGGCTTGTCGAAGGCGTGGCCTAACTTTCACGTTAAAGTGATTGTTGCAGCGCTGCAAGCATTTGCCGGTTTTCATCGGCCGTGCCCACGGTCAGGCGCAGGCAATTGGCCAGCAAGGGGTGCATTTTAGAAACGTTCTTGACCAGCACGCCCCGGGCCTTGAGGCCGTCGAAAGCGCGGGCGGCGTCGGGCACGCGGGCGAGGACCATGTTGGCGTCGCTGTGCCAGCACTTGACACCCGGCATTTTTCTCAATGCTTCCATAATAATAGCGCGTTGCCCAATCAGGACGATGGCTTGCTGCTTGAAAACATCCGCATGTTCGAGCGCGAACAGCGCGCACTCATAGTTGAGCACGCTGATGTTGTAGGGTGGGCGCAGCTTGTCGATCTCGGCGATCAGGGCTTGGGCGCCCATCATGTAGCCGATGCGCACGCCCGCCAGGCCGAACTTGCTCATGGTGCGCATGAGCAGGACGTGTTGGTGTTTTTCCGGCGCAGCCCGCATTGGGTCGATCCAGCTGCGCGCGGCAAAGGGCTGGTAGGCCTCGTCCATCACCACCAGGCCGCCCTGGCTGCCTTGCAGCGCGATGATGTTGGCGATGGCCCCATCGCGCCACAAATTGGCTGTGGGGTTGTTTGGGTAGGCGATGTAGACGATGGCCGGCTGGTGTTGCTCGATGGCCGCGAGCATCGACTGCTCATCGAGCTCAAAGTCGGGGGTGAGCGGCACGCCGACGAAGTCCAGGCCCTGCAAACGGGCGCTCATGGCGTACATGACAAAACCGGGTTCCGGCGCGAGGATGACGGGCGGCCGGTCCACACCACTCTGGCTGCGCGGCACATCGCAGGCCATGGCCAGCAGGGAGATCAGCTCGTCCGAGCCGTTGCCCAGCATGATGTCGCAGCCCGGCGGCATGCCGGCATAGGCCGCCAGGGCCGTGCGCAAATCATCCACGCGGCCATTCGGGTAGCGGTTCAGCGCCAGTGCGCCCAGGCGCCGGCCCAGGTCGGCTTGAAGATCAGCGCTCAGGCGGTGCGGGTTCTCCATCGCGTCGAGCTTGACCATGCCAGCGGAATCCTGAACGGCATAGGCGTGCATGGACACGATGTCCTGGCGCAGCCGGGTATTGATGAGGGTCTGGAGAATTTGACCGGCCGGTTTATTCATGGCGATTTCCAGTTCAATCACGTCAACCGCATCTGCGCCGCGCGCGCATGCGCCTGCAGGCCTTCGCCCAGGGCCAGTTCAGCGGCGATTTTGCCCAGCACCTGGGCGCCTTGTTCGCTGACCTCGATCAGGCTGCTGCGCTTCTGGAAGTCGTACACACCGAGCGGGCTGGAGAAACGGGCGGTGCCGCTGGTCGGCAGCACGTGGTTGGGGCCGGCACAGTAGTCGCCGAGGCTTTCGCTGGTATAGGCGCCGAGAAAAATCGCGCCCGCGTGTTTGAGTAGCGGCTCCCAGCGGTGCGGGTCGCGGCTGCTGACTTCCAGGTGTTCGGGTGCAATTTTGTTGCTGATGTCGCAGGCCTCCTGCATGTTGCGGGTGTGGATCAAGGCGCCGCGGTCATTGAGCGACCTGGCGATGATGGCGGCGCGCGGCATCTCTGGCAGCAGGCGGCGGATGGCAGCTTGCACGGCATCGATGTAGGCCAGGTCAGGGCATAGCAAAATGCTTTGCGCCAACTCGTCGTGTTCAGCCTGGCTGAACAGGTCCATGGCCACCCAATCGGGCGGGGTGCTGCCGTCCGCCAGCACCAGGATTTCGCTGGGGCCGGCGATCATGTCGATGCCGACCGTGCCAAACACCCGTCGTTTGGCGGCTGCGACATAGGCGTTGCCGGGGCCGGTGATCTTGTCAACCGCAGGAACGCTTGGCGTGCCGTAGGCCAGCGCGCCAATGGCCTGCGCGCCGCCAATTGTGAAGGCGCGGCTCACGCCGGCCAGATAGGCTGCCGCCAAAACCATGTTGTTTTTGACGCCGTCGGGTGTGGGCACCACCATGATGATTTCGCCGACGCCGGCCACATGGGCGGGAATGGCGTTCATCAGCACGCTGGACGGGTAGGCTGCCTTGCCGCCGGGCACGTAAATACCCACGCGGTCCAGCGGCGTGACCTTCTGGCCAAGCAGGCTGCCGTCGTCGTCGCGGTATTGCCAGCTTTCGCCGCAGGCCTTCTTTTGGCGCTCGTGGTAGCTGCGCACACGCTGGGCGGCCGCTTCAAGGGCATTGCGCTGCGCGTCAGGGATGGCTTCAAACGCGGTTTTCAATTCGGCTTGCTTCAGCTCCAGTGCGCTGACCGACGCGGCATCCAGGCGGTCGAACCGCCGGGTGTATTCCAGCACGGCCGCGTCGCCGCGCAGTTTCACGTCGGCCAGGATGTCGGCCGCCACTTGGTCGACCGCTGCGTCGGCCGCCGTTGAAACATGCAGCCGCGCCTTGAATTCAGCATCAAAAGTGCTGCTGGCCGTTGACAGACGGGCGGGGTTAGCTATCAAATTCATATAATTCAAAAATCTGGCTCAGGCGTCGCCGATTTCACGGCGGCGCTGAAGGCGTCGATGATGCCGCGGATCGGCGCCTGCTTGAGCTTGAGCGCGGCCTGGTTCACGATCAGGCGCGAACTGATGTCCATGATGTGCTCGACCTCGACCAGGTGGTTGGCCTTGAGTGTGTTGCCGGTGGAAACCAGGTCCACGATCGCGTCGGCCAGGCCCGTCAGGGGCGCCAGTTCCATGCTGCCGTAGAGCTTGATCAAATCGACGTGCACGCCGTTGGAGGCGAAAAATTCGCGGGCGATGGCCACGTATTTGGTTGCCACTTTCAAGCGGCTACCCTGTTTGACGGCCGAGGCATAGTCAAAATCAGCCCGCACTGCCACGCTGATGCGGCACTTGGCGATTTGCAGATCCAAGGGCTGGTACAGGCCCGCTGCGCTGGTGCTGCCGCCCCAGTCTGCCGAGTGTTCAATCAGGGTGTCTTTGCCGGTGATGCCCAGATCAGCGCCGCCGTATTGCACGTAAGTCGGCACGTCGGTGGCGCGCACCACCAGCACACGCACATCGGGCCGGTTGGTGGCCAGGATGAGTTTGCGGGATTTTTCAGGGTCGTCGAGCACCTCGATGCCCGCCGCTTTGAGCAGGGGCAAGGTGTCTTCAAAAATGCGGCCTTTCGAAAGAGCAAGAGTAATCATTGAATCAGACAATTTTGGAATGTTTTTTCGCAGGGCCGCCCCAAGAAAAAATGCGCCCCCCTCGGGGGGCAGGGAGCCACACGCAGTGGGCGACCGTGGGGGCCATTTTATTTAACCCTTTCGATGTCGGCGCCAATGCCGCGCAGCTTGGCTTCCATCCGGTCATAACCGCGGTCCAGATGGTAGATGCGGTCAATCACGGTTTCACCTTCGGCCACCAGGCCGGCGATCACCAGGCTGGCGGACGCACGCAGATCCGTCGCCATGACGGTGGCGCCAGACAGCTTTTCAACCCCCTCGACCACGGCCACCTTGCCGTCGATCTGGATTTTCGCGCCCAGGCGCACCATTTCGTTGACGTGCATGAAACGGTTTTCGAAAATCGTCTCGGTGACCTTGGCCATGCCGTGGGAGACGCAGTTGAGCGCCATGAACTGCGCCTGCATGTCGGTGGGGAAACCGGGGTATTCGGTGGTTCTGAAGGTTTGGGCCTGCAGGCGGCCGCTGGACTGGACGCGGATGCCGTCGGCCAGGGCGGTGATGCTTGCACCGGCGTCACGCAGCTTGTCGATGACCGCCTCCAGGTGGTCGGCCCGCCCATGGCGCAGCCTGACATCGCCACCGGTCGCTGCCACAGCGCACAAGAATGTGCCGGTTTCGATGCGGTCCGCCACCACTTGATGCTGGCAGCCGTGCAATTTCTCCACGCCCTGAATCCGGATGCGGCTGCTGCCATGGCCTTCAATTTTGGCGCCCATCTTGATCAGCATTTCAGCCAGGTCGGGGATTTCGGGCTCCTGTGCGGCGTTTTCAAGGATTGTCTCGCCCTCGGCCAGGCTCGCCGCCATCAAGAAATTCTCGGTGCCGGTGACCGTGACCATGTCGGTGGCAATGCGGGCGCCCTTGAGGCGGGTCTGGCCCTTGGGCAGGCGCGCGATGATGTAGCCGTGCTCGACCGTGATCTCGGCGCCCATGGCGATCAGGCCCTTGATGTGCTGGTCCACCGGGCGCGAGCCAATCGCGCAGCCGCCCGGCAATGACACCCTGGCTTCGCCAAAACGCGCCAGAAGCGGGCCCAGCGCCAGCACCGAGGCGCGCATGGTTTTGACCAACTCATATGGGGCTTCAGGCGTGTTCAGCGGCCCGGCGTTCACCTGCACCGTGCCATCGTCGCCGCGTTCGACGACGACGCCCATGTTGCGGATCAGCTTGAGCATGGTGGCCACGTCTTGCAGGCCGGGCACGTTTGTCAGCCGCACTGGCTCGGGCGTGAGCAAGGCGGCGCACAACTCGGGCAAAGCGGCGTTTTTGGCGCCCGAAATCTTCACTTCACCCTGAAGTTGGCGCCCGCCGCGAATCAATAGTTTGTCCATGGAAATCTGGTCAAAAACGCTTGTTTATCTGGTCAAATAGGGCTGTAGCCCTCGTCAATTATTCGTAGATAGCTACTACATTAGTAGCAATTAAAATTGGACGGCATCAGGCCTGCGCGGCCCATTCGGCCGGCGTGAAGGTTTTCATGGACAGGGCGTGCACCTCGTCCGTGTGCATTTTCGCACCTAGGGTGGCGTAAACCCGCTGATGGCGCTGGATGGCGCGTTTGCCTTCAAATTCGGGTGAGACGATGGTCGCCGTCCAATGCCGGCCATCGCCATCGAGTTCGCAAAGCGCGCAATCCAGTTGGGCGGTGATGATGGCTTTGAGCTCGTCTGCAGTCATGTGGATTTCAGTCTGAAAATGGGGATGCCCAGTCGCGATGGCGCGGCGCTCAACTGCGGATTTTGTAACCAATGCGCAGCAAATGGACCGCGACAAGGCTGACCACGGCCAGCACCCCGCAGACCACGCCCAGGCTCAGCCAGGGCGAGACATCGCTTGTGCCAAAAAAGCCGTATCTGAATCCGTCAATCATGTAGAAGAACGGGTTGAGGTGGCTCACCCCCTGCCAGAACGCGGGCAAGGAGTGGATGGAATAAAAAACGCCGCTCAGGAACGTCATGGGCATCACCACAAAGTTCTGGAAGGCGGCGAGCTGGTCGAACTTCTCGGCCCACAAGCCGGCGATCAGGCCCAGGGTGCCCATCAGCGCCGCGCCCATCACCGCGAAAACAATGATCCACATCGGCGCGGCAAAGCCGATGTCGGTGAAGAACGCCGCCACGGCGAACACACCCAAGCCGACAATCAGGCCGCGAACGACCGAGGCGCCGACGTAGGCCACGTACCAGTTCATGTAGGACAGCGGCGCCAGCATGAGGAACACGAGGTTGCCCATGACTTTGCTCATGATCAGGGACGAGGAGCTGTTGGCAAAGGCGTTTTGCAGCAGGCTCATCATGGCCAGGCCGGGCACCAGAAACGCCGTGTAGCTGACCGTGTCGTAGACCTTGACGTGGGCCTCCAGCGCCTGGCCGAACACCAGCAGGTAGAGCATGGCCGTCAACACCGGGCCGGCCACGGTCTGGAAAGCGACTTTCCAGAAACGCAGGCATTCTTTGTAGAGCAGGGTTTGCCAGCCATTCATGCGGGAACAGTCTCCAGAGTTTGCAAAACCGGCACATTGGCGGACTGCGCAGGGGCGTTTTTGCGCGCCATCACTTCCAGGAACACGTCTTCCAGGTCCGCCTTGCGGATTTCAACATCGTGTGCCAGCAGCCCGGCTTCGCGCACCGCCGCCAGATACTGCTCGATCTCGGCGGCGTTGTGCGCCGGAAATTGCACAATCCGGCCTGTGATACGTGCTTTGTCCTTGAGGTGCAAAGGAAGTTCGCTATCTATTTTGAATCGAAGCACATTGCCCGACGCGGCGCTGAGCAGTTCGGTCGTGGTCGCCAGCGCCACCACCTTGCCGGTTTGCAGCATCGCGATGCGTCCGCACAGGGCCTCAGCCTCCTCCAGGTAATGCGTTGTCAGCAAGACCGTGGAGCCCTGCTTGTTGAGTTTGGCGATGAATTGCCACAGGGTCTGGCGCAACTCGACATCCACGCCGGCGGTGGGTTCGTCCAGCACGATGACCGGCGGCTTGTGCACCAGGGCCTGGGCCACCAGGACGCGGCGTTTCATGCCGCCCGAGAGCTGGCGCATGTTGGCGTCGGCCTTGTCGGTCAAGCCCAGGCTGTGCAGCAGTTCGTCGATCCAGCCGTCGTTGTTTTTGACGCCGAAGTAGCCCGACTGGATGCGCAATGCCTCGCGCACGTTGAAAAACGGGTCGAACACCAACTCTTGCGGCACGACGCCCAATTTGCGGCGGGCCGCAGCGTAGTCGGATTGCACGTCGCTGCCCAGCACGCTGACCTTGCCCCGGGTCGGACGCGTCAGCCCGGCCAGAATGCTGATCATGGTGGTTTTGCCGGCCCCATTGGGCCCGAGCAAGCCAAAAAACTCGCCTTGCTCGATGTCCAGGCTGACATCGTCAAGCGCCAAAAAGCTGGCAGCTTTGCTGGCAGATTTGGGCCCGCGAGGCGTTGGATAGGCTTTGGAGACGGACTGGAAGGAGATGGCGGGCATGGAGTCCGCTATTTTAGGCGGTCGCGTTCAAAAAATTTCTGGCAACGGTCAAATCAAAGGCAGCAACCCGGCAATTCCGTACAAACCTGCCAGGTTGCCAAGCTCGGCGGGCAAAGCGTGAACCGAAAAAGTCTTGCCCGATGCCAGGGCTTCGCGGCGAAGCGCCAGCAGCACCGCCAGCGCGGCGGAGTCAAACCGTTGCAGCGCGCTGGCATCGACTTCGGCCTGGCCGCCGGCCTCGGCGCGCAACGCCAACATGAGTTCACGCAGGCAGGCGCTGGCCTGGATTTGCGTCAGGGCTTGCGGCAGCGCCAGCACCTTCAGCCTTTTTTGGCGTTGGACTTGTTGCGCTCGGCCAAGGTGGAAATCAGCCCGTCGATGCCCTTGGCCGAGATTTCCTGCGCGAACTGGCTCTTGTAGGTTTCCACCAGCCAGACGCCCAGGACATTGAGGTTGAAGATCTTCCACCCGGCGCCCTGCCCCGGCGTTTTCTCAAGGCGGTAATCGAGCTGGATCGGGTCGCCGCGGCCACGCACTTCAGTCCGGGCAACGACTTCCTTGTCGTCCGCAGCGGCACGCAGCGGCTTGACCGCCACGGTCTGGTCGCTCACCTGGGACAGCGCGCCCGCGTAAGTGCGCACCAGGAGCGTCTTGAACTCCTCCTGGAGGCGCTTCTTCTGCTCGGGCGTGGCCTGGCGCCAGGACGGGCCCACAGCCGAAGCCGTCATCCGCTCAAAATTGACATGGGGCAGGATTTTGGTTTCCACCAGGGCGGCCACTTTGGCGGTGTCGCCTGCCTGGATGCTTTTGTCAGCCTTGATGGTGTCCAGCACTTCGGTGGATAGGCGTTTGACCAGCGCGTCGGGCGCCTCGTCAACGGCTTGGGCGCTGCATACGCCGAGCATGGCGCACCCGAGCAACAAGCCGCTGGCGATTTGGGTTAGGTAACGTCGGTTCATGGTTCTGTTTTCCTGTTCTGTCAAAGAGCGAAAGATCTGTCGTGCCCGCTCAAACATTAACGCTTCAAGGCGCCGCCAGGCCGACTTGCCGCCCCGCTATCCGGGCGCCGGACGCCCTGGCGGGTTATTTGGGCGCCGGTTCCTCGTCCTTGGTCGGCACATCCCGGCCATCTTGCACCAGATTGTCGCGCCGTTGCAAAAACACGTCCCGGTAGAAGCTGTATTTGTCCAGCGCCGCTTCATCCAGCACGTCGCCCGCCTTGAGCACGCTGGCGCGGAAGTCCACGGCGCGCAAAATGACCAGCGAATCCCTTGCCGTCAGATTGCCCAGGTTGTTGACCGGATCAAGCGTGGTCTCAAAACTGAAAGCCAATGCGTCACGCAGGCTCGAAGGGCCAAAAAACGGCAAAACCAGGTAGGGCCCCGTGCCCATGCCCCAAACCCCCAGGGTCTTTCCCAGGTCTTCCTGGTAACGCTCAATGTTGAAATCGCTGGCCACATCGATCAGGCCGCCCAAGCCCATGAAGGTGTTGATGCCAAACCTGGCCAGGGTTTCAAAAGTGGCCTGCCCTTTGAGTTGCAACGCCGCGTTGAACGCCACCCAAGGTTGGCTCCAATTGCGGAAAAAATTGCCGACGCCGGTGCGCACCATCGACGGCGTGATGGCCTTGTACGCCGTGGCCACGGGTTTGACAAGGGCCTTGTCCAGCGCCTCGTTGAACTCCGCCATCGGGCGGTTGAAACCCTCCCAAGGGTCGCGCGGGTTGGCGGCGGGCGCGCTGGCGCACCCCGTCAAAATCAGCAGGGCAATTGAAACCAATACAGTACGGGCGTTTGATGCTGTAACTTTCATAGCGTTCAAGCGGTCGTCGCGAAAATTCATTTTTTGCTTTCATTCCCTTTGGGGCTGGCCCCATCGGCCGCCTTGCTGTACAAGAACTGGCTGATCAGGTTCTCCAGCACCACGGCAGATTGCGTGGTGGAGATATTGTCGCCTGCGGCCAGGGTTTTCTCTTCAGCGCCGGCTTCAATGCCGATGTATTGCTCGCCCAGCAATCCGCTGGTCAAAATCTTGAGCGAGCTGTCTTTGGGGAAAACGTAGCGTTTTTCCAGCGCCAGGCTCACCCTGGCCTGGAAAGACTTGTCATCAAATGTGATCGCGTCCACCCTGCCCACCACCACGCCGGCGCTCTTGACGGCCGCCTTGGGCTTCAAGCCGCCAATGTTGTCGAATTTGGCCGTGACCTGGTAATTGGCCTGGAAATTCAAGCTGAGCAGATTGGCCGACTGCAGGGACAAAAAGAGCAGCGCCGCCGCCCCGATCAAGACAAACAGGCCAACCCAAAAATCGTTCGAAGAGCGTTGCATAAATACCTCTTAATCAGTTGGTAGCAGGACTAGCCCACTTCGAGTGGCTGCGTGCTGTCACGCAAGGTCTCAGACGTTAAACATCATCGCGGTCAGCACAAAATCCAGCCCCAAAACCGCAAGTGAAGCGACCACCACGGTGCGGGTCGTCGCGCGCGATACGCCCTCGGGCGTGGGCTGCGCGTCGAAACCCTGAAGCAAGGCCACAAAACTCACGGTGAAACCGAAGACCACACTTTTGAGCACGCCATTGCCGACATCTTTCAGAATGTCCACGCCGCCTTGCATCTGGCTCCAGAAAGCGCCGGAATCCACGCCAATCATCACAACTCCCACGACCCAGCCGCCAACCACGCCGACGGCGCTGAACGCCGCCGCCAGCAAAGGCATGGTGATCACACCGGCCCAAAACCTTGGCGCCAGGATGCGCCGCACCGGGTCCACCGCCATCATTTCCATGGCGCTCAATTGCTCACCGGCCTTCATCAGGCCAATCTCGGCGGTGAGCGAAGTGCCTGCGCGCCCGGCGAACAGCAAGGCGGTGATCACCGGCCCGAGTTCCCGCACCAGGCTCAACGTGACCAGCAGGCCCAGGGCTTCGGACGCGCCATAACGCTGCAAGGTGTAATAACCCTGCAAGCCCAATACAAAACCGACAAACAGGCCCGAGACCGTGATGATGGCCAGCGAATAGTTGCCCAGAAAATGGATCTGGTCGCGCACCAGGCCAAAACGCCTCAAACTGCCGGGCAACAGGGCCAGCAGGCGAAAGAAGAGGCGCGTGCCCGCGCCAATGTCAGCCAGTTTGGAACGCGCTGCGAAACCGACGTCGGACGGCCGGTACCAGCTCAAGATGACGCTCCGGTTCGCAGCGAAAAATCTTCGTCCACCGACGCCCCGGGGTAATGAAAATGCACCGGCCCGTCCGGCAAGGCGTTGACAAACTGGTGCACCAGGGGGTCGCTGCTGTGGCGCACTTCGTCCGGCGTGCCCTGCGCGGCGATTTTGCCATTGGCAAGAATGATGACCTGGTCGGCGATGCCAAAGGTTTCATCCAGGTCGTGCGACACAACGATGCTGGTCAGGCCCATGGCGTCGTTCAACTGGCGGATCAGGCGCGCGGCCGTGCCGAGCGAAATCGGATCCAGCCCGGAAAACGGCTCGTCGTACATGATCAGCTCAGGGTCCAGCGCAATCGCCCGCGCGAGCGCCACCCGCCGGGCCATCCCGCCGGAGATTTCGCTGGGCATCATGTCGCGCGCCCCACGCAGGCCTACGGCGCCGAGTTTCATCAGGACGATGTCGCGGATCAAGGCCTCGGGCAGGTCCGTGTGTTCGCGCAGGGGGAATGCCACATTGTCAAACACGCTCGAATCGGTGAACAGTGCCCCGAACTGGAACAGCATGCCCATGCGCCGGCGCGCCGCATACAAGTCGGCTTGGTTGAGCTTGCCCACATCTTGGGGTGCCTGTGCCTGGCCTGACGCGCCAGACGCGCTAAAAGGCCCAGCCAACAACAATTCGCCCTTTTGCGCCCGGTTTTGCCCGCCGATCAGGCGCAACACCGTGGTTTTTCCGCCGCCCGAAGCCCCCATCAGGGCCGTGACCTTGCCGCGCGGGATGGTCAGGGAGATGTCATCCAGAATGAGGCGCTCGCCCGCGCCTGCGCCATAAGCGAAGCTCAGGTTGCGCAGTTCGACGAGGGGTGGATCGGTTTTAACGGCCATCAAAGCGCGCCACGACAAAGGCGCTGGGCGCGGTCATTGATGATAAAGGATGCCGCTCAACGTGAAAGTTACCGGGGCAGATCACTCGCACCCATCAAAAATTCGTCCACCGCGCGCGCGGCCTGGCGGCCTTCGCGGATGGCCCAGACGACCAGGCTTTGACCACGCCGGATGTCACCCGCAGCAAATACCTTGGACACATTGGTGGCATAACCACCAATCAAATCCATGCTCGCCCGGGCGTTGCCACGGGCGTCTTTGTCGACTCCGAAATCGTCCAGCACAGTCGCTACCGGGGACACAAAGCCCATTGCCAATAAAACCATATCTGCTTTTAAAACCTGTTCGGAACCGGCAACTTCGAGCATCTTGCCGTCTTTCCACTCGACCCGCACAGTTTTCAAACCGGTCAGTTTGCCTTTTTCACCGATAAATTCTTTAGTTGAAATGGCGAATTCGCGCTCGCAGCCTTCTTCATGGCTGGAACTGGTGCGCAGCTTGATCGGCCAATTCGGCCAGGTCATGGGGCGGTTTTCTTCAACCGGCGGCTGCGGCATGACTTCAAATTGGGTGACGCTGACGGCGCCATGGCGGTTGCTGGTGCCGACACAGTCAGAACCAGTATCGCCGCCGCCAATGACGATGACGTGTTTGCCGTCCGCGCGCAGTTGGCCCTTGAGCTTGTCTCCGGCGTTGATCTTGTTTTGCTGCGGCAGGAATTCCATGGCGAAATGGATGCCGTCGAGCTCGCGGCCTGGCACGGGCAGGTCGCGGGATTGCTCGGAGCCGCCCGTCAACATGATCGCGTCAAAATCCTTTTGCAACTGCGCGGGCGTCATTGTTTCTTTGGCCCAGTTGGTCACTTTGGACGCTTTGGGCAATTCGCCCACCATCACGCCGGCACGGAATTTGACGCCTTCTTTTTCCATCTGGGCCACGCGCAGGTCGATGTGGCTTTTTTCCATCTTGAAATCAGGAATGCCATAACGCAGCAGGCCGCCGATCCGGTCGTTCTTCTCAAACAAAGTCACATCGTGGCCGGCGCGGGCGAGCTGCTGCGCGGCAGCCATGCCAGCCGGGCCGGAGCCAACCAGGGCCACTTTTTTGCCGGTTTTCAGCTTTGGCAATTGCGGCGTGACCCAGCCCTCGTGCCAGGCCCGGTCAATGATGGCGTGTTCGATGGATTTGATGCCGACAGCGTCGTCATTCACGTTCAGGGTGCAGGCCGCCTCGCAGGGCGCGGGGCAGATGCGTCCGGTGAACTCGGGGAAGTTGTTGGTGCTGTGCAAAACGTCGATCGCGTTCTTCCAGTCGCCCTTGTAAACCAGGTCGTTGAAGTCCGGGATGATGTTGTTCACCGGGCAGCCGCTGTTGCAAAACGGCGTGCCACAGTCCATGCAGCGCGCAGCCTGCTTGTTGGCTTGGGCGTCGTCCAGGCCAACCACAAACTCTTTGTAATTTTTCAGCCGTTCTTTAACCGGTTTATAGCCTTCTTCAATGCGTTCAAACTCCATGAAACCTGTCATCTTGCCCATTTTTTTTGTCCTTGAATGATTCGCTGATGTCGTTTTATTTGGCGGCAAATGCTACATTTTTAGTAGCTACTCGCGCATGACTGTCGGTGGCTTGAGCCTGTTTTTTATCACTTTTTGCGATAGCCGCGAGTTTTCGGGCGGCAATTTCACCCAGGGCGCGTTTGTATTCGTTGGGGAACACTTTGACAAACTTGCTGCGCGCCGCGTCCCAGTTGTCCAGCAGTTCCCGGGCGCGTTTGCTGCCAGTCCAGCGGTTGTGGTCCTGCAGCAGTTTTTTCAGCTGCGCCTCGTCAGTCTGGCCACCGTGCCAGATGCCCTGTTTGACGCCGTCTTCCTGCTCCTTGGCTGGCAAAACCTTGTCGAGCGAAACCATCGCCGTATTGCAGCGGCTTGCAAAACTGCCGTCTTCGTCGTACACGTAAGCAATGCCGCCGCTCATGCCGGCCGCGAAGTTGCGCCCGGTTTTGCCCAACACCGCCACCGTGCCGCCGGTCATGTATTCGCAACCATGGTCGCCGGTGCCTTCAACCACGGCGGTGGCGCCGGACAGGCGCACAGCAAAACGCTCACCCGCCACGCCGCTGAAGAAAGCTTCGCCTGCCGTTGCGCCATACATCACCGTGTTGCCGACGATGGTGTTGCGGATCGCTTCACCCCTGAAGTCAATGCTGGGGCGCACCACCACGCGACCGCCGCTCAGGCCTTTGCCGGTGTAGTCGTTGGCGTCGCCGATCAAATACAGTGTGATGCCATTGGCCAGGAAAGCGCCAAAGGACTGGCCGCCCGTGCCTTCAAGCTGGATGCGGATGGTGTCGTCAGGCAGGCCTTCGGGCCGCACCTTGGTCAAGGCGCCGGACAACATCGCACCCAGGGAGCGGTTGACGTTGCGGGCGACTTCCATGAATTGGACTTTTTCGCCCCGCTCAATGGCGGCTTTGGACTTTTCGATCAAGACGTTGTCCAGCGATTTCTCCAGGCCATGGTCCTGGTTTTCGATGTGGAAACGCGGCACATCAGCCGGCACATTGGGTTGTGCGAACAGGCGCTTGAAGTCCAACCCCTGTGCTTTCCAATGCGCAATGCCTTTGCGGGTGTCCAGCAAGTCAGCGCGGCCAATCAAGTCGTCGAACTTGCGAATGCCCAATTGCGCCATGATCTGGCGCACTTCTTCAGCTATGAAAAAGAAGTAGTTCACCACGTGTTCGGGTTTGCCGCTGAATTTTTTGCGCAACAGCGGGTCTTGCGTGGCGACGCCTACCGGGCAGGTGTTCAGATGGCATTTGCGCATCATGATGCAGCCCTCAACCACCAGCGGGGCGGTGGCGAAGCCGAATTCATCGGCGCCCAGCAAAGCGCCAATCACCACGTCGCGGCCGGTTTTCATCTGGCCGTCGGCTTGCACGCGGATTCGGCTGCGCAGGCGGTTCAGCACCAGCGTCTGCTGCGTTTCGGCCAGGCCGATCTCCCAAGGGCTGCCCGCATGCTTGATGGACGACCACGGTGAGGCACCGGTTCCGCCGTCATGGCCGGCGATCACCACGTGGTCGCTTTTGCACTTGGCAACACCCGCCGCGATGGTGCCGACGCCAATTTCAGACACCAGCTTGACGCTGATGCTCGAATGCGGGGCGACGTTTTTCAGGTCGTGAATCAGTTGCGCCAGGTCTTCAATCGAATAGATGTCATGGTGCGGCGGCGGTGAAATCAAACCAACACCAGGAACTGAATGGCGCAATTTGCCAATATATTCCGACACTTTGCCGCCAGGCAATTGGCCGCCCTCGCCAGGTTTGGCCCCTTGCGCCATCTTGATCTGAATCTGGTCAGCACTGCTCAGATATTCCGCCGTTACGCCAAAGCGGCCAGAAGCCACCTGTTTGATGCGTGATCGCAACGAATCACCGTCTTTCAACGGAATATCAACTTCCACCACGTCTTTGCCGATGATGTCGGCCATGGTCTGGCCCTGCTTGATGGGGATGCCTTTGAGCTCTTGTCGGTAACGCGCCGGGTCTTCACCACCCTCGCCCGTATTGCTCTTGCCGCCGATACGGTTCATGGCAATGGCCAGGGTGGCATGGGCTTCGGTGCTGATCGAGCCCAGGGACATGGCGCCCGTGGCGAAACGTTTGACGATTTCTTTGGCACTTTCGACTTCGTCCACAGCAATTGCCTTGGCCGGGTCGATTTTGAACTCGAACAGGCCGCGCAAGGTCATGTGGCGACGGCTTTGGTCGTTGATGAGTTGCGCGTACTCTTTGTACGTGCTCCAGTTGTTGGATCGTGTGCTGTGTTGCAGTTTGGCGATCACATCAGGTGTCCACATGTGCTCTTCGCCGCGCACGCGCCAGGCGTATTCACCGCCAGCGTCGAGCATGTTTTTGAGCACAGGATCGTCGCTGAAGGCCAGTTTGTGGGAGCGGATGGCTTCTTCGGCGATCTCAAACACGCCAATGCCTTCAACGCGGCTGGGCGTCTGGGTGAAATATTTGTCAATGGTGGCGGTGTTCAGGCCAATTGCCTCAAACAACTGCGCGCCGCAATAACTCATGTAGGTGCTGACACCCATTTTGGACATGATCTTGGAAAGACCCTTGCCCACCGCCTTGATGTAGTTGTAAATAGCTTTGTCGGCACTCAGGTCGCCCGGCATGTCGCGGTTCAGGTTGGCCAAAGTTTCCAACGCCAGGTAAGGATGGACGGCTTCCGCGCCATAACCTGCCAACACGGCAAACTGGTGCACCTCGCGGGCCGAACCGGTTTCAACCACCAAACCAGCCGTGGTGCGCAGGCCGGCACGAACCAGATGCTGGTGAATGGCAGATAAAGCCAACAGGGCGGGAATCGCCAGTTGACCGGCATTGACCGCGCGATCACTGACGATCAATATGTTTTTACCGCTTTTAATCGCATCAACCGCTTCTGCGCATAAAGAGGCGAGTTTGGCCTCAACGCCCTCATGGCCCCAGGCCAGCGGGTAGGTGATGTCCAGCGTGTAACTGCGGAATTTGCCTTGGGTGTATTTTTCGATATCGCGCAGCTTGGCCATGTCGCCAAAATCGAGAATCGGCTGGGACACTTCCAGCCGCATCGGCGGGTTCACCTGGTTGATGTCCAGCAAGTTTGGCTTGGGGCCGATGAAGGACACGAGCGACATGACAATTGCTTCGCGGATCGGGTCGATCGGCGGGTTTGTCACTTGGGCGAACAACTGCTTGAAGTAGTTGTACAGCGGCTTGTTTTTGTCGCTTAACACGGCCAGCGGGCTGTCGTTGCCCATGGAGCCAATGCCTTCTTCACCCAGCGCGGCCATCGGGCTCATCAGGAATTTGATGTCTTCCTGCGTGTAGCCGAATGCCTGCTGGCGGTCCAGCAAGCTGACCTCGCTCTCGGAGGCTGAAGCCGGTTCACCACCACTGCCGCCGCCGAGCACGTCGTCCAGCCGGATGCGCAGGTTTTCGATCCATTGCGTATAGGGCTTGCTGTTGGCCAGGTTGGACTTGAGTTCTTCGTCGTCGATCATGCGGCCCTGCTCCAGATCAATCAGGAACATCTTGCCGGGCTGAAGGCGCCATTTGCGCACAATTTTGCTCTCTGGCACGGGCAAGACGCCAGACTCGGAACCCATGATGACCAGGTCGTCGTCAGTGATGCAATATCGCGAAGGACGAAGGCCGTTGCGATCCAGGGTCGCGCCAATCTGGCGACCATCGGTGAAAACGATACTGGCTGGGCCGTCCCACGGCTCCATCATGGCCGCGTGGTATTCGTAGAAGGCCTTGCGGCGTTCGTCCATGGTGGTGTGTTGCTCCCAGGGCTCGGGGATCATCATCATGACAGCCTGGCTGATGGGGTAGCCGGCCATGGTCAATAACTCGAGGCAGTTGTCAAACGTGGCGGTGTCTGATTGGCTGGCGAAGCTGATGGGGTAGAGCTTTTGCAGATCGGCGCCCAAGACGGGGGACGACATGACGCCTTCACGCGCCTTCATCCAGTTGTAGTTGCCTTTGACGGTGTTGATCTCGCCGTTGTGCGCCACGTAGCGGTACGGGTGGGCCAGCGGCCACTCGGGAAAAGTATTGGTGGAGAAGCGTTGGTGCACCAGGCCCAAGGCCGAAACGCAGCGAACATCTTCCAGGTCACGGAAGTAAACACCAACTTGATCTGCAAGCAACAGGCCTTTGTAGACCACGGTGCGGCTGCTCATGCTGGGCACGTAATATTCTTTGCTGTGTTTGAGTTGCAGGTTCTGGATGGCGGCGCTGGCGGTTTTGCGGATCACGTACAACTTGCGTTCGAGCGCGTCTTGCACGATCACGTCATTGCCGCGGCCGATGAAGACCTGCTTCAAAATAGGCTCCTTGGCGCGCACTGTGGGTGACATGGGCATGTCGCGGTTGACGGGCACGTCGCGCCAGCCCAGCAAGACCTGGCCCTCGGCTTTGATGGCCCGCTCCATTTCCTGTTCACACGCGAGGCGGCTGGCGTGCTCTTTGGGCAAGAAGATCATGCCGACGCCATATTCGCCGGGTGGCGGCAAGGTGACGTTCTGCGCAGACATCTCTTCGCGGTACAAAGCATCTGGCAGCTGGATCAGGATGCCCGCGCCATCGCCCATCAGTTTGTCAGCCCCCACCGCGCCCCGATGGTCCAGGTTTTCAAGAATTTTCAGTGCATTTTTGACGATGTCATGCGACTTGGTACCCTTGATGTGCGCCACAAAACCCACGCCGCACGCGTCGTGCTCGTTGGCGCTGGAGTACAAACCAGTTTTTTGAAGGTGGGAAATCTCAGCAGCTATGGTCACAAGCGCACTCCTAAAGTTCGAGGGGATCAGCAATTTTAGTGCAGTGCAACATCTATTTCAAGAAAATTAATTGGGGTCAGATTCCACTTAATTTGACTTCACAAAATATCTAAATTAAATGGGGACATATTGTTTGGCGGCCGTACATCCAATCTGGCGGCGACAGGTGTAGGCAAGAAGCGGCTAAAGTAGTCCAAGTCGCCCTCAAAACCGCAAATATTGAAATCGAGGAAAAAAATGACATGTTCCCCTTATCCCATATAGATAGTTAGCTTCTATATTCATAGCAATCATCGTCCGAAGTTAAATATCCAGCGATTTCGCTTTGGTGGAAAACGGACGCCCCAACGCCGCCTTGGCCACCCGGCGAACGGTTTGTTTTTGCAATTCGGCGACAAAACCGTCATCCCCAAGCGCCCAGCCGCGCAAAGCGGATTGGGTCAATGCGGTCTGTTCGTCTTGGTTTACGCCAGCGCGAACCAGTTCAGCGTAGGCCATCTCCCTGGCAAAGGGCGTGTTGCCCAAGGCCCAATACAAAGAGTGCGGCGTGATGAGTCTGTCGCTGCGCAAACCTGCGTAGTAGGCGTAGCTTGACCAAGGGTAGTCCTGCGCCTGCGCCACCAGGCCGGCACGCACCGGGTTGAGGTCGATATACGCCATGCAAGCCAGCAAATAACGGTCGGTCTGGATGACGGTGGACTTGTAACGGCCTTCCCACAAGGTGCCGCTGCGCTGGCGCGAATCGTTGAACAGGCGCACGTAACGCCGCCCCACCGCTTGCATCATTTGCGGCAAGGCGTCCGCTGCATGCGGCGTGGCCAACAGGTGGAAGTGGTTGTCCATCAGCACATACGCATGGACGGCGATGCCGAATTTCTCGGCATTTTCACGCATCAGGTCGAGCAGGAATTGCCGGTCGCCAGAGGATTCAAATATAGCTTGCCGGTTGTTGCCGCGCTGGATGACGTGGTGCGGGTAACCGGCAAGCGTGAGACGGGGCAATCGGGCCATGGTGATGCGAAAAGTAAGTCATGAATTTCGTATCATGATAAGTGGAATCTGACCCCAATTAATTGAACGGGCGCTCAGCTTTTGCCCAGCAAGCCACCCAACATGCCCATCAGATCGCCTGAATTGCCCAAACCACCGGCAGGCGCCTGGCCGTGCGGGGTGAGTTTGTCGATGATGCCCGGCAGCATTTGCGCCAGCGACCCGGCCGCGTCGCTGTGGCTCATGCCGAGCTTGGAGGCCAGGTCGCCCAGCACGTCGCCGCCCAGCACTTGGCCGATCTGGTCTCCGGTGACAGGCGCGTTCTCACCCGTGCCGACCCAGGACTTGGCCATATCGCCCAAACCCGCCTGGTTGAATTTTTCCAGCAAGCCACCCAAGCCGCCCAGTTTGCTGTCATTGGCGAGCATGCCGACCACCACGGGCAGCAGGGCACCCAAGCCGCCGCCCTGCTGCTGCTTGCCGCTCATCATGGCGCCAGCCGCGCCCAGAACTGAATCGAGTAATCCCATAACATTCTCCAGAAGTTGACTAGCTGCCGAACCAAACCTGCATTAAACCACTGTTGATTTTCAAACAAGCCGCCGGCCGAAGCCAGCCGATTCAGGGATAAGAATTCTCAATTTGAGGCAATTTGAAGCGCGTTTGGCCCAAGGCCGCCAAACCGAACTCCGCAAGAATCGCTGTCAGCCGCTCTGCGGCGGCCCGTTGCCGGCGGCCCGTGTATTTGGCCAGGATCAGTTCGTTCTTCATACTGTGCTCCCAACCCACCAGTTCGGTGACGGTGACCTGGTAACCGCAGGCTTCCAGGTAAAGGCATCGCAACACATTGGTGATCTGGCTGCCCAATTCGCGCGTGTGCAGCGGATGGCGCCACAACTCGGCCAGCGGCGTACGGTTCAGGGACAAGACTTTGCCTGCTGTCAGGCTGCGGGCCACCTCCGCTTGGCAACATGGCACCAAAACCATGTATTTCGCCTGTTTTTGCAGGCCGAAGGCTATCGCGTCGTCGGTCGCGGTATCGCAGGCGTGCAAGGCGGTCACCACATCGATTTGCGTAGGCAGTTGGCCGGACGTGGTGGACTGCGCGACGCTCAGATTCAAAAATGACATGTGCTCAAAACCCAGGCGCAGCTTCAACTCATTCGATTTCTGCACCAGCTCGGGCCGGGTTTCAATGCCATAAATATGGCCTTTATTCAGGGCTTTGAAAAACAGGTCGTAAATGATGAAGCCCAAATATGACTTGCCAGCGCCGTGATCCGCCAGTGTTGCACCCAAACCCGCGTCTGGCAAATCCCGCAGCAGCTTTTCGATGAATTGGTACAAGTGGTAGACCTGCTTGAGCTTGCGCCGTGAATCCTGATTGAGCTTGCCGTCGCGCGTCAGGATATGCAGTTCTTTGAGCAGTTCGATCGACTGGCCGGGGCGGATTTCCGGGATGGCGGTGCTGGCGTCCTGAAGTTTTGGCGCGTCCTGCGCGCCGGGCGTTTCTGGAGTTTGTTGGGTTTTTCGGGTTTTCATGGTTCGATCTTGCCACTGCCTTCGACGGAGCACCCCACATCCAGCGCGGCCCAGCCTTCAAGCCCCAAAACTTCCAGGGTTTGCTTGTTCTTCTCATAAATTTCCGACGCCTTCGGAAAAGCCGCCACTGCGCGGTCAATGCTGTCTTCTCGCAGCAAATGCAAGGTCGGGTAAGGCGAGCGGTTGCTGTAGTTGGAAATGGCATTCTCGGCCGCGTCGGCGAACTGGTAATTCGGATGGAAACTGGCGATTTGCAAAATACCGTCCAGGCCCAGATCGGCCAAAGCCTGATCCGCCCGCGCCAAGAAATCATTGAAGTCCAGAAACGCCAGCAAACACAGCGGCGCGACCAACAAGGTGGTATCCCGCATTGCCGCGTCGGCCGCAGCCAAATCGGCGGCCTGTTTTTTCAACTCTTCCAGCAAGTCTGCAGGCGCTACGGCGGCGCTGACGAAATAATGAATTTGCCCCTTGGCATGAACGGCCTTGGCAAACGGGCACAGGTTCAGCCCGATCACGGCCCGCTCCAGCCAGCGGCGGGTGTCTTGTTCCACTGACACTGCGTTCACGACAACAAACGCGCGCCGGTCAGGCGCTCGTGTTCGCGCATGGCAAAACGGTCGGTCATGCCGGCAATGTAGTCGGCGGCGCTGCGGGCTGCGTCTCCTGCGGGGGCTGATACCCCCTGCATTTGCCGGGGATCGTCCAGATAAATTCTGAACAGGTCTTTGACGACCACACTGGCCTGGCCGGTCATGTGCATCACTTGGGGATGGCGATACAGGTTGTGCATCAGGAATTTCTTCAGGGCAGCGCAATGCCCGCGCATCTGTAGCCCAAACTGCACCAGCGGGCCTGAGCGCCGCGCCGCGTCCGCGTCTTCTGGCGCGTCGCGGTCCAGCGCCTTTTGGGTGGCCGAAATTACGTCATAAACCTGGGCGCTGAGCATGCGGCGAATCGTCTCGTATAACAAGCGGCGGCCTTGGCGCGCGTCACCCAGATGGGCATGTTCAGCCAGGGTGGCGCGGCGGAAATCGTCGAACAAAGGCACGTCCGCCAGTTGCGGCAGGCTCAGCAGGCCCGAGCGCACGCCGTCGTCAATGTCATGCGCGTTGTACGCGATCTCGTCGGCCAGGTTGCATAGCTGCGCCTCCAGGCTGGGTTGGCTGCGGTCCAAAAAGCGCCGGGCGACGCCGCCTTGGCCCGCGTCCCCCGCAGCTATAGCCCAGGCAGCGTGTTCGGCTTCAAGTTGCTCGGCGTTGATTCGCGAGCAGTGCTTCAAAATGCCCTCACGCGTCTCAAAGCTCAAGTTCAAGCCATCAAACAGGGGGTAACGCTGCTCAAGTTGGTCCACCACACGCAGGCTTTGCAGGTTGTGCTCGAAACCGCCGTGCGCTGCCATGCAATCGTTCAGGGCGTCCTGCCCGGCGTGGCCGAACGGCGTGTGGCCCAGGTCATGCGCCAAGGCGATGGCTTCGACCAGATCTTCATTGAGCCGCAGGGTGCGCGCCATGGACCGGGCCAATTGCGCGACCTCCAGCGAATGCGTCAGCCGCGTGCGAAACAGGTCGCCTTCATGGTTCAGGAAAACCTGGGTCTTGTAAACCAGCCGCCGGAAGGCTGTGGAATGAACGATACGGTCGCGATCCCGCTGGAACTCGGTTCGCGTCGGCGCGGCCTGCTCCGGGTAGCGCCGGCCGCGTGAGAAAGCCGGGTCGCAGGCGAACGCCGCCAGGGGCGCAAAGGGCGCGGGGGGGGAAATGGTACGCAAACCGTCAGGGCTTCAGGGGCGAACTTTTGGTCGGCTCAAATCCGGTCGGCTCAAAATCAGGCAGTTCCTGGGTGGTCTCTTCAAAATCGGGCCGCAATTCGTCGCGTTTGGTTGGCGGCTCGTCTTGACGCATGACCGTTTCCTCAAACATTGCCCAAGCCGAATCGGTGTCGCTTTCAATGGCTTCGGGCACCGGGATCGGCCCATGGCGGTCATACAAGGCCCCCGGCACTGTGGCGCCGCCAAATTTTTTGTCTTTGGGTACTCTGCTCATGGCAACCTCGCTGGCTTTATTGACGCAGTCCGCAACGCGCCACGCGCTGCCCGCAACCTGGATTTCACGAATGCAAAGCGGTAAACGGGATATGCAAACCAATGACGGAAATTATGCACCCAAACCGCCGCGCGCGGCTGAAAGCCCCTTCGCTGTCAGTGTGTCTGCGGCGCCATGGCGGCAGGGGACGACCGCGAAAATCAGTCCATGAATCAAGCCGTCAAGGCGCGATGCCCTGGTTGCCGTCCAAGCCTTGCAATTTTGGCAAGTTCAAAACCGGCGTTGAAACACGCCCTTTGGCTTTGAGCCAGGGCTCTACCAGATCCCAAATCGGTTTGCCGCCAGTGTTTTTCGCCTCTTCAGACACCGGCGCCCAACCTGCCACTTTGTACTTTCGATCCGCTTCGATGGGCTTGCCTTTCAAACGCAAGTCGTCAATGCGTTGGCCCATGCCGTTGGTGGGCCTGCAGCTGTAACTCATGCCACCCACCCGAACCATGTCACCCCCCTGCTGGTAATAGGGGTCGGGGTTGAACAGGTTGTCTGCCACATCTTCCAGAATGGCCTTGATGGTTTCACCGCTCATCTCGGTCAGTGTGGTGTAGGGGTAGGTGATGGCCGTCATGTCCATCAGCCACTCGCGCGTAATGGCCTGGCCCGGCAGCAGCGTGGTGCCCCATCTGAAGCCCGGCGAAAAAGAAATTTCAGCACCCTGAACTTCCATCAAGGCATCGAGCAAAAGCTGGTCGCCGGTTCCGTTGAAATTGCCCCGGCGGTACAAAAAGCCGTCATTGACCGCGAGCTCTTCACCGAGCCTCGCCTCGTAGGGAGCACGCACGCGCATGATGAGTGCGTCCATGGCCTTGTCAGCCGGCAGCATGTTGGCAAACACCGGCAGCAACTTGTAGCGGTAGTCCTGAACCTTTCCGCTGCGCACATCCAGGTCCAGCACACCCAGAAACTTGCCATTGGACCCTGAATTGGTGACGATGGTCTTGCCACGGCTGTTGCTGATGACACTGGCCACCGGCATGCCATCGTGCGTGTGGCCACCCATGATGGCGTCAATGCCAGTGACCCGGCTGGCCATTTTCAAATCCACATCCATGCCGTTGTGCGACAGCAGAAAAACCACCTGAGCACCCTTGGCACGGGCATCGTCCACGGCTTTCTGCATGGACTCCTCCTGGATGCCAAAGCCCCAGTCGGCCATCAAATAGCGCGGGTTGGCAATCGGGCAGTACGGAAACGCCTGGCCAATGATGGCGCAAGGCACGCCATTGATTTCACGCATCACCCAGGGCTTGAAAACCGGGTCGCCAAAGTCGTGGGTCTTGATATTCTGCGCAATGAATTCGATTTGCCCTGCAAAATCCTTGTCAATGATCTCTTTGACCCGCTCCATGCCCAGGGTGAATTCCCAATGCCCAGTCATCAATTCAACACCCAGCAATTTGCTGGCTTCAACCATGTCCTGGCCGCGAGTCCAAAGCGCTGTACCCGAGCCCTGCCAGGTGTCGCCGCCATCCAGAAAAACGGCACCGGGTCGGCTGGCTTTCATGCGCTTGACCAAGGTGGCCATGTGCGCAAAACCGCCAACCTTGCCGTAGCGCCGAGCCGCTTTTTCAAAATCTAGGTGCGTGAGGGCATGGGCTTCTGCAATGCCAGGCCGCACCCCGGCGGTTTTGAGCAAAAACTCGCCCACCAGATGCGGCAACTGGTTCTTCATGCTGCCGAAGCCCAGATTGACATTGGGTTCGCGAAAGTAGATCGGATTGAGTTGGGCGTGGCAATCCGTCATGTGCAGGAACGACACGTTGCCGAATTTGGGGATGTCGTAAAGCCCGTTGGCAGCCGTGGCCGCGTCCGCCTCCGCATAGGCGCCCAAACCCAGTCCCGCCATGGTGCCGGCACCCATTACCTGCAGGAATTCGCGCGTGGAGAGGTTCATGATTTAGCAATTGCTAATATATTTGCAGCTAAAAAACCCGGCCAGGCCGGGTCTTCAAAACAGGCTTACTGGTTCACCGGTGAATTGGGGTCCAGCAGGAGCGCGACGATGTGGCGAATCTGCGCCTCGTTCAAGATGCCCGCGTGCCCGGCACGTGGCATGTTGGAGCAGGCGTTGTAGGCCTTGGCGTTGTAGACCTTGCCCCAGGTGTATTCAACAATGGCTTTTGACGCAGGGCTGGCCGGGTCTGCCACGCCACGCACTTTGCCGTAGTTGTACAGGCTGGGGCCAATCGTGCCAAAGGAGATTTCCTTCCTGTCGATCTGGTGGCAGTTGTAGCAGTTGCCGCCATTGGCCTGGCCGGCTTCGTCGGTCCAGGTCAAGCCACGGCCGCTCTGCGCGATTTTTTCACCTTCGCGCCAGTCACCAATGAACTTGCCGTCAGACGGCCATTTGATGGTTTTCAGATTGGCGGCCTCTATGGCCTTGGCAATTTTTTCGTCAACCGGTTTGCCCGCTGCATCAGCCACACTGCATTCGCGGTTGGCGTCGTCCTGCACCAGGCGGTCCAATTTGACCGGGCCTTCGTCGCGAAAAGACTCATTCATGATCCTGGCCGCCAGCGCATCGAGTTCAGCCGGACTTGGCAAGGCGGCACAGCCCGCTATAAAAATAGAAGCTACCAATGCAATACCGGTCAGGGCGAATGATCTTTTTTTCATCTATTTCCCGCCTCAACGCTTGATCGCAGGTGCAATCGACTCGCCACCCTTGCCATTCACACCCAGGTACACGCCCAGTGCCACGGTCGCTTCACTGCCAAACAGCGGGTAGGGAAAACGCTGCTGGCGGTAACAATCGTTCAGGCGCAATTGCATGCCCCACATCTGCCCGTTGGAGACCCGGTAAGCCGGCCAGGCCCCAAAGCCGCTGCCCGCGCCGGGGTTTTTGGTCAGGTTGGGCAAGTCCTGCAAACGGATGCGTTTGCCCTCCTCGCCGTGGCAGGACGCGCAGGCAAAATCATGCGTGCCGCTGCGGGCAAAAAAGATTCGCTTGCCGACTTCGTACATGGTTTTTTCCTCAACCCGGCTCTGCGGCAGGTTGAATTTCATGCCGCGCGACTCGGCTGAAATCCAGGCCGCCAGTGCCGTCACATTGTTTTGCTCACCGCGGCCAAACGCGGTTTTGGCAATCTCTGCGCCATTGAAACCCTGCAGCATTTCCATGCAAGTCACAAGACGGGACTCCAGGTCCTGAACCTTTTTGGTGTCGTCGAAATAACGCGGCAATTCAACAAAAGCCCCTTTGACCACACCCGGGCCTTTGCCCAGATCGCATTTTTCGAGCGACTCGTTTTTGGGGCCGCGTTTTTGCGCCCACAGGCCCTCGCCTTTGGCTTCAAACAGTTCAGCCGGGTTGCCATCGGCCAGCATGGCGCGGTATTCGGCGATGCCTTCAGCCGATGTTTTTTGCGCCGCCGCACCGAAGGCCAGGCCACACACCAACAGGGCCAGAGCCGCTTGGGTGATGGTTTTCATGAATCAGGACACGGTGGCTTCGTCAGTGCGTGTTTCGCCGCGGTTGTCCTTCCAGGTCACCGCGACTTTGTCACCCGCCTTGGCGCCCTTGATGGTGAATTGCAGAAACGGGTTTTTGGCGACCGCCGGGCCCCACTCAGCCGTCAACACGTTTTTGCCATTGAGCATCGCGGTGACTTCAGAGATATGCCAAGCCGGAATGATCTTGCCAGCGGCATCCTTGCGCTGCCCGGTTTCCATTTCATGGGCCATCAACACACGGACAGTGGCATTGCCACCAGCTGCTTGGGCGCGAATGCGCATCGGATCTGCCATGGTGTTCTCCTCTATTTAAATTTGAATCCGGCGCAACATCAGCCGCCGCAGCCGCCGAGCGTGACTTTGACTTCCTTCTTGGCGAAGAAGGCCTTGCCGTCATTCATGATGGCCACGGCATAGACGTCTGAAGACTGGCCCATCTTGGCGCGGGTGGTCATGTTCGCGTCCACACTGTCACTGACGTTGAAAACCGCCACCAGCGCGTTGGGGTTTTTCTCGACCAGCAAGACCAGTTGCCTGACCCCCGCCAGGGTGGTTGCGGCGCCCATGGGCACCACAGCGCCGTTTTCGGCGATGTCCGGTGCGGTCAGGATCACGTCCTTGCTGGCCTGGGGGACGCTCGCGCCCAGGGCCTTAAGCGCATCAGCCAGATTTTTGGCCTCGAACGCGGCGGTGTTGAAAGCGAATGCGTAGCCGGGGAACAGGCCCGTGCCCGCCAGCAAACTGGCCAGCACAGCGCTCTGTTTCAAAGTTTCACGACGGGATTGCATGCGAGGCTCCTTGGAAAATGAGAGGTATAAATTTTTGCTTGCAAATTTCTTCAAACTTTGGCGCATTTTGACCTATTTGGGTGCCCCTGCGGCCAGCCATTCGGCCAAAGCCCTGGCTTCAGCGTTGCCAATGGTTTGCGCGGGCATCGGAATTGGTCCCCACACACCCGTGCCACCTTTGACAATTTTCTCACTCAGGTAGCTCACCTGGTTGGGGTATTTTTTTGCAATATCCGCAAAAGCCGGGCCGACGATTTTCTGGCTCATGCCGTGGCAGGCGGTACAACTGTATTTCTGGAGCAGTGTCTGGACAAGCTGGACGCCTGAATCCGTACTGACGGATGCGACGACGGGCCCGGTCGTGTCTACCCCAAGCTGAGCGCCCACCAGCCGATTTTGCGCAGCCAGATTGCCATGGGCATTGCGGGCATGCGGCGGAATATCAGACGCTACTTTGAGCTCCGCCGCGCAATTTGTCATGCATGCCACTGCCTTGACATCAGCGATCGGCTTTCCGCCAAATTCCTTGCCCGGCCACAACGCGTGCGCAGTTGTCATCCCGTTGCGATTGGGCATGCGGGTTTGTGTCTGATCCATGTTTTTGTCTGACAGAACAAAATCGTCCGGCACCACGCCGCCCAGGTTCAGCAGGAAGGCGGTGACGGCGTACACCTCGTCCGGCGCCAGCGACTTGGGCTGCGTCCAGGGCATGGCACGGTTGATGTAGTCCCACAGCGTTGAGAGCGTGGCCAGCTTCATCAGCGTGGTGCGCCCGGGAAACGAGTTGTTCTTCAGGCTGGCAACGCGGCCGGTTTTGACGTCCTCTGCCGTGGTGCCGCCAATCAGGGGGCTGAAGACCTGGTTGGACTCGCCAAACACGCCGTGGCAGGACGCGCATTTGGCCTCCCAGATATCCTGGCCTTGGGCCACCGAGCCCGAGCCTGCGGGCAAGCCCTTGAAGTCCGCGCGGACATCGATGTCCCAGGCGGCGACTTCCTTGGCGGTGGCGTCGCGACCGATGCCGGCGAACTTGTCCGCAGCAGACTTGTTGCCCGTCTGCGCCACAACGGGCCACGCCATCAGCGCGACCAAGGCCAGGGTGATACCGCGCATCACGACCCGATCACGCGAGCTGGACATTTTTCACCTCGCCGCTCTCTGACACCAGCCACGACTGGATCGAATTGTTGTGGTAAATCGAACGGCTGCCGCGCACGGCGCGCGACTGCCTGTAGCTGGGCTGCACATAACCGGTTTCATCGACCGCGCGGCTCTGGATAATGGCCGCCCGGCCGTCCCACACCCAGTCGATGTTGAAGCGCGTCAGGCACTTGCTCAACACCGGTGATTCAAGCCGCGCGGTGCGCCAGTTGCGCCCGCCATCGACTGACACATCGACCTTTTTCACCTTGCCCCGGCCCGACCAGGCCAGGCCCGTGATGTTGTAAAACCCCTTGCCCATCAGCGCCTGCCCGCCCGAGGGCGTGGTGACCACACTCTTGCATTCCTGAATGCTGGTGTACTGGCGGTGCTCGCCCGAGGGCATCAGGTCCATGTAATGCAGGGCTTCATCCTTGGTGGCATAGGGCTTGTCACCCAGCTCGATGCGGCGCAGGTATTTGACCCAGCTCACACCCTGCACGCCCGGCACCACCAGGCGCAGCGGGTAGCCGTTTTCGGGACGCAGCATTTCGCCGTTCTGGCCATAGGCCACCAACACTTCGCCCGAGGTGATCTGGCTCAAGGGAATCGTGCGTGTCATGCCTGCGCCATCGGCCGCTTCGGCCAGCACAAACTGGCCTTGTCTGAAGTCCGCGCCGGCCATCTCCAGCAAGGTGATCAGCGGCACACCCGTGAACTCGCTGCACGACAACATGCCGTGGGTGTACTGCGCGGTAGGCACAGCCACATTGCCCCACTCCATGCCGGTGTTGGCGCCGCATTCGATGAAGTGAAAACGCGAGGCCGGGGGCAGGCGCATCAGCTCGTCCAGCGTGAACACCAGGTTTTTCTTCAGCATGCCCGGCGACGAGCCGTTAAGCATCAAGCGGTGTTTGCTCGGGTCCACATCCCACCAGCCCTGGTGGTGCCGCTCAAAATGCAGGCCGCTGGGTGTGACGATGCCGAACAGCGACTGTAGCGGCGCGAATGACACGGAGGACTGCGTGGTTTGCGTCAGGCCCGGGCTGGGGCGGCGCTGCACATTGGCTTCGAACCTGGACGGCTTGCCGTAGCCGTCTGTGGCGACGCTTTGCCCCAGGCCTTTGCTGTGCTCCGGCAGAGCCAGGATGTTGGGGTCGCCATCGTTGGCAGATACAGAGCTTGCTGCCGCAGCCGAAGCCGCAGCAAAGGCGCCGCGCAAAAATCCACGTCGTCCCTGCCGCGCTTCACCGGCCACGGCCTGGACGCCGCTCGGACTCAGAAAATTTTCTGGTGCTTTTTGGATTCTTACAGGCAACATGGCGGTTTCTCAACGAGATTTATATCTAAATATTCGGATGTACTAATGTATAAGAACTCGGCAATGTATTCATTGGGATTTACCCGATATCCGCAATCAATGATGCTTGCACCCTGCGCATTTCTTGCCGCGCTACCTGACTCGGCATCTGTTGCCACCCGAGAAGCCTTTGTGCGACGATTGGGGATGAACCCAAAACCCCATGACCTCATCGTTTTCGGCGCCACCGGCTTTACCGGGCGCCTGGTGGCCGAGTACCTGCACACAACGTACGGGGCGACCAGCAAGGGCGTGACGGGCGCCAAAGTCTCCTGGGCCATGGCCGGGCGCAGCCTGGAGAAACTCAAGGACGTGCGCCACAAGCTGGGCGCGGGTGACGAGGTGGCGCTGATCGTGGCCGATGCCAGTTCTGCTGCCGCGCTGAAAAGCCTGGTGGCGCAGACCAAGGTTGTCATCACCACGGTGGGGCCTTATCAGCATTACGGCGAGCCTTTGGCGCGGGCCTGCGCCGAAGCAGGCACCGACTATGTGGACCTGTGCGGAGAGCCCTTGTGGATGGCGCAAATGATTCCGCTGTTGCAAACGCCTGCCAAAACCAGCGGCGCCCGCATTGTGTTTTCATGCGGGTTTGACTCGATCCCGTTTGACCTGGGCGTGATGTTCCTCCAGGCTGAGGCGCAAGCGCGCCTGGGTGCGCCCTTGCAACGCGTGCGTGGCCGCGTGCGGGTGATGAAAGGCGGTTTCTCGGGCGGCACCGCGGCCAGCCTGATTGGCACGCTGGAACAAATTGGCCGCAACCGTGCCCTGGCGAAAACCATGGCCGACCCGTTTGCCTTGACCCCCGGTTTCAAGGGCCCGGCGCAGCCTGAAAGCGAAACAGCCCAATACGATGATTCCGCCAAGGCTTGGAGCGGCCCGTTTGTCATGGCGGCCATCAACACCAAAAACGTGCACCGCACCAACGCCCTGCGCGGCCACCCCTGGGGCACGGATTTCGTCTACGACGAACGCATGCTCACGGGCAGCGGCGCCATCGGCGAGCAGCGCGCCAAGGCGCTGGCGCGCACCACGCGTTTTCAAAACCTGCTGCTGGGTTTTGGCCCCACGCGCGAACTGATCCGCCGCTTCGGCTTGCCCAAGCCCGGCCAAGGCCCGAGCCAGCACGCGCGTGAAACCGGACGCTACGAGGTGCTGTTCAGCGGCGAAACCGCCAGCGGCCAATCGTTAAGTGCCGTCGTCAAAGGTGACCGCGACCCAGGGTATGGATCGACCTGCAAACTGATTGCCGAGAGCGCCCTGTGCCTGGCCCAGGATGTGGACCGCAACATGACCAAAGGTGGCGTCTGGACGCCTGGCGCCGCCATGGGCCTCACCCTGGTGCGGCGCCTGCAGACACGCGCGGGTTTGACGTTTGCGATAGAGTAGTTCACGGGCAGCAAGCCAATCCCCACACCGCTTCAAACCTCTTCACCTGGAGCCCTCGATGATCCGTTCAATCTTCCATGCCGTGGTTGTCGTCGCGGTGGCAACGGCGTCGCTGGCGGGTGCGCAGACGAATTCTGGCAAGCCGATCCGGCTGATTTGCCCCTTCCCGCCCGCCGGCGCCGTGGACATCGCATCGCGTGCGATTTCCAACGAACTCTCGAAAATTCTGGGCCAACCCGTCACGGTCGAAAACCGTCCTGGCGCGGGTGGCAATATTGGCGGCGTTGAGGCAGTGCGGTCGGCGCCCGATGGCCGCACGCTGTTCATGACCACCAGCGGCATCAACGCCATCAATCCCGCGCTTTACGCCAAGATGCCATTCGATCCGATCAAGGACCTGGAGCCCGTGGTGGCGCTGGTTTCACTCTCCAACGTGCTGGTGGTGCACCCGTCGGTCAAGGCCAATTCGGTGGCCGACGTGATTGCGATGGCCAAGGCCGAACCCGGCAAGATGACCTATGCCTCTTCCGGCAGCGGCACCAGCATCCACATGTCGGGCGAGATGTTCAAGTACCTGACCAAGGTGGACATCCTGCACATCCCCTACAAGGGCAGCGCCCCGGCCATGAACGATCTGCTGGGCGGCCAGGTGATGATGATGTTTGACAATATTCCGTCCGCGCTGCCGCAGATCAAGGCCGGAAAGCTGCGCGCGCTGGCCGTGACCGGAGCCAGGCGCGACCCGCTGTTGCCCGATGTGCCGACCGTGGCCGAAGCGGGTGTTCCTGGTTATGAGTCGGGCGTGTGGTTCGGTCTGGCCGTCCCGGCGGGGACGCCCAAGGATGAGATTGCCAGGATCAACGACGCAGCGGTCAAGGGCACCAGGTCGCCCGATTTCGTCAAACGCATGACAGAAATGGGCTACAGCATCATCGGCAGCACGCCTGAACAAATGGCTGTCATGAACACGGCTGAAATTGCGCGCTGGGGCCCCATTGTCAAGGCGTCTGGCGCCAAGGCCGACTGATCAGCTACGACGGCAATCTGCGGAGAAATGTAGATTACTATATTTTAAGTAGCAAACTATTGAATAACCACAAGGGATAACGCCCGTTTTATTCCAATTTTTGCCGGACGAAGGAAAAATCGGTCAAAACCTCCAGACGCGGCTTTGCAGAAGCCGCTGCTTATCCCCGCACGGCGCGCCGTGCCGCCTCAATGCGCTGGTCCAGGTAGGCGCCATAAAAATCCTCTGATGTCAGGCCGACCAGGCGTTCGGCCACCTCGGCGCCATTGCGTCCGTAGAAAATCAGCGTGGGCGCGACGTTGGCCTTGAGCTCGGCGATCAGCTGTTCGTGCGTTTTGCTCTGGCCCTTGACGTCCTTGACCATCTCTTTGTGCTGCATATTGATTTGCACAACGTGCAGGTCCTGTTCGGCGCGCAGGGGCGCCAGGTAATGTTCACGGGCGATTTTGCAGAAGGGGCAGCCGTCCAGGCTGACCATCAGCACCAGCGGTTGGCCGGCCTTGAGCGCGGTGGCCAGTTCGTCCTGCAGCGACAAGGGCACCGGCAGCGATGCGGGAGCGGCCAAGGCTGCGCGCGCATTCAAGCCCAGGAGCGTCACCGCGCCTGTCACCAGCAGGCGTCGGCGCGCAAATGTATTGGGCAGTGGCATCAGTCCCCCTCCCGCTCCATCAGCAGATAGGTGTTGTAGGCATTCATGCGGTTGATCAGTGCAAACAGCGGCACGCCTTCAAAATTCGACCAGTCGGTGGCTTTGTAGGCTTCGTCAAACGGGTCCATGGCCTTGGCGGCCTTGCCCATGCTGGCGCGCAGGTGGGTCAGGTAGGTGCGTGTGAGTTCCATGTCGGCCACCGCCTGGGTGGACCCGGGGCCATGGCCGGGCACGACCACCCTGGGCTGCAGCAACAACATGTCATTGAGCGCCTTGACCCAGCGGCCACTGTCGGCCTGGCCGACAAAAGGAATGCGGCCCCGAAAGACCAGATCCCCCGCAAACAGCACACCTTCCTCGGGCAGGTAAACCACCAGGTCTTCCGGGGTGTGCGACGGGCCCATGGGTTTGATCTGAAGTCGCGTGCCCCCCAGGGTCAGATCGAGCGGGCCATCGAGCCACTGGTCGGCAGGCACCACCTGGGTGGTGGCGTCTATCCAGGGAGCGAGTTCATGGCGCGATGCGTCCAGGCGTGTGCGGGCGCCCTCAGAGCCTATGTAATCGCGCGCCTTGGCATGGGCCAGGATGCGCGCGCCCGCTGCCTTGAACACCTGCAGGCCGTAAATATGGTCGGCGTGGTAGTGGGTAAGGATGACGTGGGTCACCGGCAGGGTCGTTATTTTTTTGATCTCGGCCAGCAGACGTGTCGCCAGAATGGGTGAGCCCAGTGCGTCAATCACCACCACGCCGGCCGGTGTGACGACGAAGCCCGCGTTGGAGATGAAGTTCTGGTTCTGCGGCGAGCCTTGCGCCGACAGGCCCTCCACCAGCCACGCCGAATCCGAGACCTGGCGCGGGCTGAGCTCAGGCGTCTGTGCGGGCAGCTCTGCGGGTGGTTGGGGCGCGGCGCAGCCCAGCAAAACCATCAACGGCACACACCACGACAGGACTGTCGCAGTTGCAAGCCGACGGATGGCACGCAAGTCCATGGCGTCAGGCCAGGGAATCGGCCCAGATGTTTTGCGCCCAGGCAAAGGCATAAGCCCCCTCGATCGCACTGGCAGCGCCAGACACGCCACCCGCCCCCGCCACCGCCAGCATGGTTTTCTTCTCGGCGTCGTAACGGTGCACACTGGCCACGTGCACCACCTCGTCGGGGCTGACAAAACTGTAGCAGGTGTTGTTGTAAATAGGCGCCGGGTTGGGCGTCTGCCCGGTGAGCAAAGCGACCACGGCGGCCGCGCAGGTCTTGCCGTGCTGGTTGGCCATATGGCCGGATTTGGGCATCAGGGCAGCGATCTGGATTGAGTCACCAAGCACGTGGATGTTTTTGGCTGCTCTGGACTCAAACGTCAAAAAATCCACTTCACACCAGCGCTTGTTGGCCGTGGCCAGGCCGGTTTTGACGGCGATTTCACTCGCACGCATGGGCGGCAGCACATTGAGCACAGCAGCCTTCACGTCGTCGTTGAACTCGAACTTCAAGGTGTTGCTGGCCGCATCCACATCAACCGCCACGTGTTTGGACCGGTATTCGATGACGCCGGCATAGCGGTCAGCCCAGGCTTTTTTGAACAGCGGGCCCTTGGAAGTGACGTCGTCATTGGCGTCGAGGATCAGCACCTTGGATCTGGGCTTGGCGGCCTTGAAATAACTGGCAACCTGGCAGGCGCGCTCGTAGGGCCCGGGCGGGCAGCGGTACGGCGCCAGCGGGATGCTGATGGCAAATACGCCACCGTCGGGCATGGCCTCCAGCTGTTGGCGCAGCGCCAGGGTTTGTGGGCCGGCCTTCCAGCCGTGCAACACACGGTCTTGCGCGCCGGGTTTGACCATGCCAGGCAGTGTGTCCCACATGAAATCCACGCCGGGAGAGAGGATCAGGCGGTCGTAAGGCAGCTCGGCGCCACCCGCGAGTTTGACGGTGCGCTTGTCGGGGTCGATGCCGGTCGCCATGTCACGCACCACGGTCACGCCGTGGCGTTTGGCCAGGTTGTCATAGGGCATGGTGATGTCGGCCATGGTCTTGCTGCCGCCCAGCACCAGGTTGGACAAAGGACACGAGACAAACGCGGCATTGGGTTCAACCAGGGTCACATTGATGCCGTAATCGGACCACATGCGCACGTACTTGGCCGCCGTGGCGCCGCCGTAACCCCCACCGACCACCACCACCTTGGGGCCGCTCGCCGTTGTAGCGCAACCCGACATGAGGCCCAGACCGCCCAGCAGGGACGTGGCAGCGGTGGTTTGAACGAACGAACGGCGGTTGACAGAACGAATCAGGGAATTTTTCATGGCCATTCTCCCTATTTTTTCTGGGCAGCAAAGTAGCCGGCCAGTTGTTCTATTTGTTGATCTGAATACCCTTTGGCGAGCTGGTGCATGATGGTCGCGGGCCGCGCGCCGCTCTTGAAATCCGCCATGTTTTTGACCAGGTCGGCCCGGGCATAACCCGCCAGCGCCACCATGCCGGGCAGCGCCGCGCCATTGGTGCCGTGGCAGTTGGCGCAAGCCGCCGCCATGTTGCGCACCTGCAGGGCGTCGGTTTGGGCCAGTGCGATAGGGGGGGCGCCGGCCACGACGGCAGTGCCCAGAATTGCCTTGAAGGCGATCCTGCGGGGAATCCGGAAAAGTTTCATTTTTGTCTCCTGTGTGTGGTGTTGAATTTATTCATTCGATTTTACTTATATAAACGAATGGCAATGCATTTGATTCACTAAAAATTCAGGACAAACCCGAGGGCGGACTCAGCTATGCGGGCCTCTGTCAAATCGAATAGTGGTCGCCCTCGATGGCAATTTGCATGCACACCGCGCGGCACATTTTGGCGGCACGGTCATCCACAATGCGGTAGAAAATTTGCACGCCTTCGCGCCGTTTGCCCAACACACCGGCCTGGTACAAGGTGTTCAGGTGCTGGGACATATTGGGTTGGGTGGTGCTGATCTCGCTGAGCAATTCGCCCACATTTTTCTCAGAATTGCACAGACTGCTGATGATTTTCAGGCGCAAGGGCGCGGACATCACGCGAAACAGGTCGGCCGCCCGCTCGAACACCTGGTCGGGCTCCAGCACAGGCTCTGCTGGCGCATTGACAGTTCGGTTGGCCATGTTTTTCCTTGGGGTCGCGCTTTTCGTCGACTGCTTGGTCATCATCCCACCCATATATTAGCCCTCATTCATCCAGGGCACCGGCGGCGCTGATGGGCGCTGCGCGCAGGGCTGCGATTTCAGGCCAAAGTTGCATTGGACTTGGCCCGCCCGCCAGAGCGCAAGCTGCGGCTGAGCAGAACCACTGGCAACAAGCCCGCCAGAACCAGGGCCAAGGAAGGCAGCGCAGCCTCGCCCAGGCGCTCATCACGCGCCAACTGGTAGGCCACCACGGCCAGGGTGTCGCTGTTGAAGGGGCGCAGCACCAGGGTGGCAGGCAGTTCTTTCATCACATCCACAAACACCAGCATGGCGGCTGCCGCTGTGGAGCGCCGCAGCAGGGGCCAGTGCACGCGCAGCGCCAGGGCGGCGTCGCCCGTGCCCAACATGCGGGCCGAATCATCAAAACTGGCGGGAATGCGCGCATAACCGCTTTGCACCGACTGCAAGGCCACGGCGCAAAAACGCACCAGATAGGCCCAGACCAGGCCCAGTGAAGTCGCCGTCACCCAATACCCCACGCCGCTTTGGGGCGCTGCCGCCTGCAGCCAGCCCACTGGCAGCAACAGGCCGACCACGATCACCGCGCCGGGAATAGCGTACCCCAAACCCACCATCTGCACGGCCAGGCGGCTGAACACATCCGCGCCCCGTCGCACGCTGAAGGCCAGGGCGAGCGCCAACCCCACGGCCAGCACGGCGGTGATGGCGCCCAGTCGCAGGCTGTTGAGCGTCCATTCCATGAAGCGGCCCCAGGCCAGCGCCGACCAGTCAGCCGCCAGCGGCCGCAGCATGAACAGCACCGGCAACACAAAACCCATCAGCACCGGCACGCCGCACAACACCCAGGCCAGCCACTTGTGCCGCCCGCGCAACTGCGCCGGCTGGGCGTCGGCCGAGCCCGACTGCATGCCCTTACCAGCCGCGAACCGCATGTGTTGCTGGGCCCGGTATTCAATGCGCAGCAGCAGCGCCACCAGCACCAGCAGGAAGGACGCCAGTTGCGCCGCGGCGATCCGGCTGTCCATGGCAAGCCAGGCTTTGTAGATGCCTGCCGTGAAGGTTTGAACGCCGAAATAACTGGCCACGCCAAAGTCGGCCAGTGTTTCCATCAAGGCCAGGGCCACACCTGCTGCCACTGCCGGGCGGGCCAGCGGCAGGGCGACGGCAAGCAAACGCCGGCGCATGGGCGCGCCCAGCAAGCGGGCGGCTTCCATCAGGTGGGTGGCGCGTTCGCTCAGGGCCGTGCGCGCCAGCAGGTAGACATACGGATAGAGCACAAAGGTGAACACCCATACCGCGCCGCCCAGGCTGCGCACCTCGGGGAACACCCGGCCTTGCAAGCCAAAGCCGCCGCGCAGCGCGCTTTGCAGCGGCCCGCTGAACTGCAAAAAATCGGTGTAGGCGTACGCCACCACATAGGCAGGCATGGCCAGCGGCAGCAGCAGCGCCCACTCGAAAAGTTTGCGCCCGGGAAAGTCAAACAGCGTCACGGCAGCGGCGGTGGACAAACCGACCAAAAACACGCCGATGGCGACCAGCACGCACAACAAAACCGTCGTCGCGACATACGCAGGCAACACGGTGCGGCCCATTTCCGCCAGAATTTGTGAAGAGGCTGCGCCAGATCCGCCCAAGGGCAGCCAGGACGCCAGCACCGCCAGCACCGGCAACAGCAGGGTCGCCGTGAGCAGCGCAAGAAATACATGATGAAACCGACGAGTGCTCATAAGCCCATGATTTGCACGGCGACACCCGTGATCTGAATGAGAATTGTAAGCATTGAGCGCGCCCAGGCTCCTAGAATCCGCACCATGTTCCTTGAAGTCTCCCAACTTGAAGTCCGCTACGCCGGCCGGCGCCACGCGGCGGTCAATGGCGTCTCGTTCGGCCTGCGCGCCGGCGACATCGGCGTGCTGATCGGCCCGTCAGGCTGCGGCAAGACCACCCTGCTTCGCGCCGTGGCCGGGCTGGAAGCGGCGGCCGGTGGCAGCATCAAACTCTCAAACCAGGTCGTCAGCAGCGCCAGAGTCCATATCGCCCCGGAGGCGCGGCGCATCGGCATGGTGTTTCAGGACTACGCCCTGTTCCCCCACCTGGACGTGCGCCACAACGTGGGTTTTGGCATCCACCATTGGCCCAGGCCCGAGCGCCGCGCGCGGGTGGCCGAAGTGCTGGAACTGGTTGGCCTGGCCGGCAGCGAGGCGCGTTTTCCGCATGAGCTTTCAGGCGGCCAGCAACAGCGTGTGGCGCTGGCGCGCGCCATGGCGCCCAAGCCGCAACTGCTGCTGCTGGACGAACCGTTTTCAAATCTGGATGTCGATCTGCGCGAACGCCTGGCCCACGAGGTGCGCACTATCCTCAAAGCCGCAGGCGCCACCGCCCTGTTTGTCACCCACGACCAGCTGGAGGCTTTTGCCATCGGCGACATCATCGGCGTGATGCACGAGGGCCAACTGCACCAGTGGGACGACGCCTATTCGCTCTACCACCGCCCCATCACCCGTTTTGTCGCCGATTTCATCGGCCACGGCGTGTTCGCCCCAGCCACGATCCGCTCGGTCAACGGCGACGCCGTGGTGCACACGCCCCTGGGCGACCTGGTGGACGTGCTGGAATGCCCCCTGCCCGGCGCGTATGCCAACGGCGAATGCGACGTGCTCCTGCGCGCCGACGACATCGTGCACGACGACGCGGCGCCCGTCAAAGCCGAAATCATCCGCAAGTCGTTTCGCGGCTCGGAGTTTTTGTACACCCTGCGCCTGGCTGACGGCCAGATGCTGATGGCCCATGTGCCCAGCCACCACGACCACAAAATTGGCGAGTGGATCGGCATTCGCGCCCTGGTGGACCATGTGGTGACGTTTGCGCGAAGCTGAG
>JANMVT010000023.1:0-3572 GCA_031392945.1 Rhodoferax sp. | reverse complement strand
ACCGCCATCGGCGAGTACATCGCCCATCACAACACCAATCCTAAGCCATTTATCTGGATCAAGACTGCGCGCGACATCTTGCAAAAAGTCATTCGCGCCAATAGCCGTTTAAGTTCTAAACAGAATGCAACACTACACTAGAAAACCCCCATCCAGCCGCCGCGCAAAAGTCTCGTTTAACATCGACAACAACAAACCCATTTCCCACCCCCGGACAACCCAAAGCACGAGGACACCCATGTCTGCAGCAAAATCGAAAATCATTTACACCCTCACGGACGAGGCACCGCTGCTGGCAACCTACGCTTTTCTGCCGGTGATTCGCGCCTTCGCCGCGCCGGCTGGCATCGAGGTGGCCCAGAGCGACATCTCGGTGGCGGGCCGCATCCTGGGCGAGTTCCCCGAGTTTCTGACCGAAGCGCAGCGTGTGCCCGACAACCTGGCCGAACTTGGCCGCCTGACCTTGCTGCCCGACACCAACATCATCAAGCTGCCCAACATCAGCGCTTCGCAAAACCAGCTGATCAGCGCCATCCGCGAGCTACAGGCCAAAGGTTACAAGCTGCCCGACTACCCCGAGAACCCGCAAAACGATGAAGACAAGGCCATCCGCCTGCGTTACAACAAGTGCTTGGGCAGTGCCGTGAACCCGGTGCTGCGTGAAGGCAATTCCGACCGCCGCGCACCCAGGGCCGTCAAGGAATACGCCCGCAAAAACCCGCACAGCATGGCCGACTGGAGCCAGGCGTCGCGCTCGCATGTGTCCCACATGCACAGTGGCGACTTCTACCACGGTGAAAAGTCCATTACCTTGGGCCGGGCGCGCGACGTCAAGATGGAGCTGATCACTACGGGCGGCAAGACCATCGTGCTCAAGCCCAAGGTCTCGCTGCTGGACCGTGAGGTCATCGACAGCATGTTCATGAGCAAGAAAGCCCTGGTCGCCTTCTACGAAAAAGAGATCGAAGACGCCTACAAGACCGGTGTGATGTTCTCGCTGCACGTCAAGGCGACCATGATGAAGGTGTCGCACCCCATCGTGTTCGGCCACTGCGTCAAGATCTTCTACAAGGACGCGTTTGAAAAGCACGCCAAACTGTTTGAAGAACTTGGCGTGAACGTCAATAACGGCATGGCCAATCTGTACGACAAGATCACCTCGCTGCCACAAAGCAAGCAGGACGAGATCAAGCGCGACCTGCACGCCTGCCACGAAGGCCGCCCCGAGTTGGCCATGGTGGACTCGGCCAAGGGTATCACCAACTTCCACTCGCCCAACGACGTCATTGTGGACGCGTCCATGCCCGCCATGATCCGCTACGGCGGCAAGATGTGGGGGGCCGATGGCCGCCTGAAGGACGTCAAGGCCGTGATGCCTGAATCGACCTTTGCCCGCATCTACCAGGAGATCATCAATTTCTGCAAGTGGCATGGCGCGTTTGACCCGCGCACCATGGGCACGGTGCCCAATGTGGGACTGATGGCCCAGCAGGCCGAGGAATACGGCTCGCACGACAAGACCTTCGAGATCACCGACGACGGGGTGGCCAACATCACCGACCTGGCCACGGGCGAAGTGCTGCTGAGCCAGAACGTGGAAGCGGGCGACATCTGGCGCATGTGCCAGGTCAAAGACGCTGCCATCCGCGACTGGGTCAAGCTGGCCGTCAGCCGGGCGCGCAACTCGGGCATGCCTGTGGTGTTCTGGCTCGACGCCTACCGTCCGCACGAGGCCCAGCTGATCACCAAGGTCAAGATGTACCTGCACGAGCACGACACGACCGGCCTGGACATCCAAATCATGAGCCAGGTGCGTGCCATGCGCTACACGCTGGAGCGCGTGGTCCGCGGCCAGGACACCATCAGCGCCACCGGCAACATCCTGCGCGACTATTTGACCGACCTGTTCCCCATCATGGAGTTGGGCACCAGCGCCAAGATGCTGTCGGTGGTGCCGCTCATGGCCGGCGGCGGCATGTACGAAACGGGGGCCGGTGGCTCCGCGCCCAAGCATGTGCAGCAGCTAGTGGAAGAAAACCACCTGCGCTGGGATTCACTGGGCGAGTTCATGGCCCTGGCCGTGTCGCTGGAAGACCTGGGGCTAAAGACCGGCAACGAGAAAGCCAAGATCCTGGCCAAGACCCTCGACGACGCCACCGGCAAGCTGCTGGACAACAACAAGGGCCCGTCGCCTAAGACAGGCCAGCTGGACAACCGCGGCAGCCAGTTCTACCTGGCCATGTACTGGGCGCAGGAGCTGGCCGCACAGACGCAGGACAAAGCCTTGCAGGCCCATTTCGCGCCCTTGGCCAACGCCTTGACCGAGAACGAGCAGAAGATCACCGACGAGTTCCTGGCCGTGCAGGGCAAGCCGGTGGATATCGGCGGCTACTACCTGGCCGACCCGCAGAAAGTGACCGCCGTCATGCGCCCGAGCCCAACCTTCAATGCCGTATTGGAGGCTGCGCAAGCCTGACCGCAAGGCTATTCGAAAAAAACCCCACTCTGGGTTGATCCCTGACAGGAGGTGGCACATTCTTTGCGTCTTATCTTGGATACAAGATTGGATGCGCAATAACGGGGCAAAGCATATTGTCAGGTCTCAGCCCTCAGGTGCAGGCAATGTCTGCTGTCAGGGGTATGTCTGACCTGGCGCCGCAGGCCTGGATCGCTCGCCTGCCCCAGCCCATCACCGGGCCAGCCACTGGCCCGCTGGCGGGCATGCGTTTTGCCGTCAACGACAATATCGACGCCTCGGGGATGTCCCCCACGGCGGCATGCCCGGCCTTCAGTTATGCGCCGGCGGCGCACGCCGCCGTGGTGCAAAAATTGCTCGATGCTGGTGCATGCTTGCTGGGAAAAACCAATCTAGACCAGTTTGCATGCGGGCTCAATGGCGCGGTGCCGAGTGCCTTCAATGCGGCCTATGTGTCAGGCGGCTCCAGCGTCGGCTGGACAGCGCAAAGTGCGCTGCTGTTGCAGGCGTTGACGGCATCGCCCCAATAGCAACACTGGTAGAGTTTCTGCCAATGCAAACCAGCACCCGCCGAGCCAGCCCTGTGGCCGTGCCCCCTGCCCACCGTTCGCGCGCCGACGAGGTCTACGACCAGCTCAAGCGCGATGTCGGCGCGTTCAAGCTGGTGCCCGGCGACCGCTTCACCGAAACCGAAATCAGCGAGCTCCTGGGCGTGTCACGCACGCCCGTGCGCCAGGCCCTGTTCCGCTTGCAGCAGGAAGGTTATGTGGAAGTGCTGTTTCGCAGCGGCTGGCGCGTGTTGCCGTTTGATTTCGATAAATTCGAGCAGCTTTACGATCTGCACATGGTGCTGGAAACCACCGCCGCCCACCGCCTGTGTGAAGATGGCTTGCGCCGGGGCGGCACGGTGGACCGCGCGCTGCTTGACGAACTGGTGGCGATCTGGTTGCTTAAATTCGCTCCTCGGCGATCCATGGATAAATGAACTCAACGACTTAGGCGAGTTTTTCCGTTGAAATTTGAAAAGGATTGTAGTGGCACGATTGCAATTCAAAGTAGTTTAAAACTGATCTTGCTTGCTGTACACTTGCCGCCA
>JANMVT010000004.1:0-14802 GCA_031392945.1 Rhodoferax sp. | reverse complement strand
GTGGTGGGCTGGCGCACCGACAATTTCAACCACGCATCGCAAAATGCCATCGAACGTCTGGGTGCGCGCAAGGATGGCGTGATTCGCGGCCACGCCCTGCGCCGTGACGGCAGCATTCGCGACACCGTGATGTACAGCCTGCGCAACGGCGAGTGGCCCGAAGTGCGGGCGCAGTTGCTGTACCTGCTGGACAAACCCCGCTGAACATTGAAGAAAATGGAGTCACCATGTTGATCGACTTTTTCTACACCCTGCGCTCGGCCAAACTGCCGGTGTCTGTGAAGGAGTATCTGACCCTGCTCGAAGCCCTGAAAGAAGGTGTGGTCGGACCCAACAGCCATGTGTCCGAGGACGACGACGCACCGGACGGCTACAAGATCGACGATTTCTATTACCTGAGCCGCACCACGCTGGTGAAGGACGAAAAACACTACGACAAGTTTGACCGCGCCTTTGCCTCCTATTTCAAGGGTGTAGAGATGATTGCGGATTTCACCAAGGACATCCCTTTGGAGTGGCTTCGCAAAAACCTGGAACTTGAACTCAGCCCCGAGGAAAAAGCCAAGATCGAGAAAATGGGCTGGGACGAGTTGATGGAGACGCTCAAGAAGCGTTTTGAAGAGCAGAAAGAGCGCCATGAAGGCGGCAGCAAGATGATTGGCACGGGCGGCACCTCGCCGTTTGGCGCCTACGGCCAGAACCCGCAGGGCATCCGCATTGGCCAGGACAAGAGTCGCAACAAAAGCGCCGTGAAGGTGTGGGACCAGCGCGCCTACAAGGACTATGACGACACCCAGGAGCTGGGTACGCGCAACATCAAGGTGGCACTGCGCCGCCTGCGCAAGTTTGCGCGTGAAGGGCACGAAGAAGAGCTTGACCTGGACGAAACCATCAGCAAGACAGCCGCCAACGCAGGCTGGCTGGACATCAAAATGCGGCCCGAGCGCCACAACAACGTGAAGGTGCTGCTGCTCATGGACGTGGGTGGCACCATGGACGAGCACATTGCCCGCGTGGAAGAGATGTTCTCGGCCACCAAGACCGAGTTCAAGCACATGGAGTTTTATTACTTCCACAACTGCGTCTATGACTTCATGTGGAAGAACAATCGCCGCCGCTTCAGCGAAAAGTTTGCCACCTGGGACATCATCCGCAAGTACAACAAGGACTACAAGCTGATCTTCATTGGCGACGCCACCATGAGCCCGTATGAAATATTGCAGCCTGGCGGCAGCGTGGAATACAACAACGAAGAAGCCGGCGTCGAGTGGCTTCAGCGCCTGACCAGCGCCTTCCCGAAGTTTGCGTGGATCAACCCCGAGCCCCAGGGCGTGTGGCAATACCGGCAAAGCATCAGCGTAGTGCAGCAAATCATGAACCAGCGCATGTACCCGCTGACCATCAAGGGGCTTGAGGACGCGATGCGGTTATTGTCGAAATAACGGTGATCGTGTCTTAGAATACCCTGCCCGCACCGGAAGTTCCGCTCTTCAATCGGTGCGAGAGTAGGCGCACCGACGAAGACAGTGCTGAAAGCACGGCTAGGAGGTGCAACGCCAAAAGTATTGAAGCTTTGGCGCCGATTGAAGAGCGGCCCCTCCCTGTAGTTCAATGGATAGAACGAGTGCCTCCTAAGTGCTAGATATGGGTTCGATTCCCGTCGGGGGGACCAAACAGCGTCAAAACGCAGGTTAAAACGCGTAAAAAGGGCCCGTCCCAATAGGGGTCGCCTGCCCTTCGATGCCAAAGAAAACGCGCCGCCCATAGAAGAACGGCAAACCCCAATCAAAGGTTTGCGGATCGCCAATATTGCCCGCCAGGGTGGGCAGAACGGCATTGGGCGCTGTCGTGAACAGGCCCAGCGCGTTGTCAACTGTAAACCGCAACAAAACGCTTTGCCCATTGACCCCCGTCAGGGTGGCCGACAGCGGCGTGCTTGCCGCCGGGCAATAGAAGAAACCGGTGCCGCCTGAACAGGCCGTCAACCCGGCGATTGTGGTGTCGAAATACAGGCCATTTGAGCCCGTGTCCAGAAAACTTGTGCCCAAGGTCTTGCCGCCAAATTGGCTGCTGAAGTAGCCCAGCGGATTTGTCGCCAACACTGTGCTACCACCGAACTGGTTGTTGGCTTGCGTGCCTATGCCGAAATAGACAAAACCCGAAAGGCTGGATGCGCTTGCGCCAGCGATGGCTGGCAAATCGATGACAACCCCGTTGTTGTCCGACGGAAACGACAACACTGGGTTCCTGATTTGATTCGCAGTCGCCAATGTGGTGCCCAGGACGGCGCTGCAAACCGAGTTGGCGCAGGCGAAATAATAGCCTTTGAAAGGATTCGCCGCGCAAGTGGCGCCGCAATCCTCCTTGAGCAGGCCGAGCCCCAGAATCCCTTTAGCGCCCAGCACGGCCACGCTGTTGACTGCCCTGCCGGTAGAACAGTTTCCCGCGACGGCGTTGTAGGCAGGGTCTGCGATGATTTGAAACGGCGCATTCGCCGCTGTTCTTCCGCCGAGCTGGATGTCCGCCTTCGCGACCGGGCCCCACGCGAACGTGGTGTCGACGAAGCGGGCGCAATTGAGCAAAGGGAAACCGCTTGGCGCCGCTACCTTTGGCAGGTTCAGGGCCGGATCCAGCGCGCTGGCCAGCACGCGCAGGCCCGTCGAACCGGTATCGACCAGAATGTGGTCGATGGTCTGGCAGGCGGCATCGCTCCCCGGCCTGCAAATCGTGACGCTGGCATAAAGGCGGTTGACGTTGTAACCGGTGCCCGGCGGCCCCGCGTCGACGCTGACAACCATGGCGTTGGCAGTGGGCGCAGGCGCAGAACTCCCGCCCCCGCCACCACCGCCGCAGGCTGCCAACATGGCGACAAACGACGCGGCAAGCAGGCGGCGCCTCAATGATTGTTCTCGCCATGGCCCGAAGCATGCAGCCAGGGGGATCCAGTTCAAACGCATCTTTTTCACGCCTGCAAGATTGCCCACTGGATAAATTCGCCGCTTTTTTGCCTGACTCATTTGGCGCTTCAAACGGTGGCGCAACAAGCGTCGATCACGTCCCTGACCATGCCATCCGGCGCGCTGCGCACGAGGGCTTTCCCGGGGCCGTCAAGCACGACGAATTTGATCGCGCCCGCCTCGGCTTTTTTATCATGCCGCATCAAGGCCAGATAGCGATCCGCGTTGGCTGCGCCGGGGACACCGGGCGTTTCGGGCAGTGTGGGCCCGCGCACCGGCAGACCGGCCCTGGCGATCAGGGAGGTCAGGCGGCGCACCGAATTTGCGTCGATCAAGCCCAAGGCCTGGGACAAATTTCCCGCCATGACCATGCCACAAGCCACGGCCTCTCCATGCAGCCATTGGCCATAGCCCAAGCCGGTTTCGATGGCGTGGCCAAAGGTGTGCCCAAAATTCAGGATCGCACGCAAGCCAGACTCGCGCTCGTCCTGCGACACCACCCAGGCCTTGATCTCGCAACTTCGCTTCACGGCGTGGGAGAGGGCGGCGCGGTCGCGGGCCAGCAAGGCATCCAGATTCGCCTCAATCCAGCCAAAAAACGCCAGGTCGGCGATGGGGCCGTACTTGATGACTTCGGCCAGGCCTGCGCTGAGCTCGCGTTGCGGCAGCGTGCGCAGCGTCTCCAGATCGCAAATCACCCTGAGCGGCTGGTAAAACGCGCCAATCATGTTCTTTCCCATCGGATGATTGATGGCCGTTTTGCCGCCAACCGATGAATCCACCTGGGCCAGCAAAGTCGTCGCGATCTGCACAAATGGCACACCGCGCATGAAGCTGGCGGCGGCAAAACCCGTCATGTCGCCGACCACGCCACCGCCCAGCGCGAACAACACTGTTTTGCGATCGCATTGTTTGGCCAGAAGGGCATCAAACACCAGGTTGAGGGTCTGCCAGTTTTTGTGTTCTTCGCCGTCCGGCAAAATCACCTGGTGAATGTGCTTGAACCGCCCTTGCAGCGCCAGGCGCAGTTTGTGCAGGTACAGAGGTGCGATGGTGGTGTTGGTGACAATCAGCGCCGACGCGCCAGCCGGCAGATCGTCATAACTTGATGGCGCGTCAAAAAGGCCCCCGCCGATCAATATCGGGTAGCTGCGCTCGCCCAGCTCGATGTGAACCCGCGCAATGGAACTGGTCTCTTGCATAGGCGGATAGTTTAGGGCATCTGCCGCCCCGGGCAATAGCACCGGTTCTATAGCACCGGTTCTATCGACCAGGCAGCACGCCTGCCAATTCAAGCTGCATCACGATCATGTTGACCAGCGTGCTGACCGAGGGGCGCCCGGTTTCGAGCAAAAAATGCGCAGTTTCGCGGTATAACGGATCGCGGATTGCGAACAGGTCGCGCAAGCGGCTCAAGGGATCCGCCACTTGCAGCAGCGGCCGGTTCATGTCATGGCGCAGGCGGCGAAACAGCTGGTCGGGCGACGATTTCAAATAGATGACCTGCCCGCGTTCGCGCAGGTTCCGCCGGTTTTCAGCCCGCAACACGGAGCCGCCGCCGGTAGAAAGCACGCCTTGGTGGTCGCGCGTCAACTCGTCGATGACCGACGCCTCGACATCGCGAAACCGGTCTTCGCCCTCGCGCTCAAAGTACTCCCGGATGGAGCACCCGAGCCGGGCTTCAATGGCATGGTCGGAGTCCTGAAACGGGAGTTGCAGCCGTCGGGCGAGCTGTCGCCCGACAGTTGATTTGCCTGAACCTGGCAGGCCTACCAAACTGAATATCAATTTATTGACGTGTCATGCGGCAAGAATTTGCGTCAAACTTGAATAGATTTCAAATCAACGGGCGCCTGTACGATCCGAAATCATTTTGGGCGTGATGAAGACCAGCATTTCGCGCTTGGTCGAGGTTCTCGCCCTTGATTTGAACAAGTTGCCGATCACGGGCAGCTCACCCAGCAGGGGCACGCGGGTTTCGGTCTCGGTCTCGTCCAGGGTGAAGATGCCGCCAATCACGACCGTGCCGCCATTTTCAACCAGCACCTGGGTCAAGATGTGTTTGGTGTCAATGGCAAAGCCTGCCGCAGTCGCCTGGCCCACGGTGTCTTTGTTGATGTCCAGGTCCAGAATGACATTGCCCTCGGGGGTGATCTGCGGAGTCACCGACAAGGACAGGTTGGCCTTGCGGAATGCGATGGATGTCGCGCCGCTCGAGGTCGCTATCTGATACGGCAGTTCCGTGCCCTGCTCAATCAAGGCTTTGGCCTGGTCCGCAGTGACAACGCGTGGGCTCGAAATGACCTTGCCTTTGCCATCGGCTTCCAGCGCCTGAAGTTCCAGGTTCAGGAAGCGCCCCGCCGCCTCGCCAAAAATCGAAACCGCGATGGAAGCTGGATTCAAGCCGTTGAGACCGACCGCCGGCAAGTTGACAAAGCTTCCAGTGTTGACATTCGGCCCACCATCAATGTAGCTCGAACCAAGGACCCCGTTCAGGGTTGACCCATTGTTTCCGGTGACCAAGGGCACGCCATTGGCCGGATTGATGCCGCCGCCCAGGCGCACGCCCAGGGATTTGCCAAACGTGTCCGACGCCTCTACGATTCGCGCCTCAATCAGGACCTGGCGCACCGGGACGTCCAACTTGGCGATCAGCTGCTGCACAGCTTCGAGCTTGCTGGCAATATCAGTCACAAACAACTGGTTCGTCCGGGATTCCGCGATGACGCTGCCGCGCGGGCTCAAAATGCGCGCGCTCGCTGTCGCACCGACGGTGGTGCCGACCAGTCCTTTGGCCACGTCCACCGCCTTGGTGTAGTTCATCTGGAAGGACTGCGTGCGCAACGGCTCAAGGCCTTCCAGCGCGACGCTGGATTCTCGCTCGAGTTTCTCCTTGGCGGCGATTTCGTCCTTGGGTGCAATCCAGAGCACGTTGCCGGTTTTTTTCACGCCCAAGCCCTTGGCCTGCAATATGATCTCAAGCGCCTGATCCCAAGGAACATCTTGCAGGCGCAGGGTGACGGCACCCGAGACTGAGTCAGAGGTGACGATGTTGAAATTGGTGAAATCGGCAATGACCTGCAGCAAAGACCTGACTTCAATGTTCTGGAAGTTGAGCGACAGTTTTTGGCCGGTGAATCCAACGCCTTGGGTCAATTTGCCCGGATCGATTTTCTGCAATTTCACCTCAACGACAAACTGCTCGTCGCTTTGGTAGGCACTGTGTTCCCATGCGCCTTTGGGTTCGATCACCATGCGAACGCGATCCCCCGCCTGGAATGTAGTAACTGACTGGATTGGTGTGCCAAAATCAGCGACGTCAAGGCGTCTGCGCAGTCCTTCGGGCAGGCTGGACTTCATGAATTCGACCACCAGCGTCTGCCCCTGCTGGCGAATGTCCACACCCACCTGGTTGTTGGGCAAGGACACAATCACGCGCCCGGCCCCATCGGCGCCGCGGCGGAAATCCAAATCTTTCAAGGGCAGCGTATCGCGGTTCTGGTTGGCTGAAAATGCCGGTGTGGCGGAAGCGACCGGGGTGCTTCCGGCCACTGACACCGTGTCCAGCGAAACCAACAATGATTTGCCCTGGATTTGTGCCTTGTAGGTTGTCGCCTGTTTCAGGTTGAGCACCACACGGGTGCGGTCGCCGGCTTGCACCACACTGACGGATCTCAAATTGCCCTGGTTGATCTCAACCGTAGAGCGACCCATGCCATTGGATATGCCGGGGAAGTCAAGCGCGATCCGGGCGGGCGACTGGATCGAAAACCCGGTGGGCACCGCCGTCAACGCCTGCGAGAGGTCGATGCGGACGACTTCAACGCCGCTCTGGATGGATCCGGTCACGGCTTCTATCGCCGTTTGGGCATTCGCTGCCAGCAGCGTGAAACCCATCAACATCGACACAAAAAGTTTTTGCCACATTCGAATTGCCCAATACCGGTAGTGATTATTCATTTTGCTCTCTCTTGCAACTGCAATTTCGCCGGGCGTTCAATCCACTCACCCACTGCGTCCTGCACAATTTCACGCAAAGTGACCTCTGTTTCCGCGATACTGGTCACGCGCCCAAAGTTTTGACCCAGGTAATTTCCGGGTCGCACCTGGTAAAGCAGGCTGTCAACCTTGATCAATGCGACCGGTTGGCCGCCTTTGTTCAAACTTCCAACCAATGCCATCGCGTCCAGCGGAAAAGACTCCAGCGCCTCCTTGCGCCTGGCCAACTCCGGTGCCACCAAGGCGGCGTTTGATGTGGCCTGGTTCGATTCGCCCTTGAGCGCCTGCGTCAGTTTTTCCTTGCTGAAAGGCTCCACGGCGCTGATTTGTGCATAACTCTCGGGCTTGAACAGTTTGGGCTCCGGAATTGGCGTCACTCTGGGTTGGGTCTGGCGTTTTTGCTCAGACATCCAGCCGCGCAGCTCGTCCTCGCTGGACGCCCCGCAGCCGACCAGCGCCAACACCAGGAACGCCAACAATGAAAGGCCTCTGAAAATCATTTTTTGGCCCCCTTCCCGGCGGCCGCCTTGCTCTGGGCGGACACTTCGTCTTTGTCCAAATAGCGGAAAGTCTTGGCGGTGGCTTCCATCGACAGGTTGTTGTCCTTCACGGGCAAGACGTTCAAATTGTTGAGCGTCACAATCCGCGACAGATTGGCGATGTCGGCAGCGAAAGAACCGATGTCATGGTAGCGGCCAGTCACACGTATGGCGATGGGCAGTTCAGCGTAGTAGTCCTTCACGGCGACCTGGCCGGGGCGGAACAGGTCGAACTGCAGGCTGCGGCCAAGGCCGGCTTGATTGATGTCGGACAAGAGCGCGTCCATCTCGGCCTTGCTTGGCAATTGTTTTTCTAGCTGGGTGACGTATTGCTGGACCTGTTCACGCTGCTTCTTCAACGCGTCCAGGTTCACGGCCTTGGTCAACTTGCCTTTGTAGTCCTCGCGCAGTTTGACTTCTTTCGCCTGTTCGGCCTCAAGTTCAGTTTCTGAATTGTTGAGCCAGGCAAACCACAGTGCGACCACCACGATCACAGAGGTCAGCAACAGCAAGGCGTTGCGCGGAAACGCAGGCCAGACGGAGGGGTCTTTGGGATCAAGATTGCGGAATTGACTCGCAATTTTCTCCTGCATCTGCGCGAAGTCAATTTTTGGTGATGATTTGGTCGCCATGATCTGCTACTTCTTGGCAGCGGCTGGAGCAGCCGCCACGGATGGTTTGGCCGCTGCGGCACCTGCCGCCGCAGCCGCTGGCGCAACCGCCTTCTGCACCTCGCTTGAGCGGATCATGCGCACGCGGATGGTGAAGTTGGAGACCCTCTTTTGCTCCCTCGCGCTCAAAGCCACCGTTCCAGCCACAATTTCTATCAACTCCGGCTTGGAGAACCAGGGCGTGTTGTTGGCCAGATTGCGCAGCAATTCCGACACCCGTTCATTCGACTGGGCGACCCCTTGCAGTGTCACGTTCTGGTTGTCCTGGCGCATCGAGGCGATGTAGACGCCATCCGGCAGCTGTTTGACCAGTTCGGTCAGCAGGTAAACCGGCTGGTTGCGATCGGCTTGTAAATCTTCCACGGCTTGCTGGCGGGCGCGCAAACCGGCGATTTCCGCCTCAAGCCCGGCGATGTCCTTGATCTGACTCTCGAGCACTTTGATTTCGTTGTTCAAAACCAGATTTTTACCCTGCTGCACCGATATTTGGGTCTGATACCAGAGAAAAATGCCGCCACCGATCAGGCCACCGATCAGCGCGGCTGCGCCGAGCGACACATTGAAAACATCGCGCCGCTGCTTGCGGGCGGCCTCACGGTGCGGAAGCAGATTGATCAAAATCATTGCAGAAACCTCCGCAACGCCAATCCGCAGCACGTCAGGTACGACGGCGCTTCACGGGTCATTTTTTTCAGGCGAACCCCGTCGCCCATTTCCATGCCTTCAAACGGATTCACGAGATTGCACGGGAAGGTGGTGTGGGAGGTGACCGCCGCCGTCAAGCCAGGCAGCGCCGCCGAGCCGCCCGCGAGCATGATGAAGTCCACCTTGTTGTGCGGTGTGCTGGTGAAGAAGAATTGAAGCGCCCTGCCAATCTCTTGCACCATGCTTTCAACAAAGGGCCGCAAAACACTGGATTCGTAGTCGTCAGGCAACTCACCACTGCGTTTTTTTGTTTCCGCCTCTTCCAGCGAAAACCCGTATTGGCGCACGATCAACTGGGTCAGTTGCGCCCCGCCAAAGGCTTGATCCCGGTCATAGAGAACCTCATCGTCCCGAATCACCTGCATGCTGGTCGTCCGGGCGCCCACTTCAAACAGCGCGACGATGGTGCCCGCGCCTTTGTTGGGAAGATTTTCAATCAGACGCGCAGTGGCCAGCCGCGATGCGTAAGACTCGACATCGACCACCACGGGCTTCAAACCGGCCGCTTCGGCCAGGCCTTGGATGTCCTGGACTTTTTCACGGCGCGATGCGGCGATAAGGACCTCCAGGTCGCCCACAGACGCCGTGCTCGGTCCGATGACACAAAAATCCAGACTCACTTCATCCAGCGGGAAAGGGATATATTGGTTGGCTTCCGCCTCAACCTGCATCTCGAGCTCTTGATCAGTCATGCCGCCCGGCAAAATGATCTTTTTGGTGATCACAGCCGACGGCGGCAAGGCCATGGCCACGTTTTTGGTCCTGGTGCCGCTCTTTTTGACCAGCCGGCGCACCGCTTCAGCCACTTCGTCAAATTTTTCAATATTGCCGTCCGTGATCCAGCCACGCTCAAGCGGCTCGATGGCGCATCGATCCAGAACCAGGTTGCCGCCTTTGTCCCGGCTCAATTCAACCAGTTTGACACTGGATGAACTGATGTCCAAACCCAACAAAGGCGCGGGTTGCTTATTAAACAAAGACCCCAAAGAGATCAAGACTATCCCCTGAAACATGCCGATTGAGAACCGACGAAACTTAAGACTTCACTTGAATGCTATCAGTAAGCACCTTGTCCCGCAAAGGTTTTTTCCTGTTTTAATACTTTGAAACGTTGTCAAAAGCAGACGCTTTAAATTCCGCCAACATGTCGTAACGGCTCAGTTGCGGCCTCAAATGTGTAGCAGGCAACAATGCGGAACGCGCCAAACTGAAAATAGCCCGCTGCACATTTTTTATAATGCTGGCGCGACCTTACGAACATTTATATGCCCCTGAAACCTCCCCCGCCACAAGACTTCGACGCGCCCGGGCGGCCCAACACCCGCAATGGCATTGGCCGGGTTTTGCTGCGCGTGTTTTTTTGGAGCCTGGGCGTCGCTTCAGCAGGCTTGCTCTCAATTTTGCTGGTGGTCGCGATTTCGCTGTCGGTGGCATATCCCAATTTGCCGGACATCTCCGATTTGTCCAATTACCGGCCGATCCTGCCGCTGCGGGTCTATTCAAGCGACGGCGTGCTGATTGGTGAATTTGGCGAAGAGCGGCGCAAGCTCACCCCGGTCAAGGACATCCCCAAAGTGATGATCGACGCGGTGCTGGCGATTGAAGACACCGAGTTTTACGAGCACAGCGGCGTCTCCTACCGGGGGGTGGTGCGGGCGGCCCTGGCCAATCTGGGGCGCGCCAAGAGTCAGGGCGCGTCCACCATCACCATGCAGGTGGCCCGCAATGTCTATTTGTCGTCGGACAAAAACTACATGCGCAAGATTTACGAAATCCTGCTGACCTTCAAGCTTGAACACCTGCTCAGCAAGGATCAAATCCTTGAGATCTACATGAACCAGATCTTCCTGGGAAACCGGGCTTATGGCTTCGCCGCTGCCTCAGAGGCCTATTTCGACAAACAGCTCAAGGATGTCACCATCGCCGAGGCGGCGATGCTGGCCGGCTTGCCCAAGGCCCCGTCCGCCTACAACCCGATCAACAACCCGAAGCGCGCCCGCTCGCGCCAACTCCACATCATTGACCGGATGCTGGAGAACAAGTTCATCACGGCAGCACAGGCCGAGACCGCCAAACAGCAAGACCTCAAGGTGAAGGCCAACGCCGACAACCTGCGGGTGCACGCCGAATACGTCGCCGAAACGGTGCGCCAGCTGATGTTCGCCCAATACGGCAACGAGACCTACACACGCGGGCTCAACGTTTACACCACACTCAAGGCGATCGACCAGGACGTGGCGTACCGCGCCCTGCGCCGGGGCATCATGGATTTTGAAAGGCGCCAGATTTACCGCGGACCCGAGGTTTTTGTCGATCTGCCCACTGACCGGCAGGAACTCGAAGACGCCATTGATGAGGCGCTGGACGAACACCCCGACAACGGCGACGTGATGTCGGCCGTGGTGCTGGAGGCCAACCCCAAGAAGATCACCGCGATCCGCCAAAACGGGGAGACGCTGGAGATCGTCGGTGACGGCCTCAAACCCGCGCAATCGGGCCTGGCCGACAAGGCCCCGCCCAACATCAAGGTGCGCCGCGGCGCCGTGATCCGCGTCGCCAAGACCCAGAAGGGCGCCTGGGAGATAACCCAACTGCCCGAAGTTGAGGGCGCCTTTGTGGCGCTCGACCCGCGCACCGGCGCCATCAAGGCCATGGTGGGCGGTTTTGATTACGAGAAAAACAAGTTCAACCACGTGACGCAGGCCTGGCGCCAGCCGGGCTCCAGCTTCAAGCCTTTCATCTACTCCGCCGCGCTGGAAAAAGGCTTCACACCCGCCACCGTCATCAACGACGCGCCGCTGTTTTTCAGCGCCGGCGTGACCGGCGGACAGGCTTGGGAGCCAAAAAATTACGATGGCAAATTTGACGGCCCGATGTCCCTGCGCACCGGGTTGGCCAAGTCAAAAAACATGATTTCGATCCGCATCCTGAACAGCATCGGCCCCCAGTTCGCGCAGGAATGGATCACCCGTTTTGGTTTTGAGGAGGACAAACACCCGGCCTACCTGACGATGGCCCTGGGCGCCGGTTCGGTCACGCCGATCCAGATGGCCACCGCCTATGCGGTGTTCGCCAACGGCGGCTACCTCGTCAACCCCTGGCTGATCGCCAAAGTGACCGAGCAGAAGGGCAAAATTTTGCAGGAAACCAAGCCGCCTGTGCTGGATGAGTCAATGCGCACGCTGGACGCCCGCAACGCCTTCATCATGGACAGCCTGTTGCAGGAGGTCGCCCGCTCAGGCACCGCCGCCAAAGCCCAGGCGACGCTCAAACGCCCCGACCTCTACGGCAAGACTGGCACCACCAATGACTCCATGGACGCCTGGTTTGCGGGCTTTCAGCCGACCCTGGCAGCGGTCACCTGGATCGGTTACGACACGCCGCGCAAAATGGGCAGCAACGAAACCGGCGGCGGCCTGAGCTTGCCGGTTTGGATCAGTTTCATGGAGCACGCACTCAAAGGGGTGCCGGTGAAAGAATATTCGCCGCCCGAGGGGGTGGTCAATTCAGGCGGCGAATGGTTCTACGATGAATACTCAAAAGGCGCGGGGGTTCGAACCCTTGGCATGGGAGCTGAAGCGGCCAACGCAGACCCGGCCCAGCCGCAGGTGCAAACCTTGCCGCCGGCCGACGAGCGCAAGCGGATTCTGGATCTGTTCAAGAACTGATCAACAACTGGCATTGGCCCGCCAGCCTCAGGGCGCGAACCGCAACGGTCGGCCGGCCTGTTCGCTGGCATAGCGCGTCAAACTGGCGAAAAACTCGCCCTGGCCTTTGGTGTCCATCCACAAGCCACTATCAAACTTGTAGTGGTAGCCGCCTGATTTGGCGGCCAGCCAGATTTCATGCAGCGGTTTTTGCAGATTGACCACGATCTGGCTGCGGTTGGCAAACACCAGGGTGACCATGCCGCCCACGCGCTGGTTGTCGATGTCGGCGTCGGTCTCGTCGTTGATGCGGTCGCAGCCCGCTTCAATCGCCTTGAGGACGGATTCCGCGCTGTCCATGAATTCCGGGTCGGTCATTACAATTTCACCATGTTGCAGTTTCACCATGTTGCCTAAGCACCAAATTAAGCCCCGAATTTTAGTCCGCGCCCTTGCCCTTGCCATCTGTGCGGGGTCAATGGCCGCAGGCCTCAGCGCCTGCGGCCAACGAGGCGGGCTCTATTTGCCCACCGACGCGGCAGCGGCCAATCGCGCCACCTTGCCGCAATCCCTGCGCCCTGCCCCATCCCAGGTGTCCCCAGCGGCGTCTGTGCCGCCCGCGCCTGTCACTACACCTGGCTCCACCCCAACGCCATAGACCTCTGAATGAGCACCAAAAACCTCCCCGGCCAACCGCAATTCGCCTATCGCGGCGAGCAACTTTTCGTTGAAGACATCGCCCTGGACGCGTTGGCGAAACAGCACGGCACGCCGTTGTTCGTCTACTCCAAGGCGTCGATGTTGTCCGCGCTGGCGGCCTACCAGCGCGGCTTTGCCGGCCGCCGCGCGCAGATTTGTTATGCCATGAAGGCCAACCCGGCGCTGGGCGTGATCCAGGTGTTCGCACAGGCCGGTTGTGGCTTTGACATCGTCTCCGGCGGCGAGCTGGAGCGTGTTCTGGCGGCCGGCGCCGACGCCCGCAAGGTGATATTTTCGGGTGTGGGCAAGACCCGCACCGAGATGCGCCGCGCGCTTCAGGCGGGCATCGGCTGCTTCAATGTCGAGAGCGAAGCCGAGCTTGAAGTGCTCAACGAAGTAGCCTTGGCGGCCGGCCAGACGGCCCCTGTCAGCATCCGCGTCAACCCGAACGTGGACCCCAAGACCCACCCGTATATTTCCACCGGCCTCAAGGGCAACAAGTTTGGCGTGGCGCACGAACGCGTCGTTCAGACCTACCAGCGCGCGGCCGGCCTGCCCGGCCTGCAGGTGGTCGGCATCGACTGCCACATCGGCTCCCAAATCACACTGGAAGGCCCCTACCTGGACGCGGTGGACCGCATGCTGGACCTGGTTGAGGCGATAGAGGCGGCGGGCATTGCCATCCGCCACATTGATTTTGGCGGCGGCCTGGGCATCAATTACAACGGCCCCAATGGTGAAACGCCACCCGCCGCCGACACTTTATGGGCCAAACTGCTGGCCCGGCTCGACGCGCGCGGTTTTGGCCAGCGCCTGCTCATGATCGAGCCCGGGCGCTCCCTGGTCGGCAACGCCGGTGCCTGCGTCACCGAGGTGCTTTACCTCAAACCCGGCGAGCAAAAGAACTTTCTGATCATTGACGCCGCCATGAACGACCTGCCGCGCCCGGCCATGTACCAGGCGTTTCATGACATCGCGCCGCTGGACTTGCGCGCCCTGGCGCCAAGCGTGGTCTACGACGTGGTCGGCCCGATATGCGAGAGCGGCGACTGGATCGGCCATGACCGCGTCCTGGCCGTGCAGCCCGGCGATCTGCTGGCGGTGATGTCGGCCGGCGCCTATTGCATGGGCATGGCCAGCAACTACAACTCGCGTGGCCGCGCGGCCGAGGTGCTTGTCGATGGCGGCCAAGCCCATCTGATCCGTGCGCGCGAATCCATCGCCGACCAGATGCGCAACGAGCGTCTGGTTTAAATCGGTATGCTATACAAATAGAAGCTAACTATGTATATCCCGAGAGGGAAAGCTGCCATTTTTATTGGAAAATAGAAAAAAGTGGATGCGAAAAGCGCAATTTGAGCGCCAAGCGCGGATGCGACACTCGGGTGGAGATGGTTGAATTGCAAACGGCAACGCTTCTGGTTCAGTGAAATCACAGCTCGGTGCAATTCCAAAAATAAGCTACGCATAGTTTGCCGCAGTTCTGGTCGCCATGGCTTTTGGACATGAAAAAACCCGCAGGCTCACGCTCTGCGGGTTTTTGTTTTCGGCTGTTCCTCCAACCAAGTCAGAGGTAGCGGATTTT
>JANMVT010000002.1:0-1781 GCA_031392945.1 Rhodoferax sp. | reverse complement strand
TGGATTGGCCTCTTGGCGCCAGCAGGCACGTCGAAGGAGATTGTTGACAAAATCTCGGCTGACGTGCGCGATCTGCTTGCCACTGACGAGGTGAAGGCGCGGCTTATCGAGCTGGGCGCGATCCCTGTCGGCACCACACCGGCCCAATTCACGCAACTGATCGACGCAGACCGCAAGCGTTACTCGCAGATCATCCGCGAGCGCAAGATCACGGTCAATTGAAACCGCACCCACCACAGTACTGTTACTACGCAAGGAGACGTGAACATGAGAGAAAACCAACTGCGCGCCATCTGGAAGGCGGGTGGCGCTGTCGCCAACGGCTGGCTGGCCATACCCAACAGCTTTTCTGCCGAGACCATGGCCCATCAGGGCTGGGACTCGCTCACGATTGACCTGCAACACGGCATGGTGGACTACCAGGCCATGGTCACCATGCTGCAGGCCATCTCCACCACCAGCACGGTGCCGGTGGTACGCGTGCCCTGGCTGGAGCCTGGCATTTTGATGAAGACACTGGACGCAGGAGCGTATGGCGTCATTTGCCCCATGGTCAACAACCGCGAGGATGCAGAAAAACTCGTCGCCTACACCCACTATGCGCCACGCGGCACCCGCAGCTTTGGCCCCACGCGGGCTCTGCTCTACAGCGGCGCAGACTATGCGCAGCACGCCAACGACACCATCGTCACCTTCGCCATGATCGAGACCGCCAAGGCGCTGGACAACCTGGACGACATCCTGTCTGTCGAAGGGCTGGACGCCATCTACATCGGCCCATCAGACCTGTCGCTGGCACTGGGCTGCACGCCGACGTTTGACGATCTGGACCCCAAAGCAGCTGAGGCGGTAGACCATATTCTGGCGCGCGCGAAAGCCCATGGCGTGGTGGCGGGCATCCACAATGGCGGCACCGAGGCGGCGTTGAAGCGCATTGCCAAAGGCTTCCAGTTTGTCACCATCAGTTCTGACGCGCGGTTGCTGGCAGCCGGCGCGCAGGCCGTGATGGCAAAGATGCGTGCCGCACCTGCACCAGCAGCCTCAGGATCCTATTGACTTTATTGCAATCCCCCTCCAAACATTCAAGCAAGGACCAACGACATGAAAATCGGATTTATCGGCCTGGGCATCATGGGTGCCCCCATGGCGCAGCACCTGCTGGACGCGAAGCACGGGATGTTTGTGCGCACGCGCAGCAAAGTTCCGGCATCTCTGGCGGCTGCAACCCAATGCACGACCAACGCCGACGTGGCCCGCGCGGCAGACATCGTGATCCTCATGCTGCCAGATACCCCGGACGTGGAGCAGGTGCTGTTTGGCAAAGACGGCGTAGCCAGCGGCCTGACCAGCGGAAAACTGGTGATCGACATGAGCTCGATCTCGCCCATCGACACCAAGCGCTTTGCAAAACAGATCAACGCGTTGGGCTGCGACTATCTGGACGCGCCCGTGTCCGGCGGCGAGGTCGGTGCCAAGGCGGGCAGTCTGACCATCATGGTGGGCGGCGATGCGGTTGTTTTTGAGCGCGTCAAGCCCTTGTTTGAGCTGATGGGCAAGAACATCACGCTGGTCGGAGGCAACGGTGACGGCCAGACCACCAAGGTGGCCAACCAGATCATCGTGGCGCTCAATATAGCGGCGGTGGGCGAGGCGCTGCTGTTTGCCAGCAAGGCGGGTGCCGACCCTGCCAAAGTGCGCCAGGCTTTGATGGGCGGCTTTGCGGCCAGCCGAATTCTGGAGGTGCATGGCGAACGCATGATTAAGCGGACCTTCAACCCCGG
>JANMVT010000302.1:0-8566 GCA_031392945.1 Rhodoferax sp. | reverse complement strand
GCCCCCTCGGGGGGGCAGGGAGCTACACGCAGTGAGCGACCCCGGAACGAGCCGCAGGCGAGGAACGCAAGGGGGCAACATTCAAGATTCCTCGCTCCAGCAGTAACCGTCGCGCGCGATCATCGCGCTGGCCGCGCTGGGCCCCCAGGTGCCCGAGTTGTACAGGCGCGGCCCGTGCGTGTCGGCGGCCCAATGCTCCAGGATCGGCTCGACCCAGCGCCAGGCTTCCTCCTGTTCGTCGCTGCGCACGAACAGGTTCAGGCGGCCGTCGATCACATCCAGCAGCAGGCGTTCGTAGGCGCCGACGCGGCCCGAGCCAAAACGTTTGTCAAAGTCCAGATCCAGCTGCACTGGCGACAGGGTTTGGGAATTGCGGCGGTTCGCCTGGCCTTGGGCCAGCAGATGCAGTTCCAGCCCGTCCTTGGGCTGCAGGTTGATCACCAGCCGGTTGCCGGCATTGGTTTGCGAACTGAAAATCGCGTGCGGCGCGGGCCGGAAGTTGACTTCGATGTGCGCCTCGCTCCCGGCCAGGCGTTTGCCGGTCCGGATGTAAAAAGGCACGTCGGCCCAGCGCCAATTTTCAATTTCAGTGCGCAGGGCGACAAAGGTTTCAGTATTGCTGTGCGGATCAACGCCCTCTTCCGTACGGTACGCCGGAACCGCCATGCCACCCACCGTGCCCGCCGCGTACTGGCCGCGTATGACGTCCTGGGTGAGTGCTTCTTTGGTCCAGGGCTTGAGCGAGCGCAACACCTTGAGTTTTTCATCGCGGATCGCGTCGGCGTGCGAATTGATGGGCGGCTCCATGCCAATTGCGCACAGCAATTGCAGCGCATGGTTTTGCACCATGTCGCGCAGCGCGCCGGTGGTTTCGTAAAACGCGCCGCGTTTCTCCACCCCCAGCTCTTCGGCGATGGTGATCTGGATGTTGGCGATGTGCTCGCGGCGCCACAGTGGCTCGAACAGCGCGTTGCCAAAACGCAGGGCGAACAGGTTTTGCACCGCCGGTTTGCCCAGATAGTGGTCGATGCGGAAGATCTGGCGCTCGCTGAAAATGCCGCGCACCGTCTGGTTGATGGCCCGGTTGGAGGCCAGGTCGTGGCCCAGGGGTTTCTCCAGCACCACACGGGTGTTGGGCGTGTTCAGGCCAGCCACCGCCAACTGTTCGCACACCGTGGTGAACAGGGCGGGTGCGGTGGCCACGTACATCACCACGGTGTCGGCGTTGCGCTCTTTCAGCAGGTCTGCCAGGGCGGCATAGTCCTGCGGTTTGGACACGTCCATCTGCACAAACTGAAGCAGGGCGGCAAATCGCATGAACTCTTCGCTGGACGGGCGCTTGTCGAGTTCGACTGCGTCGAAGCGGGCCTGGATTTTTGCACGGTATTGTTCAGCGCTCAGGTTGTCGCGCCCTACGCCGATGATGCGCCCGTCGGCCGGCAAGGTGCCGTGTCGAAACGCCTGAAACAGGGCTGGCATCAGCTTGCGCCAGGCTAGGTCACCAGTGCCGCCAAAGAGAACGAGGTCGAAACTCATCGCTTGAATCCAGAAGTGAAGTGAGGATGGAATGGTAATGTAACTTAGTTTCATGAACATTCCAAGCATTTTGTCCATCCAGCGTCAAGAATTCAAGGGGTTGGCGTTTTCCCCTAGAGAACAGCGGGGCCAGAATCGCTAGACTGGGCACGTAATCAAATTACGATGCCTGATTCAGCTTTTTACCTTAGTTCCTCATGAAACAGTTGCTGTGCGCACTTGTCACCCTGATGGCCATGGCCGGTGCCAGCGCGCAGGGCCAAGTCAATATCATCTGCTCGGCCCAGGCTGAGCATTGCAACCTGGTGCAGACCGTGTTCACGCGCATCAGCGGCATCAAGGTGAACCTGGTGCACAAAGGCTCGGGTGAAGCCGGGGCGCAGATCAATGCCGAGCGCGCCAACCCCAAGACCGACCTTTGGTATGGCGGCACCGGCGACCCCCATATGCAGGCGGCGGAGATCGGTTTGACGATGGAGTACAAATCGGCCGCCTTGCCCCAGTTGCAGGACTGGGCGCAAAAGCAGGCGGCGCAGTCGGGCTACAAGACCGTGGGCATTTATTCGGGGCCGCTGGGCATCAGTTACAACACCGAATCCCTGGCCAAAAAGAAGTTGCAACCACCCAAGTGCTGGGCCGATTTGCTCGACCCTAAATGGAAAGGGGAAATCCAGGCGCCCAACCCCAACACGTCCGGAACCGCCTACGTTTTGATCGCCACCCTGGTGCAGATGATGGGCGAAGACAAGGCCTTTGATTACCTCAAGGCGTTGCACAGGAACATCAGCCAATACACGCGCTCGGGCGCAGCGCCGGTGAAGAACGCGGCACGCGGCGAAAACCTGATCGGTGTCGCGTTTGCCCATGAGGCGCCGGGCGAGGCCGCCAATGGTTTCCCGGTGGTGAGCAACACGCCCTGCGAGGGAACCGGCGCTGAAATTGGCTCGATGAGCATCATCAAGGGCGCGCGCAACCTCGAATCCGCCAAACGCTTCTATGAATGGGCGCTGACCCCGGCCGCGCAGGAGTTGGGCGTGGCGGCAAAGCAATTCCAGATGCCAAGCAACAAGGCCGCCAAGCTCGATGAGCGCATGCCCGATTTCAAAAAGGCCAGGATGATCAACTACGACTATGCCAAATATGGCTCGTCGGACGAGCGCAAACGCCTGATCGAACGCTGGGAAAAAGAAGTCAATTCGCTGCCGCGCTGATGCCCAAGGCGGCCTCGCGGCAGTCTGTTTCTTGTCTGGAGTTTTATGAAAAAGCTGATTATTGCTTCGTTGTTGGCCGCAGCCGGCGCCGCCCAGGCGCAGACCGTCAACATCATTTGTTCAGTGCAGGCCGAGCACTGCAACATGATTGCCACGGTCTACGCCCGCGTGACCGGGGTCAAGGTCAACATGTCGCTCAAAGGTTCTGGCGAAGCCCTGGCGCAATTGATCGCCGAAAAAGACAATCCCAAAACCGACATCTGGTACGGCGGCACTGGCGACCCGCATTTGCAGGCCGCTGAAATGGGCCTGTCGCAGGAATACAAATCGCCCTCCCTGCCCCAGCTCTACCCTTGGGCGCAGCAACAGGCGCAACAGGCCAATTACCGGACCGTTGGCATTTACACCGGCCCCTTGGGTTTTGGCTACAACCCGGAGTTGCTGGCCAAGAAGAAGCTGGCCGTGCCCAAGTCATGGGCCGACCTGATCAAGCCAGAATACAAGGGCGACATTCAGGTGGCAAATCCGGCCTCCAGCGGCACGGCTTACACCATGTTGGCAACGCTGGTGCAATTGATGGGCGAAGACAAAGCCTTCGAGTACTTGAAGGCGCTGCACAAAAACGTCAGCCAGTACACCCGCTCGGGCACGGGGCCGATCAAGGCCGTTGCGCGCGGGGAAACAGCTGTGTCAATCAGTTTTGTGCATGACGGTCCGGGTGAAAAAATGCAGGGTTTCCCGGTGGAAACCATCACGCCATCCGAGGGCACAGGGGCGGAAATCGGTTCCATGAGCATCATGAAAGGCGCGCGCAACCTGGAAGCGGCCAAGAAATTCTATGAATGGGCCATCACCCCATCGGCGCAGGAAATGGCCGCCGCAGCCAAACAATTTCAACTGCCGTCGAACAAAGCCACCAAGGTGGACCCGCGCATCCCCGACTTCAAAAAAATCAAGTTCATCAACTACGACTACGCCAAATACGGCGCGTCGGCCGAGCGCCGCCGCCTGATCGCCAAATGGGAAAAAGACGTCAACTCCCTGCCCCGGTGATGTCGCCCCCAGGGCTGTCGCGGTGATGAACAAGAACCCCAACCGGGCCATCCGCCTCTGGCTGACCATCGGCCTGCTGGCTTATGTGGCCTTGCCCTGGTACGCGATTCAGGACACAGCCTGGTACAGCGTGTTGCCGCAAATCATGGGCGCGCCAGAGACCGCCAACGGCGTGGTGCAGGCCATGGTGCATGGGCGCAAATGGCTGCTGCTGGGGCTGATCGGTTTGGTGATCGCGGCGGCCGGCCTGTCGGTGCCTGCGGGCAAGGCGCAGAGCAACTGGTTTCTGGGCGGCGGCCTGGTCGGGTTTGCGGGCCTGCTGGTGAGCGCGTTCTTGATCGGCGCCAAGGGTTGGTCGTTCGATTTTTTCAACAGCCAGTTTGGCGAATTGGCAAAGAATCAGTTTGGCATGGGCATCGGGGCCTTCATTGCGCTGCTGGCCCTGATCATGATCACGGCCTTTGGCATCGCCCGCAAGGGTTATTTCAAGGGCGATTTGTTCATCGCCTCGGCCGTGCTGGGTTGCTCGGCGCTGTTGATCCTGTTCATCGCTTTCCCGGTGACCAAGGCCCTGTACGGCGCGTTTCTGAACGAGGAGGGCCACTGGTCCCTCATGGCCATCTTCAACCGCATTGGCAACGAGCGGGTATGGGGCCTGAACTGCCTGGCTGGCGGCGTGCGCTGCGGCGTGGCGTGGAACACGCTCTTTCTTGCCTTGCTGACTGCGGCGGGCACAACCATCATGGGCACCATGATGGCCCTGATGGCCGAGCGCAGTGCCAGCGCCCGTGTTCAAACGCCCTTGCAGTTGGTGGCCCTGTTGCCCATCATCACGCCGCCCTTCGTGGTGGGCCTGGGTTTGATATTGCTGTTTGGCCGCGCCGGGCTGGTCAACCAGTTTCTGGAATATGCTTTTGACATCGCGCCGACGCGCTGGTTTTATGGCCTGTTCGGCGTGTGGATCGCGCAATTGTTCGCCTTCACCCCGATTGCCTTCATGATCATGCGCGGCGTAGTGCAAGGCGTGGCGCCCAGCCTGGAAGAAGCCGCGCAAACACTGCGGGCCGACCGCAGCCAGACCTTTTTCACCATCACCCTGCCTTTGCTCAAGCCCGGCCTGGCCAATGCTTTTCTAGTGGGATTCATTGAAAGCATCGCCGATTTCGGCAACCCGGTGGTGGTGGGCGGGCAATTTTCGGTCTTGTCCACCGACATCTTTTTTGCCATTGTCGGCGCGCAATACGACCAGGGCCGCGCCGCGTCCCTGGCCTGGATATTGACGGTGTTTGCGCTGGCAGTTTTTGCCTTGCAGCGCGGCCTGCTCGGCAAACAAAACTACACCACGGTCAGCGGCAAGGGTGATGCCGGCATTGCCATGGCCCTGCCGGACGGCGTGCGCCGCACCCTTAACGCCGTGGTCTACCCCTGGTTGGCCTTTACCCTGTTCGTTTACCTGTTCGCCTTTGCTGGCGGTTTTGTGCAAACCTGGGGGCGTGACTACACGCTGACATTGAACCACTTCAAAACGGCGTTCGCGCTGGAATGGGGCCAGTTTGGCATTGTCTGGGCTGGCACCGCCTGGAACTCTTTGTTCACCACGGTCAAACTCGCCGGCATTTCAGCGCCCATCACGGCGGCGACCGGCTTGCTGATCGCCTATCTGCTGGCGCGCACCGAGTTTCGCGGCCGGGGTCTGTTTGAATTTGTCGCCCTGCTGGCCTTTGCCATCCCCGGCACGGTGCTGGGCGTGAGTTACATCCTGGCCTTCAACGTGCCACCGGTGGAATTGACGGGCACCGGCCTCATCATCGTGTTGTGCTTCATGTTCCGCAACCTGCCGGTGGGTGTGCGGGCCGGCACGGCGGCCTTCAAGCAGCTCGACAAATCGCTGGACGAAGCCTCGCTTATGCTGCGCGCCTCCACCGCCCAAACCTTGTTCCGGGTGGTTTTGCCCCTGCTCAAACCGGCCCTGGTGGCGGCCCTGGTTTACAGCTTCGTGCGCGCCATGACCACGGTCAGCGCCGTGATATTTTTGGTCACGGCCGAGAACGAACTGGCCACCACCTACATCATCGGGCGTGTGGGCAACGGCGATTACGGCGTGGCCTTGGCGTACTGCACGGTGCTGATCATTTTGATGTCGCTGGCGATCGCCTTGATCCAGTTTCTGGTCGGCGAGCGCAAGCTCGGGCGGCGCAAGGCCGGGGTGCCGGCTGTCGCCATCCCGGCGCATTGAGCCCGCCCGTCCAAACAAAGGGAAGCCCATGAACCACGGCGTTGAATTCAGAAACATCACAAAGCGTTACGGCACGGATGCGTCGTTGCCCCTGGCCGTCAAGGGCATCAGTTTTGAGGTGGCCAAAGGCAGCCTGACCACCATCCTGGGGCCGTCAGGCTGCGGCAAAACAACGACCCTGCGCATGATCGCCGGGCTTGAATCCGCCACCTCCGGCCAGATCATCATGGACGGCAAAGATGTCACCATGCTGGGCCCGGCCGACCGCAATGTGAGCATGATGTTTCAAAGTTACGCCCTGTTTCCGCACATGAACGTGGTCGAGAACGTGATGTACGGCCTGAAGATGTCGGGCGTGGCCAAGGACGCCGCCCGCAGCCGCGCCAGCGACGCCCTGAAAAACGTCGGCTTGGTGGGTTTCGATCAACGCGTGCCCAGCGAACTCTCGGGCGGGCAGCAGCAGCGTGTGGCCCTGGCGCGCGCCTTGGTGCTGGAGCCCGCCGTGTTGTTGTTTGACGAGCCCCTGAGCAACCTCGACGCGCGCCTGCGCCGCGAGATGCGCGAGGAGATCCGCAGCCTGCAACAGCGCCTCAAGCTGACGGTGGCCTACGTCACACACGACCAGAGCGAGGCCCTGGCCGTAAGCGACCAGATCATCGTGATGAACGACGGCCTGATCGCACAGCGTGGCACGCCGCAGGACATGTACGAGCGCCCGCAGAGTGAGTTTGTGGCCGGGTTCATGGGCGAGGCGATGTTGTTCCCAGGTGTTGCCGACGCGCAAGGGGGCGTGCAACTGGGGCCGCTGCAAATTGCGTCGCGCCAGGCCATCGGCGCGGGCGCCGTCAAAGTGGCCGTGCGGCCCGAGGCCTGGCTGATCCACCGCCAAACGCCGTCCGAAATCGACGCAGAAGACGGCGCGGTGGTCATGGGCACGCTGCGCAAATCTGCTTACCTGGGCAGCTTTTTTGAGTACACCTTCGACACCGCATTGGGCAGCATCTTTGTTGTCTCGCCCGACTTGGCCGATGTCCTGCCCTTGGGAATCGAGGTCGGCCTGACCCTGGCCGAACACGGCGTCTCGGTGGTCAAGCTGGCCTGAAAATTTGGTAACCCATCGGTTGTCGGCAGGCCCAAAGGCCAATGACAAGCGCATTTCAATCTCCGATAATTGCCTCATGAACCAATCTGCCATTGACCAACTCAGTGCCCTCAAGCAATTCACCACCATGGTCGCCGACACGGGTGACTTCAAACAGATGGCGGCCTTCAAGCCGACCGACGCCACCACCAACCCGTCGCTCATCCTCAAGGCCGTGCAAAAGCCGGATTACGCGCCGCTGGTCAAAGAGACGGTGGCGAAATTCAAGGGCCGTCCGCTTGACGAGATCATGGACCGCCTGCTGGTGCGTTTTGGCTGCGAAATTCTCGACATCATCCCTGGGCGCGTCTCCACCGAGGTGGACGCGCGTTTGAGTTTTGACACCGAAGCTTCGTTCTCGCGCGGCGTGCGCATCGTCGAGCTGTACCAGGCGCAGGGCATTCACGTGGATCGCGTCCTGATCAAGGTCGCGTCCACCTGGGAAGGCATCCAGGCGGCGGCCAAGCTGGAGCGCCGGGGCATCCACACCAATTTGACCTTGCTGTTTTCTTTCTGCCAGGCGGTGGCTTGCGGCCAGGCCAAGGTGCAACTGATTTCGCCTTTTGTCGGCCGTATTTACGACTGGTACAAAAAATCGGCAGGCGCCGCGTGGGTGGAGGCCGACAATGCGGGTGCGAACGACCCCGGCGTGAAGTCCGTGCGCCAAATTTTCAACCACTACAAAAAGTTTGGCATCGCTACTGAAGTCATGGGTGCAAGTTTTCGCAATGTCGGGCAAATTACGGCACTGGCCGGATGTGATTTGCTCACCATCAGCCCGGAGTTGATGGCCGCGCTGGCGGCCAGCGACGCGCCCTTGCCCCAGGCGCTGGACGCCCAAGCGTCCCAGGCGCTGGACTTGCCCGCCGTCAACTACGACGAGGCCCAGTTCCGCTTTGCGCTCAATGAAGACGCCATGGCCACTGAAAAACTGGCCGAAGGCATCCGCGCGTTCTGTGTGGACGCGGTCAAGCTCGAACACCTGCTGGAGGCCGCGTGAACCACATTGGCGACGTCAACGACATCAACCGCCTGCGCTGCGACCAGGCACCAGCCTGGAGTGCCCTTCAAACCGCCTACCGCGCAGACGGCAAGAGTTTTGATCTGCGCCAGGCGTTTGCTGCCGATGCCAGACGCTTTGAGGCCTTCAGCCAAAGCGCCCCGCACGTGTTTGCCGACCTGTCCAAGAACCTGGTGGACGCGGGTGTTGAAAAACTGCTGGTTGATCTGGCCCGCCAATGCGGCGTCGAAGCGCATCGCGACGCCATGTTTGCGGGCGAGGCGATCAACCGCACAGAAAATCGCGCCGTGATGCATTGGTTGTTGAGAAAACCGGCATTAGCCCTCGTGGATATTGACAAGTCAGATATTAAAACGATAGCAAACGAG
>JANMVT010000291.1:0-30996 GCA_031392945.1 Rhodoferax sp. | reverse complement strand
CGACCGGATCGCCATCCGCAGGAGCCTTGCCGCATGGACTACCAGTTTTCCACCGAGATCGTCGCAAAGCTCGCCGAACTCGACGCCTTCATCGAAGCCGACATCAAGCCGCTCGAGCGCGAGAACATGAAGTTCTTCGACCACCGCCGCGAGCATGCGCGCACCGACTGGGAGAACGACGGCTTCCCGCGCGCCGAGTGGCACGAACTGATCGCCGAGATGGAGCGCCGGGCCGACCGCGCCGGCCACCTGCGCTACGGCCTGCCCAGGGCCTGCGGCGGCCAGGCCGCGCCGAACCTGATGATCGCCGCCATCCGCGAACACCTGGCCGGCAAAGGCCTGGGCCTGCACAACGACCTGCAGGACGAGTCATCGATTGTCGGCAACTTTCCCATCATCCCCGTGCTGGACGCCTACGGCACACCCGAACAAAAGCAATACATCGAGGGCATGATCACCGGCAAGATGCATCTGTCCTTTGCCCTCACCGAGCCGGGCCACGGCAGCGATGCCACCTGGATGGACACCAGTGCAAAGCGCGATGGCGACCACTGGGTCATCAATGGCATGAAACGCTGGAACAGCCAGGTCGCACGTGCGCACGGCAACCTGGTCTTTGCGCGCTCCTCAGGCAAGCCGGGTGACGCCAAGGGCATCACCGCCTTCATCGTGCCCACCAATGTCGAGGGCCACAAGATCCTGTACAACCACTGGACCTTCAACATGCCCAGTGACCATGCCGAAACCGAATTGAAAGATGTGCGCGTGCCTGACAGCGCGATCCTGTACAAAGAGGGCGAGGGCCTGATGGTGGCCCAGCGCTTCGTGCATGAAAACCGCATCCGGCAAGCCGCAGCCAGCGCGGGCGCCGCCCGTTATTGCATTGCCTTGGCCGCGAAGTACGCACGCGAACGCATCGCCTTCGGCGAGCCATTGTCCAAAAAGCAAGCCATCCAGTTTCCGTTGGTTGAACTCTACGCCGAGTGCGAAATGGTGCGCAACTTCATCTTCAAGACCGCCTGGCAGATGGACCGCCAGGACCCGCTGGAGATCAGCGACATGGTGTCCATCTGCAACTTTCGTGCGAACCGTCTGGCCTGTGAGGCGGCCGATCGGGCGATGCAGATCCACGGCGGCATCGGGTACAGCCGTGCGATGCCGTTCGAGCATATTTACCGCCACCATCGCCGCTATCGCATCACCGAGGGTTCGGAGGAGGTGCAGATGAGGCGCGTGGCCCAGTACCTGTTCGGTTTCGGGGGCAAGCGCGTCACGCAGTGATCAGTGCAAGCGGTGCAAGATGGATAAAACCAGGAATCCCGGTGGACTATCCGGCATGAACGGGATACCTTTCGGGCAAGATGTCGACTTCGAAGCCGGCCGCCTTGATGCGTACCTGCGCGCTGCACTGCCAGATGTGGATGGCGAGTTGTTCATCGAGCGCACCGTCGGAGGAATGTCCAACCCGACTTATTTCCTGCAGCGTGGCCGTTGGCAGGCCGTGTTGCGCAAGCAGCCCAACGCGGTGCTTATGCCATCCGCCCACGCCATTGACCGCGAATATCGCGTGTTGACCGCGCTTCACGGTAGCGCTGTGCCGGTGCCCAAGCCAATCTTGTACTGCAACGAACGCGAGGTTGTCGGCACACCGTTCTACCTGATGGAGCGCATCCACGGCCGCGTTTTTGAGGGTTTCGCGATGGACGGCGAGGACCCGGTCCAACGGCGTTTGATGTATGAGTCCATGGGGGCCACCATGGCCGCCCTGCACTGCCTGGACTTCCGCTCACTCGGGCTTGGTGACTATGGCCGACCCGGCAACTACTTTGCGCGCCAGCTCAGCCGCTGGGCGACGCAGTGGTCGCAGTTCCGCCGAGGTGACGACGATAATCCGGACCTTGACCGCATCGTGGCCTGGCTCTCGCAGCGGGTTCCAGAAAGTGATTTGATTGCCCTTTGCCATGGTGATTTCCGCATCACCAACATGATGTTCCACCCAAGCGAACCGCGCGTCGTGGCCGTGATTGACTGGGAATTGTCCACATTGGGTCACCCGCTGGTGGACGTGGCCTTCAACAGCCAGGCCTGGCGCATGGCGCCCGATGAGAACGGCGGCTTGCTTGGCCTGCCGCTGGCGGAAATGGGTATTCCCACCGAAGCAGAATACCTGGAGCGTTATTACCGCCTGGCCCGCTCGGGTGAGCGCATGACCACTTTTCACCAGGTTTTCGCGATGTTCCGCGGTGCGGTGGGAAGCGCGGGTGTGGCCGTGCGGGGCGACGCTGGCAATGGTTTCCTGCCCGATGCGGCCCGTGTGGGCCGCCTGCTCGCGCGCGCCTACGCCAAACGCGGCGCCGCACTCATCGACGGCAGTTGAGGCTGCCGGGCAACCATGTTGACGGTCGACGAGGCTATCCTGCAGCGGCGCTCGGCGCCGTTGATTCCCCGTTAACTGGGCGTCAACACCGCGCCGCCACAGACCGAAATGACCTGACCGGTGACGTATTGCGATAAATCCGTTGTCAAAAATTCAAGCACGCCCGCGCAGTCCTCGACCTGGCCAAACCGGCGCAGCGGAATCTGGGCGGCTTCGTCGGCCGTGCCGACGCCGCGTTCGGCGGCCAGCGCCGCGACACGTGCCGTCAGCATGACGCCGGGGGACAGGCAGTTCGCGCGGATGCCATGGGGCCCAAGTTCGGCGGCGAGGTAACGCGTGTAGTGGGCGACCGCAGCCTTCGACGCGGCATAGGCCGCCAGCAAGCCCTGCTTGTAGGTGGTGATGCCGGATTGCGAAGAGATGTTGACGATGATGCCGCCGCCCTGGCGCTTCATGATGGGCGCGACGGCCTGGCAGCAATGCACGGCGCTCATGTAGTTGACATCCATCAGGAAGCGCGTGTCTTCCTCGGGCGCCTCAGAGGCCCGGCTGCGCTCTGCCGGTGTCAAGGCGCCGCCGGCATTGTTGACCAGGATGTCAACGCGGCCTAAGGTGTCGAACACCTTGCTGACCGCGCTGAAGGCCGCGTCGCGTTGTGTGAGATCACATGTAATGCCGATGCTGCGCCGGCCCATCGCCTCGATTTCCATTGACACGGTCGGCGCACCCAAGACTTCACCATATTCGGACGCGCCTTCCAGGTTGATGTCGACGATAGCAACATCCGCGCCCAGTGACGCCAGGCGCAACGCGTAAGCCCGGCCCAATCCTCTTGCGGCGCCAGTGACGATGGCGGTCTTGCCTTGAAGTTTCATGAAGTAGTCCTTTTGCTGCGGTTGGATGGATCAGTCCCGATCACAATGCGCGGGTCAAAGAAATGTGGGCTTCGCGCAAATGGCGCTTGAGGACCTTGCCGATGTCGTTGCGCGGCAGGCTGTCGGAGAACTGCAATTCGGACAGACGCTGGGCCTTGCCCAGTTGGGCGTTGGTCCAGGCGAGCAGGCCTTCGGCGCCGGTGTTGGCCCCCGGACGCAGGACAACGCAGGCCACGGGCGTCTCGCCCCAGCGTTGCGAAGGCACGCCAAACACGGCGACGTCGGCAACATCGGCGTGGGTGCGCATCACTGCTTCGATGTCGCTCGGGTAAATGTTGAATCCGCCCGAGATGACCATATCCTTCTTGCGGTCCAGCAGCACCAGGAAACCATCCTCGTCAAACCGACCGGTATCGCCACTGCGGATGAAGCGTTGCCCCCCGTCGTCGAACCACTCAACCTCGGCGGTCTTGTCTGGCAGATTGTGGTACCCGCTCATCATTGTGGCGGAGCGTCCGACGATTTCACCAATTTCCCCACGCGGCAACTCGCGACCCTCATCGTCAATGACCCGGATGTCATGCCCTGGCGCCGGCTGTCCCACGGTGTGCAGCTTGTCCGGCCGTTCGCTGGCTGGTAGAACACAGACGCCACCGCCCTCGGTCATCCCGTAGTATTCGACCAGCTGGCCGGGCCATCGCGCCAGCACGTCGGATTTGAGTTGCGCCGGGAAAGGCGCGCTGCCACAGGACTTCATGCGGAAAGAAGACAGGTCGTAGCGGTCAAAATCCGGGTGCGCCATGATCCTCTGGAATTGCACCGGCACCATCATGCTGTGCGTCACCCGGTATTTCTCCGACAGGGCCAGAAAGGTTCCCGCGTCGAACTTCGACATCAGCACCACGGCTGAGCCCAGGGACAGCGAGGGCAGGAAGCTGCCCAGCGTCATGTTCGAGTAAAGCGGTATCGACACCAGGGTAACCGTGTCCGGGCCATAACCGAGTGACTTGAACAAATGCACGTAGGACCAGCGAAATGCGTGCGGTACCACGATTCCCTTGGGCGTGCCGGTCGTTCCAGAAGAATAGATGATGTTGAAAGCCCAGTGCGGCTGGATCGCCACTGCCTGCGGCACCGAACCGCTGGGAGCGAGCCAACCGTCAAAGGCGGTGCCGCCCGTCAATCCATCCAGAGCAATTCGCCGGGCAGCGATCTGACCGGCCACCGGCTCCAGGTTCCTGGCCACCGGCTGGTCGAGAAAAAGCAGCCTGGCGCCGGCATCGGCCACCATCGCCGCCAGACCTGCCGCCGGGCTGTCGGGCGCCAACGGCGCCACAACCACGCCTGCACGTATGCAGCCCAGGAAGACTACTGCGTATTCAAGCGAGTTGGTGGCGCAGATCGAGATCGCGTCCTGGGCTTCCACGCCGTCCCTTTGCAACGACGCTGCAACCCGATCCATCAGGCCATCCAGCGTGGCATAGTCGAGGCAGCGCTCATCGAGCCACAAGGCGGGGTGCGAGGGCATGTCCGCCGCATGTGCGCGAATCAGATCTGCAATCGTGGCGAAACTCTGCTGGAGTACCTTGTCAGCCCGCATATCAACCTTGGTCGGGATTCCGGGCGCCGCCGACCCGAAGAGTGAACGCGCCACGATCCAGCAGCAGCAGATCGCGCTGCACTGAGTAGGCGCGAAAACGCACGCCACTGTCGTCCTGCAAGAACTCGACCCGCAGAGTCTCACCCGGATACGCGGGCGCGACGAAGCGCACCGACATGGCAGTCAATTGACCTGGATCATCAGGGCAGAAGAGTTCCAGGATGGCGCGGCAAGCCAGCCCCATGTTGGCCAGTCCGTGCAGGATTGGACGGTCAAAGCCCCCCTGGCGCGCAACCTTGGGGTCAGCATGCAAAGGCATAGTGTCACCGCTCAGGCGATACAGCAGGGCAGACTGCGGCAGCGTGGCGTAGTTGATGCTGCGCATGGCTCTGGCATCGTTTTCCAGCGGTGCCAGTGGCGTAACCGGATCACCCCAGTCGCCGCAGCCGCCTTCAGCGCGCAGGAACTGCGTGCTGCGCATATGCGCCACTGGCGCTCCGCTTACGGCATCCTCCAGATCGGTGTCAAACCACAACAAGGCGCCACGGCCCGGGCCCTTGTCCTGGATTGCCACCACACGGTAGCGCGCCTTGACCGCACCATTCACAGTCATCGGGCGGTGCAGCACAAGGCGTTGCTCGCCATGCAAAATACGCGTCCAGTCCACACCGGCCGCAGGTTCCCGATGCCAGAGCTCGGGCCAGCCCAGCACCAGGCAGAAGGAGGGCGCCACTTTCTGTTGCCCCTGCTCATACACAAAAGCCAGTTCACGCTCGTCAAGCGGATCGCTGCCATACCCGATGCCCAGCGCATAAAGCGCACAATCCTTCCAGCCCCAGTGTTGCTCGACTGGCGCAAACTTGCGCCGGATGACGTGGTCGATGTTCATGGCGCCCCCGCCTCAGGCATGGTGATCACAACTTTGCCGAACTGCTCTCCATTTTGCAGGTGGTCGAAGGCATCACGCACTTCGTCCAGCGCAAAACGCCGGTCAATCACCGGCTTGATGGCGCCGCTGGCCACCAGCGCGATCAGTTCACGCATTTCTTCCAGGCTGCCGCCGGTGGAACCATACACCTCCAGCTGGCGGATGAACAGGCGCTGGATGTCAGCGCCGGGGTTGGAGCCGGTGGTAGCGCCGCAGGTCACAAGTCGCCCACCACGGCGCAAAGAGCGCAACGAATCGTCCCAACTCGCCTCGCCCACGCTGTCGATCACCATGTCGACGCCTTCGCCGTTAGTCAACTCCAGAATGCGCCGCGCCACTTTCTCCCGCTTGTAATTCACACCGCCGCTGGCGCCCAGCGCGCGGGCGCGTTCGAGCTTCTCGTCGCTTGACGACGTCACCAGAACCCGCGCTCCCGCATGGCGCGCCAGTTGCAGGCAAGCCACTGCCACGCCGCCGCCAATGCCTACGATCAGCACCGTCTCGCCGGGGCGCAGCGCACGTTTGCCAAACAGCATGCGCCAGGCCGTCACATAAGCCGCCTGCAACACGCTGGCATCGACCAGGTCGAAGTGCTCGGGCAGCGGCATCAGGCAACGCTCGGGTGCCACTGCGTATTCGGCAAAGCCGCCGTCGCGGTGCTCGCCCATGATGCTGGTGTGCAGGCACAGAGGCTGGTCGCCGGCCAGACAGTAGCGGCAGACGCCGCAAAAGGCGCTGGAATAGAGCAGGGCCTTCTGGCCGGGCTTGAGCGGGCTGTGCGCGTCGGCTTCGACCACGACCCCGGCGGCTTCCACCCCCATGGTCTGCGGCAGGCTGTGCGTGATGCCGGCGCCGTTGTCCCGCATGTACAGGTCCACCCGGTTCAGGCCTGCGGCGTGCACCCGCAGCAGCACTTCGCCGGGGTGCCGGGCGGGGACCGGGACATCGCGCAGGCGCAGGCCTTCGCGTCCGCGTTGCTGAAGAATGGCTGCTTTCATGGAATTGACGTTCTCCTGTGCAGGCGCCGCCCGATTACAGGCAGGGCCACGCCAGCCCACAGCATATCGGATATCGTGCGGCAGTGTACGATCTGTGGATTTCACCACAAAGGGCGCACCCTCCATGACTTCCAACAATGACTATCAGGCGGCTGGCCGCCTGGCTGGCACGGTGTGCGTCGTCACCGGCGCGGCGCGCGGCATCGGCCTGGCCATCGTGGAACGCTTCGCTGCCGAGGGCGGCCGCGTCGCCTGCTTCGATGTGAGCGAGAAACGCCTGCAGCCGGCTGTGGCGGCCCTGGCGGCGCGCGGCATCGAGGCGCGCGGCTACAGCGCCGATGTCAGCCGCCGGGACGCTGTGGCTGCGGCCTTCGAATCGGTCGAGCGGGACTTTGGCGCACCCGTGGGCGTGCTGGTCAACAACGCAGTGTGGGCGCGCTTTGCGCCGCTGGCTGAAGTTGACGAAGAGAGTGTGGCCCGCATGTTCGACGTCGGCCTCAAAGCCCTGATCTGGACCACCCAGGCAGCGCTGCCCCAGATGAAGCGGCGCGGCTCGGGCGCGATCATCAACCTGAGCTCCACCTCGGCCTTGCAGGCGATGCCAAATGCCATCGCCTACGCCGCGATGAAGGCCGGCGTGCTGGGGCTGACGCGTGCCGCCGCCGTCGAATTGAGTCCGCACCGCATCCGGGTGAATGCCATCATTCCCGGAATGGTCGCCACACCCGCTTCGATTGGCCAGTTCGACGACGCCACCATGGGCGCGCGCCTGTCAACCATGCCCCTGGGGCGTTTCGGCGAGCCGCATGAGATCGCGGCGGTCGCGGCCTTTTTGGCCAGCGCCGACAGCCGCTATGTGCAGGGCGCTGCCCTGGTCGCAGATGGCGGCTGGACCGTCGCAACCCACTGAAACTTGCCATTGCAGGTGGTGAGTCAAGAATTATTTTACTATATAAATAATAGCAAACTATTTAATTCCAACGAGGGCAAATGGCACTTTTTACTCCCAACGTCCGGAGTTTTCGGGTTTTGGGCGGTTTCCAGCAGTTCTTGCGCGGCCAAGCAGGTCAAGCAGGCCAAACACGTCAATGCAACAAGATCCCTCCGGTCGCCGCGCTCTTGCCTGCGCGCGCCGGCGGCAGGCACAGCCCGCAGGTGAAGTGGCGCGGGTTCTCGTAGATGTCGGTGACAAAATGCCCGCCGCAGCAGGAACACTTGGTCGTCGTCAACATGTGGCTGTCGACGAACTTGACCAGGCGCCAGGCGCGCGTGATGGTCAGCAGCGGCTCCACGCCGCAAACGGCGATTTGCTCGGTGTAGAGTTTGAAGGCCTTCATGATGGCATCGATGTCGTCGAGCGCGCTGGCCTTGGTCAAATACTCATAGGTGTTCAAGAACAGCGAGGCATGGATGTTGGGCTGCCAGGTGAGAAACCAGTCGGTTGAAAACGGCAGTTGCCCTTTGGAGGGCGAGCGCCCGGCGACTTCTTTGTACAGGCGCAGCAAGCGCTCGTAGGACAGGTCGGTCTCGCTCTCCAGCACCTGCAGGCGCGCGCCCAGCCCGATCAGGGCCACGGCGCGGCCGACCTGGCGGGAATCATTCAGCACACTTTTTGCGGCCATGGCGCAGCTCAAGAAGACATGGTTTCAGCGAACTTGCCTGCCATCAAGATGCTGGCGTGCAACTTGGATGCCGGTTCGTTGGCCGCCGGGCCCGCGCCGTGGTTGGTCAGCAGGTTCCAGACCAAGTCGTCATCGACCCGGAAGCGGCACAGCAGCATATTGCTTGATGCGATTTTCAGTACCTGGGCGCTTGACAGCGTGGCGATCAAATCGGCGGCGTCTTCCGACAGGCCCAGACGGAACAGCGCCTCGCACCGGTCCGTGCGGATCAGGCTTTGCGCCAGCATCAGGTAAGTGAGGTTGGCGTCGCGGATTTCCGCCAATAGCTGTTGGGAGTTCATGGTGCTTGTCTCTGGTGCGCCTTGACGGTCTGGGTTCATGGCTTTTTGTTGATGGCTTGATTTTGAAGCGTGCGACCGAAAGAAGAATCAGAAAGGCGCTGCACCGGGTGTCAGGGCGGGCGGGCCGGCGTGTAAGGCAAACTCCTACAGCAGAATTGCGCCCTTGCAAATCGCGCCGGGCTGCGGGCGCGGAAAGTTACATCTGAAAATGAACGGTGTTTCCGGCGCAGCTAGGGTGTTCCGGCCGCAAGGGAGTCGTTATCCTTGCGGGATTGACAAAACTGGCCAGATTGATGTGTCCAAGATGCTGATAGACCACTACAGAGCGATAGAAAAAAGCAGCCGCCAGATGCTGGTCGCAGCCATGGCCGCGCAATGGAACCAGGTGGCCGGTTGCGAGGCCGACTGCGGCGTGTTGATCGCGCAGTTGCGCGCCCGCCTGCAGAGCGAATCGCTCAGCCCCGAGCATCGCATCGAGAAAACAAGCATCATGAAGCGCATTTTGACGACCGACGCCCAGGTGCGCCGCCTGGCCGAACCCAAGCTGGCCCGGCTGGAGCGCCGCCTGCACGGCGAGCGCCAGGCGGCCTGACCGCCAGGAGACGCCATGTCGCCCGAACAAAGCCTTCATAACGCCGCCGTCCTGATGCGCCATTTGGCCGAGGATGAGGCGTCTGCGGTGTTCGCGACCCTGTCGCCCGGCCTGGCTGGCCGCCTGCAGGAGGCCATGGCCAAGAACGAAGCCCAGGCGCCTGCGAAGTTCGATGAAATCCCAGTCAAATACACGCCTGTGGCCGCGTCGCACAGCCAATTGGTGCAGGACGCGGGCCGCTACGTGCGCCAAATATTGAGCCAGGCCTTTGCCGAAGAATTCGCCCTGTCCGGCGCTGCGCCGATAGTGACCTCCATGGCGGCGCCCACAACCGTGCCGGCGTCCACAACCGCGCCAGCGCGAGCGCCGTTGAATGCGCAGGCGCCCGCATCCGGATCGGGCCTGGAGCGCCTCAAACGGCAGGGCGCGGCCGCCATCGCCCAGTTGTGCCAGGCCGAACATCCGCAGGTTGTCGCCGCCCTCCTGGTCCAGCTGGAGCGCCCCCTGGGCGCGGCGGCGCTGAACCATCTTCCGCTGCGCCTGCAGGCCGACGTCATGCTGCGCGTCGCGACGCTGCAAAACGTCCACCCTATGGCCTTGCGGGTTCTGGACGAAGCAATGGGCGCGGCGCTCGATCAGGGCGCGCTGGCCGCTGCGGGGTCGAACGGTGGCCTGCCGGTGGCGATTGAACTGATCGGCCGCACAACTGCCGGCATCAAGGGAACGCTGATGGACGCGATGCGCCAGCAGGACATGGCGCTGGCGCAAAAGATCAGCCGCAGCCTGAATCTACCGGGCGCGAGGCCATGACCACGCGCGGCCAACTGAGCCAACAAGAAATCGACGCCCTGTTGGCGGGCGCCAGCGGCGAGAACGGTTTCGGCCAGGCGTCGGGCGAAAACCGCCCGGCCCGCAGCGAGGCGCAGCCTTTGGATGTGGCCGGCCTGGAGCACATCACACGCGGCAGCTTGCCGACGCTGGAGCTGGTTAACGAGCGCTTCAGAAAACACCTGGTTGAAGGCCTGGCCAAACTGACCGGACGCCAGCCTGAAATTCTTCCAGGCGAACTGAAAGTGCAAAAATACAGCGCCTTTGTGGCGCAACTGGCATCCCCCGCGCATTGCAGCATCCTGTCGATTCGACCGTTGCGCGGCCAGGCCCTGGTGGTGTGCGAACAGGCTCTGGTTTTCGCCATTGTCGATGCCCTGTTCGGCGGCAGCGGCAGCTTGCAGCCGCGTTGGCTGGGGCGTGATTTCTCGGCGATGGAGCAGCGCGTCATGCAAGACCTGGTTGCATTGATCGCCGACAGTTGCAGGCTGGCATGGCGCGGCGTTTTGCCGCTGAGTCTGGATCTTCAACGCACAGAATCGCAAGCGCAATTCGCCAATATCACGGGCGCGGGCGAGCGGGTGCTCACAAGCTCTTTCCAGATTGAAATCGGCGAGCTCGCCGGTGCCCTCCATATATGCCTGACGCACGCCAGCCTGGAGCCCGTGCGCGAGTTGCTGCGTCCGGGCCTGCAAGGGGATGACCTGGAAGGCGATCAACGCTGGTCGGCGTCCCTGCGCCGTGCGGTTCCAGCGCTGGAAGTGACGCTGGATGCCAGATTCGCGCCGCTTGACGCCACCGTGGCGCAATTGCTGGCCATGAAAGTCGGCGATTTCATCGGCCTGGACGGCGAACGCCGGGTTGACGCGACGGTGGACGGTGTTCCCCTGTTCGAATGCCTTTACGGCACCCGCAACGCCAAATACGCGATTCGCGTCGTCAAAAGCCTGGGCGGCCCATGACTGAGGTGGCACCCAACAACCCCGGCATCGACCTGGCGCGGGTGCTGGACATTCCGGTTCAACTGTCGGTGGAACTGGGCCGGGCCAAAATGCCCATCAAGCATATTTTGCAGCTCGGGCCCGGCTCCATCGTCGAATTGAACACGCCGGCCGGCGAGCTGGTGGACGTGCTGGTCAACGGCCATTTGATCGCCCAGGGCGAGGTGGTGGTGGTGAACGACAAGTTTGGCATCCGCCTGACCGACATCGTTTCGCCGGCAGAGCGGCTGCAACGGCTCAATAAGGGCTGAGCCGGCAGCTACACCAGCTCGTTGCGGATCGCGTACACCGTCAACTCCGCATTGTTGGTCAGCTTCAATTTCTCCAGCACGCGGGCGCGGTAGACGCTGACGGTTTTTGGGCTCAACACGAGATCCTCGGCGATGTCGGACAGGCGTTTGCCCGAGGCTATTTTGGTCAAAGTCTGCAACTCGCGCTCGGACAGGGCAGCGTGCAGGGATTCCTGGGACGGGCTGGAGAGGTTTTCAACCAGCATTTGCGCGACTTCAGGCGTGACGTACTTGCGCCCTTGCATCACGGCGCGCACCGCCGTGACCAGCTCGGCCGGGTCGCCCGCCTTGTTCAAATACCCTTTGGCGCCGGCGCGCAGGCAGCGGATGGCGTACTGGTCTTCCGGGTACATGGAGACTACCAGCGCCCTGACCGGGGAATCGGTTTCGCGCAGGCTGGCCAGCACCTCCAGGCCGCCGCGGCCCGGCAAATTCAGGTCCAGAACCAGCACGTCGCAAGGGTGGGCGCGCAGCGCCTCGCGCACCTCTGAATAGCTGCCCGCCTCGGCCACCACCTTGATATCGACGGCTTCGGACAGGGTGTCGCGGATGCCGCGGCGCACCACGGCGTGGTCGTCACAGAGAATGACACGGATCATTGAAAACCTTCGTGAGCTTCGACAGAGGCAGAGGCAGAGCGCCCGCCCGCCAGCGGGATCGAGAGGATGATGGCGGTTCCGCCGCCCGCGCCAGTGCTTACATCCAGCCAGCCGCCCACGGTTTTGGCGCGTTCACGCAAACCACGCAGGCCATAGGATTTGGGCTTGGCCAGTGCGTCGGGCGCGATGCCGCCGCCGTTGTCCGTGATCTCCAGCGTCAACACGGCTTCGGCGTCCGACAATTCGATTTTGACCTGGCTGCACTGGGCATGTTTTGCTATGTTGGTCAGCGCTTCCTGCGCGGTCCGGTAGGCCGTCAGCTGGACATCTTTGGGCAAGTCGATTTGCGAGGGCGCGGCGCGCAAGCTGGTTTTGATGCCGGTGCGTTTCTCGAAGCCGCTGCAGAGCCAGTCCAGCGCGGCGCCCAGGCCCTGGTCCAGGATGGCCGGGCGCAAATCCATCATGATGCGCTGGCTGGCGCCGATGGCGTGTTGCAGCATGTCGCCGGCCGTGTTGACGTGGGCCAGCGTCGCCTGGTCGGCGCAGTGGCGCCCCATCCAGGCCAGATCGAACTTGATGGCTGCCAGCGAGCCGCCAATGTCGTCGTGAATCTCCCGGGCGATGGCCGCGCGCTCCTGCTCGATGGTGTTTTGCAAATGCAGGGCGAAGTCGGCCAGCCGGCGCTCGGACGCGGCCAGTTCGGCGTCCGCGTTCTCTTTGGCCCGGCGGGTTTGCGCCAGCTCGATGGCGCGCGTGACCACGTGCGCCAACTTGCCCAGGTTGTCCTTGAGCAGGTAGTCGCTCATGCCCAGCTTGATGGCCTCGACCGCCGCCGCCTCGCCGATGGCGCCGGAGAGCAGCACAAACGGCGGGCGCCTGGGCTGGCGCTCCAGGCAGTTCCAGGCGTCAATGGCGGTGAAGCCGCCCAGGCGGTAGTCAGCCAGGATCAGGTCGAATTCAGCCGTCTGGACGGCTTGCTCAAATGCCGCCAGGTTGTCCACCCGCTGCAGCTGCGCCGTCAAGCCGGATTGGTGCAGGCTGCGCAGCACCAGGCTGTGGTCTATGGCGGAATCCTCCAGGTGCAGGATGTGGATGGGCTGTTGCGGCGGTGGTGTTGGCATGGGCGGCGGCATGGACGGCGGTTTATGCGGTTCAGCCGATTTTAGGAGCGCTGTGCATCGGGTCCGCCCGTTCCACCTGAACCAGGCAATCATAAAACGTGGGCCCGCGGCCCAGGTCGGTCAGATTCTGGCTGGTCAACTGGTTCACATTGTGGCCGTCAAGCCCCAGCTTGCGCCACCAGATGCCCAGGCCGTTGACTACGCCGGGGCGCGCGCGCGGCGACACCTGGGCCTTGCAGCGGTAGTCGCCGCGCGGGTTGAACACCCGCACCACGTCGCCAGACCTGATGCCGCGCGCTCCGGCATCGGACCCATGCATCTCCAGCAGCGGCTCGCCTTCGATGTCACGCAGGCTTGTCACGTTGACAAAACTGGAATTCAGGAAGTTGCGCGCTGGCGGCGAGATCATCGCTAACGGGTATTCGGTTGAGGCGCCAAAGGCCTCGTAGTTTTCGATGTGGTCGGGCAAGCCGTCCAGGCCCTGCGCCGCCAGGCGGGCGCTGAAAAACTCGCATTTGCCCGACAGTGTGGGAAAGCCGCCCTGGGCAAACGGCGCCGGTGGCAATTGGAGCGGGGAAAAGCCGTTTTGCAGCAAGGCGTCGAAATCCACGGCGTCGCCATAGGCCTGGCGGCAAATCGCTAGGTCGTCATCGGCGAAACACGGTTCGTCAAAAGCCATGCGCCGTGCCAAGTCTCGGAAAATCTGCGTGTTGGGTTTGGCCTCGCCCAAGGGCGAAATCGCCGGGCGGTTCAGCAGCACGTCGGTGTGGCCGTAACTCAAATGCACATCCCAGTGCTCCAACTGGGTGGTGGCGGGGAGGATGTAGTCAGCGTAATCGGCGGTGTCGGTCTGGAAATGCTCCAGCACCACGGTGAACAAGTCTTCGCGGGCGAACCCGGCCACCACCTTGGCGGATTCGGGCGCCACCGCGACCGGGTTGCTGTTGTAGACGATCAAGGCCTGGATGGCCGGGCCGAATCCGGCTGAAGCCGGGCGCAGTAGATCGTCGCCAATGGTGGACATGTTGATGCTGCGCCGCGTCTTTGGGCCAGCCAGGTCGGGGTGCTGCAAAGCTGCCTTGTCCACAGGAAAAGCGCCCGAAGTTGACAGCAAAACCCCGCCGGCGCGGTGCCGCCACGCGCCGGTCAGCGCTGGCAGGCAGGCGATGGCGCGCACCGCATTGCCGCCCCCGCGCACACGCTGCAAGCCGTAGTTCATACGGATCGCGGCGGGTTCTTGCCGGGTGAAACACTGCCCGTAGTCTTGCGCCAGGGATTTGATTTGATCCGCGCCGATGCCGCACACTGTGGCCGCGCGTTCAGGAGGCCAGCCCAAAGCCCGTTCGCGCAGCAAATCCCAGCCCAGGGTGTATTTTTCAAGGTAGTCGTGGTCCAGCCAGTCGTGGGTGATCAACTCATGCATCAGGCCAAACGCCAGCGCTGCGTCCGTGCCCGGCAAAAGGGCGATGTGTTCATGGCATTTTTCGGCGGTCTCGCTGCGCCGGGGGTCGATGCAAACCAGTTTCGCGCCCCGGCGCTTGGCCATCTGGGCATAACGCCAAAAATGCAAATTGCTGGCGATGGAATTGCTGCCCCAGATCAAGATCAATCTGGATTCGGCGAAGAACTCCACGCGCATGCCGACTTTGCCGCCCAGGGTGTGGGCCAGCCCCTCGGCGCCGGCGGACGAGCAAATCGTGCGGTCAAGCTCGGCCGCCCCGAGCTTGTTGAAGAACCGCGCCGCCATGCTTTCGCCCTGCACCAGGCCCATGGTGCCGGCGTAGCTGTAGGGCTGGATCGCCTGGGCCGCCAGCCCCGCGTCCGTGCCCTGGGAGCGGATCGCTTGCAGTCTGGCGGCAATGGCGTCCAGGGCCGCGTCCCAGCTCACCCGCTCAAACTGGCCCGAACCTTTGGGGCCGCTGCGTCGGAGTGGATGAAGAATGCGATCAGGGTGGTAAGTCCGCTCGGTGTAGCGCGACACCTTGGCGCACAACACGCCAGCGGTTTGCGGATGGTGCGGGTTGCCCTGGACCTGGACGGCCACGCCATTCTCGACCGTGGTCACCAGGGAGCAGGTGTCCGGGCAGTCATGCGGGCAGGCGCCCACGACTCGACCGGTCTGGCCAATCGGCAAAGCGGGCGGGTCCAGAATCATGCCATGCAGGTGTTCACAAGGCGTCAATGGTAATCCGACTTCATTTCGGCCCGCGTCCCTTTGCTGATTCAGGCCCATCACCCTTCCGGGATTCCCCCAAAGACAACAAACTCCCAGCCGTACTAGACTGTGGGCCTAGGAGCAATTATGAAAACCATCGATTCCATCGTGACCCAGGCGGCGGGCATCGCCGCGATCCGGCGTGACATCCACGCCCACCCCGAGCTTTGTTTCCAGGAGGTCCGCACCGCCGACGTGGTGGCGGCGAAACTCACCGAATGGGGCATCCCCATCCATCGCGGCATGGGCACCACGGGGGTGGTCGGCATCCTCAAAAGCGGCAGCAGCAGCCGCGCCATCGGCCTGCGCGCCGACATGGACGCGCTGCCCATGCAGGAGTTCAACAGCTTTGCCCACACCAGCAAAAACGCCGGCAAGATGCACGCCTGCGGGCACGACGGCCACACCGCGATGCTGCTGGCGGCGGCGCAGCACTTCGCCAAGAACCGCAATTTCGACGGCACGGTCTACCTGATTTTCCAGCCGGCGGAAGAGGGCGGCGGCGGCGCGCGCGAGATGATCAAGGACGGCCTGTTCGAGAAATTCCCGGTGCAGGCGGTGTTTGGAATGCACAACTGGCCAGGCACCCAGGTCGGCCGCTTCGCCGTGAGCGCCGGGCCCGTGATGGCCTCCAGCAACGAATTCAAAATCACCATCCACGGCAAGGGTGGCCACGCCGCGCTGACTTACCTCGGTCTCGATCCGGTGCCTATCGCCTGCCAGATGGTGCAGGCGTTCCAGACCATCGTCAGCCGAAACATGAAAGCCATCGACGCGGGCGTGATCTCGGTCACCATGATCCACGCGGGCGAGGCCACCAATGTCATCCCCGACAGCTGCGAGCTGCAAGGCACGGTGCGCACCTTCAGCGTCGAGGTGCTCGACCTGATCGAGCAGCGCATGCGCGAGATCGCCCTGCACACCTGCGCGGCCTTTGGCACGGTCTGCGACTTCGAGTTTGAGCGCAACTACCCGCCAACCATCAACTCCGCGACCGAGGCCGAGTTTTGCCGCTCGGTGATGGCCGGCATCGTCGGTCCAGACAACGTGCTGGCGCAGGAACCCACCATGGGTGCGGAAGATTTCGCCTACATGCTGATGGCCAAGCCAGGCGCCTATTGCTTCATCGCCAATGGCGACGGCACGCACCGCGAGATGGGCCACGGCGCGGGCCCTTGCATGCTGCACAACCCGAGTTATGACTTCAACGACGACCTGATCCCCCTGGGTGCAACCTATTGGGTGCAACTGGCCGAGGCCTGGTTCAAAGACACGTCGATCGCCGGCGCGCCATGATGGGCGTCGCGCCGGCGTTCTCCGCCAGTTACGTCGAAGCCCGGGTCAAGTTCCTCGAAGCCGCCGCTACGGCAGGTTTGGCCGTTGAATCGCACAACCACCCGCAATTGGGCCGCGACGGCGAGGCATTGGCAATGGATGTGGCGCGCGACGGCCCGGCCGATGCCGACAAACTGCTCATCGTCTCCAGCGCCTGCCACGGCGTTGAAGGTTATTGCGGCAGCGGCGTGCAGGTGTTTGCCCTGCACGATGCCGAATGGCTGGCCAAGGCGCGCTCGCAAGGCGTGGCCGTGCTCTATATCCATGCGCTCAATCCGTACGGGTTTTCGCACATCCGCCGCGTCACCCACGAAAATGTCGACCTGAACCGCAATTTTCAGGATTTCTCCAAGCCCCTGCCCGACAACGAGGCCTACCGCGAAATTGCCGATCTGCTGCTGCCCACGGTGTGGCCGCCGGACGCGCAAAACGCCGCAGTTTTGGCCAACTACATCGAAACCCGAGGCATGGCGGCTTTTCAGGCGGCTTTTTCGCGCGGCCAGCATGCCTTTCCCAAGGGTTTGTTTTTTGGCGGCACGGCGCCCACCTGGAGCAACCAGACCCTGCGCGGCGTCTTGCGCCAGCACGTCTCCAAAGCCAGGCAAGTGGCCTGGATCGACCTGCACACGGGCTTGGGGCCGAGCGGCTTGGGTGAGCGCATTTTCGCCTGCGCCGACGACGCGGAGGCCCTCAAGCGCGCGCGCCAGTGGTGGGGCGGCGATGGGGCGACCCCGGTGACATCAATCTATGACGGCAGTTCGACTTCGGCCTTTCTGACCGGTTTGATGTGGATGGCCCTGGTGCAGGAGTGCCCGAACGCCGTATACACCGGCATCGCCATGGAATACGGCACCTTGCCGATGACCGACGTGTCGTACGCCCTGCGCGGCGAGCACTGGCTCAACAACCACCCCGAAGCGCCGGCCGGCCAGGCCCGGCAAATCAAGCAGCAGATGCTGGCTGCGTTCTACACCGACACAGACGCCTGGAAGGGCCAGATCATCAGCCAGGCGCGCCAGGCGATGTTTCAGGCGGTGGATGGCTTGACGATCTCGGTTTAAGGGCTAAAACTGCCGGTAGCCCCCGTTGATGCTGTATAGTTAGCTATAAAAATAGTAGCTATCAAGATGATGCCGGCAGGCTGCAGGGGCCGTCAGGCCAACAAGGCCCGATGCGCCGCGATCTCCAGCAGGCCGTCAAAAATCAGGTTGTCCACCAACTCAAACGGCACGGTCATGCTGGGCGCCATCTTCCAGCCCGCGCCGCCGGTCATCACACACAGCGGTTCGGCCCGGCAATGCGCGCGCACGTGTTGCACCATGCGTTCGATCGCCCCGGCGATGGCGTAGGTTCCCCCGCTGGTGAGCGCGTCGCTGGTGTTGGTCGGGAACTCGCACACTTCGCCGGTCGGCACATGCAAGCCGGCCGTGCCGGACTCCAGCGCGCGCAGCATGATGCCGTGGCCGGGCAGGATGAACCCGCCCATGAATTTGCCGCCAGCGTCAATCGCCTCCACCGTTACCGCCGTGCCCACCATGGCCACCACCAGGGGCTGGCGCCGGCCCTGGGCCAGCATGCGGTGGCGCGCGCCGATCATGGCGACCCAGCGGTCGGCGCCCAGGCGCGTCGGAAAGTCGTAACCGTTGGTCATGCCGGCCTCGGACTCGGCAGACACCACCCAATGCGGTGAGATGTCCCAATGCGGCACCTGCTCGATCTGCTCTTGCACCCGCACCCGGATGCCGTCGCCGGCCACGATGCAACCCAGCATTTGGCCGGGCGCGGCAAGGGCGCTCCAGGGCCCGTCGGCCAGCTTGTCGATGTTTTCCAGAAACTCCGCGCCGTGGGCCAACAAGGCCGCGCCGGGCCGCGCGGCTTCATAACTGGCCCATTTGAGCCGGGTGTTGCCAATGTCCAATGCCAAGAATGTCATGCTATGTTCCGGTCACATCGATAAATCCAATGCTCGGGCGCATTGCGGCGTTGCAAAGCCCGCAGTACGGGTGCATCGCTGCGTCTCATCGTGGCGTTCAGGCCTTGCACTGCATCCCGATCATTGAATTTCTCGATGCGCCCGCGTTTTGTGTCATTGTTACGTATTATTGACGAGAGATTTTCAGGCTTATACATGAACAACGAAACCGCCGCGCAAATCACCGATCTCCCGGCCCATGCGCTGTCCGCAGCCATCCACGCCCGGCAATTTTCCTGCCGCGAGGTGATGCAGGCATTTCTGCATCGCATTGCCGAGGTCAATCCTCATATGAACGCCATCGTCAGCCTGCAGGCGCCAGAGGCTTCGCTGGCGCAGGCGGACGTGCGCGATGCGCAACTGGCCCGGGGCGAGTCGATGGGCTGGATGCATGGCATGCCGCAGGCGATCAAGGATTTGTCCAACGCGGCGGGCATCCCCAATACCATGGGTTCGCCTCTGATGCGCAATTTTGTGCCCGGCGAAGACGGCCTGATGGTGCAGCGCATGAAAGCGGCGGGCTGCATCGTCATCGGCAAAACCAATGTGCCTGAGTTTGGCCTGGGCTCGCACAGTTTCAACGGCGTGTTTGGCGTGACGCGCAACCCCTATGACCGATCCAGGTCCGCCGGTGGTAGCAGCGGCGGCGCGGCCGTGGCCTTGGCCACCCGCATGTTGCCTGTGGCAGATGGCTCTGACTTCATGGGCAGCCTGCGCAACCCGGCTGGCTGGAACAATATTTTTGGCTTCAGGCCCAGCCAGGGACGCGTGCCGATGTGGCCCGCTGCCGACGCCTTCATCAGCCAGTTGGGCACCGAAGGGCCGATGGGACGCTGTGTGCAGGACATTGCACTGCTGCTCAACACCCAAGCCGGGTTCGATCAAAAAGCTCCTCTTTCAATAGCAGAAAACATAGATTTCACGAGAACCACCGGCACTTTTGATTGCAAAAATGTGAAAATCGGCTGGCTCGGCGACCTGGGCGGCTATCTGGCCATGGAGTCCGGCATTCTTGACACATGCGAACAAGGGTTAAAACGCCTGGAAGGCCTGGGTTGCACAGTCGATCCGGCTGCGCCGGGCACCCCGCCAGAAGTCGTGTGGCAAGCCTGGCTGGTGTGGCGCCGCGCACTGGTTGCCAGCCGCATCGCGCCGTTCCTGCAGAAGGCGTCCAACCGCCAGCACATCAAGCCCGAAGCCTTGTGGGAGCATGACCAGGCGGCGAGCCTGACCGGCAATGAGTTGATGGCTGCCAGCGCGCAGCGTACGGCGTTTTACCACTCGCTTTGCAGGCTGTTCGAAACACATGATTTTCTGGCCATCCCGACCGCGCAGGCATGGCCTTTTGACGCTGCCGAGCGCTGGCCCAACGAGATCCGGGGATCCCATGGCGTTCGCACCATGGACACCTACCACCGCTGGATGGAGGTCACAATTTATGCCACTTTTGCCGGACTGCCGTGCATCAGCGTCCCAGCCGGTTTTGACGTGCGCGGCCTGCCCATGGGCCTGCAGATCATTGGCAAACCGCAGGGTGATCTGGCGGTGTTGCAACTGGCGCGCGCCTACGAGGCGGCGGCGCAGGACGTGTTGTTGCGCCGACCGCCAGCGGCCTGACTGCGGCTCGGCCGGCGCGCCAGGCGAATTGACGGCTCAAACCTCGTTTTCATGGGATTTTCCAATAAAAACGGGTTTTTCTCCTCGCGGAATATAGATAGTACGCTACTAATAATATAGCTTTCACTCAAGCCACTCAAGCTTGGCGCCACGGCAAACCATGCAACCGCCAGCCGCCTTTGCGTCCCCGATGGGCCTGGCCGTCCGGGTCGCCTTCAAAACCTTCCAGGATGTTGTAGGCCTGCAACCCCAGTTCTGTCGCGCGTTTGGCGGCCGCGATGGAGCGCACGCCGCTGCGGCACAACACAACGGCTTTGCCGCCGGGTGGCACAGCGCCCAGGATGGCGGCGTCAAAACCGGGGTTCAGGGCCATGCCCGGCCATTGCTTCCAGGCGACGGCGGCCGCGCCCGGCACAAAACCCACCCATTCGCGTTCGGCGTCGCTGCGCACGTCGACCAGCACCGCCTGGCCGGCGCTCACCCATTGCCAGGCCAGTTGGGGCGAGACATCGCCCGCGTAACCGGCGGCCTGGCGCGGCTGCCCGGGCGAATGGCCGCCGGGCGCGCCGGCGTCATGGCGCAAACCCGAGCTTTGGTTGGCAGGCACGGCTTCGTCCATGCGTTTGGGTTTGGGCAGGTTCAGGTTGTTCATGATGTTGGCGAATTCTTCCTGAGATTTGCCCGCCACACGGGCGTTGCCGGTTTTCTCCTGGCCGATGGTGGAATGGCTTCGGCCCTGGTAGTCGTGGCCCGGCCAGACCACGGCGGCGTCCGGCAGGGCAAACAAAATCTGCGTGATGCTATGGTGCATCGCCTCGGCGCTGCCAGATTGAAAGTCCGTGCGCCCGCAACCGTTGATGAGCAGGGTGTCGCCTGTGAACACATGCGTGGCGTCAGCGGTCTTCCAGACGAAACTCATGCTGCCTTCGGTGTGGCCGGGGGTGTGCAGCGCGTCAATGCGCTGGCCGCCGAAGGCAAGCGTGTCGCCGTCACGCAGCTGCACCGCCGCCGTGGTGATGCCGCAGGCCGCCGGCGCGGCGGTTTTGGCCCCCGCGTGCTCCGCCAGTTTGCCGGCGCTGGTGATGTGGTCGGCGTGGGCGTGGGTCTCCACCGTCCAGGCCAGCTTCAGGCCGTATTGGCGCAACGCGGCCAGGTCGCGCTCGAGTTGGTCGTCCACCGGGTCGATGATCAGCGCCTCGCGGCTGGCTTCGTCGAACAGAAGGTAGGTGAATGTGGAGGAGGCTGGGTCAAAAAGCTGGATCGGGTTCATGGCGGTTCCAATTCAAATGCGCGTGCAAATGCCAATGCGAATTCAGATTCAGGCGAACTTGGCAAGCAGGGCCGCGACTTTGTGTGCGGGGAAATCCCCCTGCTCGATGACGCAGCCGACCAGGGTGAAAAAGGCTTTGTCCAGAGCCTTGCGCGCCGCCGAGAGTTGCTGGGCCACTTCCTCGCAATCGGCGTCCAGTTCGATCAGGCGCTGCACGCCGCGCAACTGGCCTTCCACCCGGGCCAGGCGCGCGCGCAGGGCTTTCTTTTTGCTGTCGTCGTGGAGTTTGGACATGGTTCGCGGGACTCGAAATTCAGTGTGACAATTCAATTTGACAATATATACTGGGTGGAGTATACTTTGCAAATTGATTTCACCAAGAGATTTTTCCATGCACCCATTTCTGTTGTCGCTCATGGGCGGCCTGTTGATCGGTTTGGCGAGCTGGCTGCTGCTGTTCACGCTGGGCCGCGTGGCCGGCATCAGCGGCATCGCCAGCGGCCTTGTGGCACCGCACGCCGCGCCGCGTGGCGACCGCGCCTGGCGCTGGGCCTTTGTGGTGGGGCTGGCCGGGGCTGGACTGGCCATGGCCCTGATTGCCGCGCCGCCGCAGACCGCGCCGCGCCCTGTGCTTTTGCTGGTGGCCGCCGGGCTGTTGGTGGGTTATGGCACGGTCACCGGCTCTGGCTGCACCAGCGGGCATGGCGTCTGCGGTTTGGGGCGGCGCTCGCTGCGCTCGTTGGCGGCAACCCTGGTTTTTATGGGCCTGGGTGTGGCGACCGTCGCCGTGGCCAAGGCGCTGGCCGCTTGAGCTTTTTGACGCGAATTCAAGGAAGATTCAAATGACACAAATGACACAAATGACGCAGCGATTTTTTTGGGCCCTGTTGTCCGGCGCGCTGTTCGCGGTGGGCCTGGTGCTGGGTGGCATGACACAGCCGGCCAAGGTGCGGGGTTTTCTGGACATCGGCGGCCTGGCACGTGGCATCTCGAGCAGCGCCCAGCCGGGTTATTGGGATCCGAGCCTGGCCTTTGTCATGGGCGGCGCCTTGATGGTCACCCTGGTGGCTTTCTGGCTGGCGCCCCGGCTTGCCCGGCCATTTGCAGCCGAGAAATTTCATTTGCCAACACGCAACGACATTGACCGCAATCTGCTGGTCGGCGGAGCGCTATTCGGCATCGGTTGGGGTCTGGCCGGGTATTGCCCGGGCCCGGCGCTGGCTTCCATCCTGACCGGGGGCGGCGATATTTTGTTTTTTGTCGCGGCTATGGTGATTGGCATGTGGGCCGCCAAGCGCTTCCCCATGCCAACAACGGCCGTAGTCGAGGAATTGGCTGAAACCGGCGACAACGACGCCGTCCGGCGCCAGGGCGCCAATTAGACGATCTTCACGCTCAGATTTGGCAAGCCGTCGATGTGCATCTCGATCACGTCGCCACGCACTACTGGGCCAACGTTTTCCGGGGTGCCGGAATAGATGATGTCGCCGGGGAACAGTTCGTTGGCCTCCGACAACCTGCTGATCTGCTCGGCCACTGACCAGATCATCTGGTCCAGGTTGGCGTTTTGTTTGGTCGCGCCATTGACCTTGAGCCAGATCGCGCCCTGGGTGAAATGCCCGGTTTGCGCCAGTTTGTGCACTGCGCCCAGCACGGCGGAGTGGTCAAAACTCTTGCCGATCTCCCAAGGTTTTTTCTCATCGCCCATGGCGCGCTGCAAGTCGCGCCGCGTCATGTCCAGGCCAAGTGTGTAGCCATAAACGTGTTCGAGTGCGCTGGTCACCGGAATATTGCGCCCGCCCTTGTTCAGGCAAGCCACCAACTCGGCTTCGTAATGGTAGTTTTTGGTCAGGCTCGGGTAGGCGTGGTCGGCCACCGTCGCGCTGGGCACATGTTGGATCGCGTCGGTCGGTTTCTGGAAGAAGAAGGGCGGCTCACGCGTTGGGTCGGAACCCATTTCGCGGGCGTGGGCGGCGTAGTTGCGGCCAATGCAATAGATGCGCCGAACGGGGAACAACTCGTCAGTCCCGACGATGGGTATGAAGATAGACGGCACCGCAAATGGCGTCCTGGCGTGGTGTTGGGCGACACCCGGCATGGCACAGCCGGCCACGGCCCCGACAGTGACAAGACTGGAGCTCTGGAAAAAATTGCGTCTGTCCATGGGAATTCCTCTGTTGCCGTTGCCAGGGCAAATCCTAGCACTGGCCCGTGCTTTCTTGACCGGGGGCAATAAAGCGGAAAACAAACTTTCCAGAATTCGCGGGAACCCAGTGAAAACCCTGTGCGGCAGGGCTTCAAAATCGGAAAAGATAGGGAGCTTACCCAATACCAACCGGAGACATTCATGACGATCAATAAGACCCCCCGCCGCCGTAGCCTGATCAAGGGTGCGGCCTTTGCAGCCGGTGCCCTGTCGGCGCCGATGTTGGCTACGGCTCAGACCACTACGTCTTTCCGGTTCCAGAGCACCTGGCCGGCCAAGGACATCTTCCACGAATTTGCCAATGACTTTGCCAAAAAAGTCAATGACATGGCCAGTGGCAAGCTCAAAATCGAAGTGCTTCCCTCCGGCGCAGTTGTGCCGGCCTTCCAGTTGCTTGACGCCGTCAACAAGGGCACGCTGGATGGCGGCCACGGCGTGCTGGCCTACCACTATGGCAAGAACACGGCACTCGCGCTTTGGGGCTCCGGCCCGGCGTTCGGCATGGATCCCAACATGGTGCTGTCCTGGCACCAGTACGGTGGCGGCAAGGCGTTGCTCGAAGAAATTTACAAATCGCTCAATATTGACGTGGCCTCTTACGTCTACGGTCCCATGCCCACGCAGCCGTTGGGCTGGTTCAAAAAACCGATTGCCAAAGTGAGTGACTTGAAAGGTCTCAAATATCGCACCGTCGGCCTGGCCGTTGACATCTTCACAGACATGGGCGCTGCCGTGAACCCCTTGCCGGGCGGTGAAATTGTGCCTGCGCTGGACCGGGGCCTGATTGATGCAGCAGAGTTCAATAATGCAACATCGGACCGGATTCTGGGCTTCCCGGATGTGGTCAAGAATTGCATGCTGCAGAGCTTTCACCAGTCCGGCGAGCAGTTCGAAATCCTCTTCAACAAGACCAAACTCGCGGCGCTGCCGACGGAGCTCAAGTCCATCATTGAGTATGCGGTTCAGGCCAGTTCGGCCGAAATGAGCTGGAAAGCGATTGACCGCAACTCCAAAGATTACGACGAGATGAAGAAGCAGGGCATCAAGTTTTACAAGACCCCCGACGCGATCCTGCAGGCCCAGTTGGCTGCCTGGGACCGGGTGATCGAGAAGAAATCTGCCGAAAACCCATTGTTCAAGAAAGTACTCGAGTCCCAGCGTGCCTTTGCCGAAAAAGCCGGCCGCTGGCAGATGGATTACATGGTGGATTTCAAAATGGCCTACAACCACTATTTCAGCAAGAAAAAAGCCTGATCCCGCCCGACTGGCATTAAAGCAAACCAGCCATCCGGGCCCTCTGGACGGCTGGTTTTTTATGCACCGTCCTCAAACATGGGGTGGTACGGCTTAAGGGAAAATTTCATGACAGTACAGCAACTTTTACATGCGGCAGACCACATCAGCACCTGGGTCGGCAAGGCGGCGGCATGGCTCATCGTGGTGCTGATGCTGCTGGTGTGCGGCGAGGTGTTCAAGCGTTACGCCCTGAATGCGCCCACCGCGTGGATGTTCGATGCCAACAACATGCTGTACGGCACGCTATTCATGCTCGGGGGCGCCTACGCCCTGGCCCACGACGGGCATGTGCGCGGCGATTTCCTGTACGGCAGCTTCAAGCCACGCACCCAGGCCACGATTGACCTGGTTTTGTACTTTGTGTTTTTCATCCCTGGCATTGCGGCCCTGACATGGGCCGGCTGGAGCTATTTCCAGGACTCACTGGCGATTCATGAGCAGACTTTCAATGCCGAACCGCTGCCGCTTTATCCCTTCAAGTTTGTCATTCCCCTGGCCGGTTCCATTGTGCTGATGCAGGGCGTGGCCGAAATCGTGCGTTGCATCGTCTGCATCAAGACCGGCAAGTGGACGCCCCGCCTGAAGGACGCCGAAGAGTCCGACGTGGTCGCGCAGCAGCTCGAGGGCAGCGAATTTGTCGATGAAGAGGCGAAGGCGCTCGCAATCGAGAAGTCCATCGGAATGAAAGGCTGACCATGAGCAACGCAGCACTTGGCATGACCATGCTCGGCCTCATCGTGATCGTGATCATGATGGGCTTCCCGACGGCCTTTACCCTGATGGGCCTGGGCATGATGTTTGGCTACATCGCCTTCTACAACCCGGCCGTCGGCTTTCTGGACAACCGGATTTTCGACCTGATGGTTCAACGCGCGTTTGGCGCCATGACCAATGAGACGCTTTTGTCCATTCCGCTTTTTGTCTTGATGGGTTATGTGATGGAGCGCGGCGCGCTGGTGGACAAAATGTTTCACAGCGTGCAACTGGCCTTTCGCAGTGTGCCGGGGTCTCTGGCGGTGACGACACTGATCATTTGCACTTTCTGGGGCATTGCCAGCGGGCTGGTGGGGGCTGTGGTGGTGTTGATGGGGGTGATCGCCATGCGGCCCATGCTCAATGCAGGTTATGACACCCGGCTTGCGGCGGGTGTCATCACCGCTGGCGGCACGCTTGGAATATTGATACCACCGTCGGTGATGATCATTGTGTACGCTGCAGTGGCGGGCCAGTCGGTCGTCAAGCTGTATGCCGCAGCGATGTTCCCCGGGTTTTTCCTTTCTTTTTTGTACCTTGTCTACATCATTGGCTGGGTGTTGATCAATCCCAAAATTGCGCCCAAACTGCCTGCGGACCAGTTGCGGGCGCCGATACCGGCATGGCTTGGCCACGTCTCGGATGCTTATTCGAAGCGCATCCTGCCCGCCTTGCTTGTGGCACTGGTGTTGCCAGGCAAGGCGTTGCGCGGCGGCGCACAGGGGGCTCAGGTCACTTGGGGGCTGTTGTTGCGCAGTTTTTTCATGGCGCTGGTGCCATTCATTCTGGCTGTCGTATCCCTGGCGGGCACGTGGTGGTATGTGGTGGTGCATTCGCAGGAAGAAAATAACGCCACACTGGCAGCGCAGGTGGCCCAGGTTGCCAAAGCGGCCGTCAAACCAGTGGTGCCCCAGGCCCTGGCCAAACCCGCTGAGCCAGCCGCAGGGGGCCTGCAAGAACCGCCGTCGGATGGTGGTGTCAAGGAGCCGCCGGACGACGGAGGTTTGCAGGCGCCACTTGGCTCGACAGACGTGAAGGAGCCGCCGGGGGCTGAAAAAACGGACGGCGCAAAAACAGGCGGTGAACCGGCCCTGCAGGAAATGAGCGACCCCGATGCCAAAGGGCCGCAAACGGCAGCGGTGCCCGAAGCCTTCTACACCTGGTTTTGGGTGGCTTGTGGCATCAGCGCAGTGTTGCTGCTTTGGTACTACAGGCGTTTTGACGCCGAGCAGTATGAAATTCTGCGCATGCTGGTGTCATCAGTGATGCCGTTGGGGCTGCTGACCCTGGTGGTGCTGGGGGTGATCCTGTTCGGCATCACGACAGCGACCGAGTCGGCGGCAGTGGGTGCGGCGGGCGCTTTCCTCATGGCCTGGCAGGCTGGGACATTGAACTTCCAGCGAATCAAGGAAGCGGTGTTCCTGACCGCCAAAACCACGTCCATGGTGTGTTGGCTGTTTGTCGGCTCTGCCCTGTTTTCTGCGGTGTTTGCCTTGTTGGGAGGGCAGCGTGTGGTCGAAGAGTGGGTGCTGTCGATGAACCTTTCGCCGCTCCAGTTCATGCTGTTGTCCCAAGCCATTATTTTTGTGCTGGGGTGGCCACTGGAGTGGACCGAGATCATCGTGATTTTTGTGCCCATCTTCCTGCCCCTGCTGGCGCATTTCCAGATTGACCCGATTCTGTGGGGTGTGCTGGTGTTTGTGAACCTTCAGGCGGCATTCCTTTCGCCACCTGTTGCGATGTCGGCGTTTTACCTGAAGGGGGTGTCGCCAGCGCACGTGACGATCAACCAGATCTTTGCAGGCATGATGCCGTATATGCTGATTGTGATTCTGTGCATGGTGTTCATGTATATCTGGCCGGGGCTCACTTTGTGGCTGCCCAAGTACTTGTACGGCTAATCCTATAATTCCCGAAAGCTGACGACGCAATTTCGTCAGCGACTTTTCAGGGAATTCAATGATCCTCGTCACGGGTGGCGCCGGCTTCATCGGCTCCAATTTCGTTCTGGACTGGCTGGCGCAATCGGATGAGGCCGTTGTCAACCTCGACAATCTGACCTACGCCGGCAACCGCGAGAATCTGGCTTCGCTTCAAACCGACTGTCGCCACGTGTTTGCCCGTGGCGACATTGGGGATGCCGCCCTTGTAGAGCGACTGCTGGCCGAACACAAACCCCGCGCCATTGTCAATTTTGCCGCCGAATCGCACGTAGACCGGTCGATTCACGGTCCAGAAGACTTCATCCAGACCAACATCATGGGCACATTTCGGCTTCTGGAAGCCGTGCGGGCCTTTTGGGGCGGCTTGAGCGGCGAGGACAAAAAGGCTTTTCGATTCCTCCATGTTTCAACTGACGAGGTTTATGGCTCGCTCGCCAAAGATGATCCGGCCTTCACCGAATCCAACAAATACGAGCCCAACAGCCCGTATTCGGCCAGCAAGGCGGCCAGCGACCACCTTGTGCGCGCCTACCACCATACCTACGGCCTGCCGGTGCTGACCACCAATTGCAGCAACAATTACGGGCCATTTCACTTTCCCGAGAAGCTGATCCCGCTCATGATCGTGAACGCACTGGCCGGAAAACCGCTGCCCGTTTATGGTGACGGCATGCAGGTGCGTGACTGGTTGTATGTGCGCGACCATTGCAGCGCCATCCGTCGCGGTTTGGAAGCCGGCCGGGCGGGTGAGGTGTACAACGAGGGTGGTTGGAACGAGAAGCCCAACATCGACATCGTCAACACCATTTGCGCCCTGCTTGACGAAATGCGCCCCCGATCAGGCGGCAATAGTTACCGCGAGCAAATTACTTACGTCGCGGATCGCCCTGGCCATGACCGCCGCTACGCCATCGACGCCAGCAAGATCGAGCGCGAATTGGGCTGGCGGCCAGCTGAGACGTTTGAGACCGGCATCCGCAAAACCGTGCAGTGGTATTTGGACAATCAAGCCTGGATAACTAACGTGCAATCAGGTGCGTACCGTGAGTGGGTGCAAACCAACTATGAAAAACGGGTGGCCTGACACCGATGGCAAGAGTCCTTCTTTTTGGCAAAAACGGCCAGGTCGGCTGGGAGTTGCAACGCAGCTTGGCGCCACTGGGTGATGTCGTCGCGCTGGATTTCGACAACACTGATTTTTGCGGTGATTTCACCAACCTTTTGGGTTTGGCCGAGACCGTCCGAACGATCAAGCCGGACATCATCGTCAATGTCGGCGCCTACACAGCAGTCGACAAGGCCGAAAGCCAGCCGGATCTGGTTCGCACAATCAACGCGCTGGCTCCCGGCGCATTGGCTACGTCGGCTGCCAGCATTGGCGCGTGGCTGGTTCACTATTCGACCGACTATGTATTTGACGGCAGTGGGTCAACGCCATGGGTTGAGACAGACCCGCCTGCACCGCTCAATGTGTATGGAAGCAGCAAGCTGGGGGGTGAGCAACTCATCCAGGCAAGCGGTTGCAAGCACCTGATCTTCAGGACCAGCTGGGTTTATGCCGCACGCGGCGGCAATTTCGCCAAAACCATGCTCAAGTTGGCACAGGAGCGCGAAACCCTTAAGGTCATCAACGACCAGATTGGCGCGCCAACCAGCGCCGAGTTGCTGGCTGATGTCACCGCGCATGCCATCGCACAGGTGAGCGCATGGCGCAAAGACGAGGCCCTGAACCGCAGCGGCATCTATCATGTGGTTGCAGGGGGTCAAACCTCCTGGTTTGACTATGCAAATACGGCTTTAGCCCTCGCCAGACATGCGCAGATAGCTTCTAAAATAATAGCAAAATCCATCGAACCGGTTTCCAGTTCAGCGTTCCAGACAAACGCCAAACGGCCCCTCAACTCGCGAATGAACACCCAAAAACTCCAGACGACATTTGGCTTGACGCTGCCGCACTGGCAGCAGGGCGTTGAGCGCATGCTGGCTGAATTTCTGGATCAACCAAATTGACTTTGCCAACATAACCCAGTTTGAAATGACAAATCGAAAAGGCATTATCCTGGCAGGCGGCTCTGGCACCCGCCTGCACCCTGCAACCTTGGCCATGAGCAAGCAATTGCTGCCGGTGTACGACAAACCCATGATTTATTACCCGCTGAGCACGCTGATGCTCGGCGGCATGCGGGACATTTTGGTCATCAGCACCCCGCAAGACACCCCGCGTTTTCAGCAGTTGCTGGGCGACGGCAGCCAGTGGGGCATCAACCTGCAATACGCCGTGCAGGCCAGCCCGGATGGCTTGGCGCAGGCCTTCATCATTGGCGAGAAGTTTGTTGGCAACAACCCCAGTGCGCTGGTGCTGGGGGACAATATTTTTTATGGGCATGACTTTGTCTCTTTGCTGGCCGGCGCCGATGCAAGGACTCAGGGCGCTACAGTGTTTGCCTACCACGTGCAGGATCCGGAGCGCTATGGTGTCGTAGCCTTTGACACGGCGGGCAAGGCCAACGGTATTGAAGAAAAACCAGCCAAACCCAAAAGCAACTACGCGGTAACAGGCCTTTATTTTTACGACAACCAGGTCATCAACATTGCCAAAACCATCAAGCCCAGCGGCCGCGGCGAACTTGAAATCACCGCTGTGAACCAGACTTACCTTGATCTTGGTCAGCTCAACGTACAGATCATGCAGCGCGGCTACGCCTGGCTGGACACAAGCACGCACGACAGTCTGCTGGACGCCAGCCAGTTCATTGCCACGCTGGAGCGCCGGCAGGGCTTGAAGATCGCCTGCGTCGAAGAAATCGCCTGGCGCAACGGGTTCATTGGCAGTGAGCAGTTGGAAAAATTGGCCATGCCTCTGGCTAAAAACGGCTATGGGCAGTATTTGAAGCGCTTGTTGGCAGAAGGCAAAAAGCCGTAAAGGTTATTGCTCCAAACAATACAATCCGCCATGCGTTTAAGCAGCCCTGAAATCAATGCACTGCGTTCCATACTGGGCGCATTGGATCCGACCGGGCATATTTATCTGTATGGATCGCGGGTCGATGACCAGCGCCGGGGTGGCGACATTGATGTGTATTTTGAGACCAGCCGCGTCATTGACCTGAAAACAAAATTGACAACTCAATATCGCCTGGAGAAAGCCTGCGACACCCGTGTCGATTTGTTGATCAAAAGCCGGGAACTGCCAGACCAAGCCATCCATGCTATTGCA
>JANMVT010000202.1:0-1857 GCA_031392945.1 Rhodoferax sp. | reverse complement strand
CTGGTCTTCCCGCAGGGCTTGTGTTGTCAGCGAATCCACTTCAAAGCCGTGTTCCCGAGCCATGCGGCGCAGGTAATTTTCTGAATGGGCGTAACGCAAACTGGGCTGCAACACGACATCTGCAGCCGTACCGCTCTGCGGGCGCGCCAGTTCAAACGTGAAGCCAAACAGCCCGCCCGGCGCCAGGGTTTTGGCGACGCCTTCAAACACGGACCCAAGCTCGCCGATGTAGATAAAGACATCGGTGGCCAGCACCAGATCATCGCGGCGCTCGGCGCTGCCAAGGTACTCGGCCACGTCGGCGTGAAACAACTGGCCGTATACGCCGGTCTGGCGCGCCTCCTTGATCATTTCACCGGAAATATCCACGCCGTCAATCCGGCCGGAAAACGGTTTGGCCAGTCGCCCGCACAATCCCGTGCCGCAACCCAGGTCCAGCACCGAGCTGAACCGGCGCGCCGGCAACTGCGCCACCAACACCGCGTGGGCCTGGTAATGCAGATCCTTGACCAGATGGTCCTGAAACGACCCGGCGTAGTCGTCAAACAGCTTCTCGACATAAGCGCGCGGCGCGGTTGACGGGCCTTGTCCGCCTCGCACCGACGCCAAAAAATAACTGTTGATTCCCGCATCCGCACCCAGGGCGATGGCCTTTTCATAGGCTGCCGCCGCGTCGGCCGGGCGCTTCAATTCACGCAACAGGTTGCCGCGTTCGCTCCAGGCTTGCGCGAGTGACGGGTCGATCGCCAACGCGCGCGCCAGCGCATCCAGCGCAGCCTCTTTTTGGTCCAGATGCGAATGGCATTGGGCGCGCAGCATCCACAGGACAGGCCCGCTGTTGTCAACCGCCTGGGCCTTGTCAAAGCAGGCCAGGGCCTGCGTGTGTTGGTTGAGGCCGATGTGGGCCAGGCCAAGCTGAAACCAGGCTTCTGGGTTGCCCGGTTCACGCGTGATCGCCTGGTTCAGCAGCGGCAAAGCGTCGTGGGGACGGCCCAGTTTGATGTGGGTCGCGCCGAGGTTGGTCAGGGTGGAGACACGGTCGGGCAACACGGCCAGCGAGGCCTAAAAACAGGCCTTCGCCGCCTCAAACCGCCCCGCCTGGAAATGCGCCAGACCGTCCAGAAATTGTGTCCTGGCCTGCTCGAATGGATCACTCATGGCATCAAAATTCCGATTGTCGCAGTCCGAAGGCAGCGACAAGAACCAGGGCGGCTTCCAGCGTGAATTCGCCACGCTGCAAACTGGCGGCCAATTCGGCGTGTGTCAGCAGTTTGAACTGCGCGACTTCGCCGTCCTGGTTGACAGGCAGCATGCCATCGGGGACTGTGCAGTGGAACCAGTCAATGGCTTCAACCATGTAGCCAATGCCTGCGTCGTCGCCGCCGTCACCGGCATCAGCGGTGGGCCGCTGAATGCGCACACAACCGCCATGGGCCACCGCCCGCAAATCCCCGAGCACCAGGCCTGCTTCTTCCCAGGTCTCGCGCGCCAAGGCCGTGCCCAGCTCGTCTTGCGCCGACACCATGCCGCCCATCAGCGTGTCCCACTGGCCGGGGTCATTGGATTTGTCCAGCGCGCGTTGTTGCACCCAGACGCGGCCGTCGGGTGTCTGCCCCACCAGATGCACCGCGCGTGTGGCGAGGCCCAGGGGCCGCACCGCGCCGCGCTCGACGCTGCCCAGGCGCTGGCCCTGGTCGCCCAACACGGCGAGTTGTTCGCCGCGCCAATAGTGGCGCACATGCTTGATGTCGGCCTCATGCAGGGCACGGGCGATGCGTGCCAGGGACGCAGTCAGATCGCCTTGGATACCCCAAGCCAGTTCACCTAAATAATCCTGTTTTAATAGCAAACTATCTA
>JANMVT010000197.1:0-17169 GCA_031392945.1 Rhodoferax sp. | reverse complement strand
ATGGCGCGCGACTTGCCCGACATGAGCGCCATCTGGCCGGCGGTGTTCAAACGCCCGCCGGAAAGCCCGCCCGACGTGGACGAAGACCTGTACGGTGGCTTCATCGGCAATGCGGATCGGCGCAGATTGGCCGCATTGCGTGGTCTCTCGCCCGAAAAATTGGCGAAAGCCAGGAACGCCTTTGACGATCCGCGCCTGGAAGAGCTGGTCTTGCGTTACCGGGCGCGCAATTTTCTGGCCTCCCTCACACTTGAAGAGGCGGCCCGTTGGGAGGCGCACCGCGTCGCGAGGCTGTTCGACGGCGAAGGTGGCGCGCGAACCATTGAAGCGCTGTTCAGCGAGATCGACGCACTGTCTGAAACCACCGATGAACAAGGCGAGGAAATTCTGGGCGCCTTGTACGACTACGCCGAAATGATTGCGCCTGAGCGGGGCGCTTGAAGCCACACAGCACGTTGGATCAGGCCGCCGCCTCCAGCCCATTCGCAAAATGCTCGCGCATGCGTTGGGCGCTCAAGCTTGCGTCGCGCGTGGCCAAGGCTGCCATGACGGCGCGGTGCTCGGCCAGCGAGTCCTCAATGCGGCCGGCCTTGAACAGTGAATGGTGGCGGTTGAGCTTCATCACTTTGCGCAAATCCGCCACCATCTGGTCGCGCCAGCGGTTGTTGGCGATTTTGAGCAGCGTCATGTGAAAACGCTCATTGAGCTCGAAGAACTTCTCGCGATCAGTCTTGCTGGGGCGCACCGTCGCTTCGAGCTGCTGGTGCAGGGCCTTGAGTTCATCTAGCTGCGCGTCAGTGGCCTTGGCGGCGACCACGCCTGCGGCATCGGATTCCAGCAGGCTCAAGAGGTGGTAAACCTCGTTCAAATCCTGTTCGGACACTTCGGTGACATAGGCGCCCCGGCGCACTTTCATCGTCACCAGGCCTTCGGTGGCCAGCACCTTGAGCGCCTCACGCAAGGGCGTGCGGCTGATGCCGTAATCCTTGGCGATCTTGAGTTCATCAATCCAGCTGCCGGGAGCCAGTTCGCGATTGAAAATGCGCTGGCGCAACAACTCGGCCACCTCTTCGTAAAGGGCGCGCGGTTTGAGCCGGTCGGGCGGTATCGGGGCATTCATGGCGGGGCGTTCAAGGAAGGGCGTTCTTTGGCTTGCTTGACGTGAAAACGAGTTCCTGAAGTTTACACGAAACTGAATTCTGAATTTATAATTACAAATAATTTTTAGGGTTAAAATGCAGTTATGAGCACCGCATCCGACCCCAAATCTGCTTCCTCCGCTTCCTCAACCTCCGCTGCGCCCACCCTGGCTGGCTGGCAGAAGGCCGCTGCCAAATCCGCGCCCGGTGGCTATGTGGACGCCCTCAACTGGCTCACGCCAGACGGCATCAACGTCAAAGCCTTGTACACGGCGGCCGACACGGCGGGCTTGCCCCACGCCAATACGCTGCCCGGTTTTGCGCCCTACATTCGCGGCCCCCAGGCCACCATGTACGCGGTGCGCCCGTGGACGATTCGGCAGTACGCCGGCTTCTCAACCGCCCAAGAATCCAACGCGTTTTATCGCAAGGCGCTGGCAGGCGGTGGGCAGGGTGTTTCCGTCGCGTTTGATCTGGCCACACATCGGGGCTACGACAGCGACCACCCGCGCGTGACGGGCGACGTGGGCAAGGCCGGCGTGGCGATTGATTCGGTCGAAGACATGAAGATCCTGTTCGACCAGATCCCGCTGGACAAGGTCTCGGTTTCCATGACCATGAACGGCGCGGTGCTGCCGGTGCTGGCCGGCTATATCGTCGCGGCCGAAGAGCAGGGCGTGAGTCAGGATAAATTGAGCGGGACAATTCAGAACGACATTCTGAAAGAGTTCATGGTGCGCAACACCTACATCTACCCGCCCGCGCCGTCCATGCGCATCATTGGCGACATCATCGAGTACACGGCCAAAAACATGCCGAAGTTCAACTCGATCTCCATCAGCGGTTACCACATGCAGGAGGCCGGTGCCAACCAGGCGCTGGAGTTGGCTTTCACCCTCGCTGACGGCAAGGAGTATGTGAAGACTGCCATCAACAAAGGCATGGACGTGGATGAGTTTGCCGGGCGCCTGAGCTTTTTCTGGGCCATCGGCATGAACTTCTACCTTGAAGTGGCCAAGATGCGCGCGGCACGCCTGTTGTGGCACCGCATCATGACCGGCTTCAACGCCAAGTCGCCAAAAAGCTTGATGTTGCGCACACATTGCCAGACCAGTGGCTGGAGCCTGACCGAGCAAGACCCGTACAACAACATCGTGCGCACAACCGTCGAAGCGATGGCGGCCGTGTTTGGCGGCACGCAAAGCCTGCACACCAATTCATTCGACGAAGCGATTGCCCTGCCGACCGAATTCAGCTCGCGCATCGCCCGCAATACCCAACTCATCATCCAGGAAGAAACCCACATCACCAGCGTGATCGACCCCTGGGCCGGCAGCTACATGATGGAAAAACTCACGCAGGACATGGCCGATGCGGCCTGGAAAATCATTGAAGAAGTGGAGACCATGGGCGGCATGGTCAAGGCCGTGGACAGCGGCTGGGCCAAGCTGAAAATCGAAGCGGCAGCGGCAGAAAAGCAGGCCCGCATTGACAGCGGCAAGGACGTGATCGTTGGCGTCAACAAATACAAACTCAAGACAGAAGACGCGATTGAAGCGCGCGACATCGACAACGTGGCCGTTCGCCTTGGGCAGATCGCATTGTTGAAAACCGTGAAGCAAAGGCGTGATGCAGCCCTCGTGGAACAAGCGCTGGCAGCTATCACCAGTGCAGCAGACAACAACTCGGGCAACCTGCTGGACTTGACCGTCAAAGCGGTGCGCCTGCGTGCCACCGTGGGTGAAGTCAGCGACGCGCTGGAGAAATCCTTTGGCCGCCACCGTGCCGACACGCACAAGGTCACCGGCGTGTACGCCGCAGCCTACGACTCGGACACCACGCATGGGGACAGCATGGAATACTGGAATGCCATCAAGGCCGACATCGCCCAATTTGCCACGGCACAGGGCCGCCGCCCGCGCGTGTTGATCGCCAAACTCGGGCAAGACGGCCACGACCGCGGCTCCAAAGTGGTCGCGACCGCCTTTGCCGATCTGGGTTTTGACGTGGACATCGGCCCGTTGTTCCAGACGCCCGAAGAATGCGCCCGCCAGGCGATTGAAAACGACGTGCATGCCGTGGGTGTGTCCACCCTCGCTGCGGGCCACAAAACCCTGGTTCCCGCCATCATTGAAGAGCTGAAAAAGCAGGGCGCCAACGACATCATCGTCTTTGTTGGCGGCGTGGTGCCGCGCCAGGATTACGACTTTCTCTATGCGACCGGAGTGAAGGGCATTTACGGCCCCGGCACGCCGATCCCTGTGAGCGCGAAGGACGTGCTGGCACAGATCACGAAGGCGCTCGGGTGAATCCTGCTGAGTTGATGACGGATTTGCGTGGTGGCGTGGGCGGTGCCAAGCGCCGCGCCATGGCCAAGGCCATCACGCTGCTGGAGTCCACGCGGGCAGACCACCGTGCGCAGGCAGACGAGTTGTTGACGGCGTTGCTGCCCCATACAGGCAAGTCGTTTCGTTTGGGGATCAGCGGTGTGCCGGGAGTCGGAAAATCCACTTTCATAGAGGTGCTGGGCCTGTATTTGATAGAGCAGGGCCATCGCGTGGCGGTGCTCACGGTCGATCCTTCTTCCACTGTGTCTGGTGGCTCGATTCTGGGCGACAAGACACGCATGGAAAAACTCTCGGTGCATGAAAAGGCCTACATCCGCCCTAGCCCCAGCAGTGGCACGCTGGGCGGCGTGGCTGAGAAGACGCGGGAGGCGATGCTGGTGTGCGAGGCGGCCGGTTATGACATCGTGATCGTCGAGACTGTGGGCGTTGGCCAGTCTGAAACCTCCGTGGCCAACATGACAGACATGTTTGTGCTGATGCAGTTGCCCAATGCGGGCGACGACTTGCAGGCAATCAAAAAGGGCGTGATGGAACTGGCCGACCTGGTGGTGATCAACAAAGCTGACATTGACCCGGATGCGGCTACGCGGGCCGAGGCCATGATCATGTCGTCGTTGCGCTTGTTGGGACAAAGTGGCCGTCCTTTGCAAAACCCCGATCGCCCTGAAACCGTCGACGGGGCGCTGGCTTCGACAAACTCAGCCCGAACGGTCGAGGCCTGGCACCCGCAGGTGATCCAGCTCAGTGCCTTGCTCGGGCAAGGCGTTGACATCTTCTGGAGCGCAGTGAGCCGGTTCAGGTCGCTTCAAGCAGCAAACTGTCAGTTGACATCGCGCCGACAGCAGCAATCTCTGGCCTGGATGTGGGAGCGCATCGAGGCCGGGTTGAAGCAGTCGTTCCAGTCCAGCAGGCAAGTCCAGGCGCTGTTGCCGCAGATGACGGCGCAAGTCCGCCTGGGGCAGCTCGCAGCCTCTACTGCGGCAAGAAATCTACTTTTAGCCCTCGCCAATCATGCTTAGTCAGCTATTAATACAGTAGTAATTTATCCTGTCATTCATCCCACACTTATTCGAATACACCATGCACGACATCCTCGAACAACTCGAAGCCAAGCGCGAACTCGCACGCCAGGGCGGTGGCGAAAGGCGCATCGCCGCGCAGCACAAAAAAGGCAAACTCACCGCACGCGAGCGACTGGAACTGCTGCTGGATGAGGGCACGTTTGAAGAATGGGACATGTTTGTCGAACACCGCTGCGTCGATTTCGGCATGGAAGAGCAAAAGGTGCCGGGCGACGGCGTGGTCACAGGCTACGGCATGATCAATGGCCGCCTGGTGTTTGTCTTCAGCCAGGACTTCACCGTGTTTGGTGGTGCCCTGTCAGAGGCGCATGCCGAGAAAATCTGCAAGGTGATGGACCAGGCCATGAAGGTCGGCGCACCCGTGATCGGCCTCAACGACTCGGGCGGGGCGCGCATCCAGGAAGGTGTGGCCAGCCTGGGCGGTTATGCCGACGTGTTCCAGCGCAATGTGATGGCCAGCGGTGTGGTGCCGCAGATCAGCATGGTCATGGGGCCGTGTGCCGGTGGGGCGGTGTATTCGCCGGCCATGACCGACTTCATCTTCATGGTCAAGGACTCGTCCTACATGTTCGTGACCGGCCCCGAAGTGGTCAAAACGGTGACGCACGAAGAAGTGACAGCAGAAGAGCTCGGCGGCGCCATCACCCACACCACGCGCAGCGGCGTGGCCGATCTGGCCTTTGAGAACGACGTTGAAGCGCTGCTGATGTTGCGGCGCCTGTACAACTACCTGCCGCTCTCCAATCGCGAAAAGGCCCCGGTGCGCAAGAGCGGCGACCCGGCTGAGCGCCTGGAAAAAAGCCTGGACACCCTGGTGCCCGACAACCCCAACAAGCCGTATGACATGAAGGAACTGATCGTCAAGACCGTGGACGACGGCGACTTTTTCGAACTGCAGCCCGAGTACGCCAAAAACATCGTGATCGGTTTTGCCCGCATGGACGGCCAGACCATTGGCATGGTGGCCAACCAGCCGCTGGTGCTGGCGGGTTGCCTGGATATCAAGAGCGCCATCAAGGCCGCGCGTTTTGTGCGCTTTTGTGATGCCTTCAATATTCCCGTGATCACCTTTGTCGATGTGCCGGGTTTCATGCCCGGTACCAGCCAGGAGTACGGCGGCATCATCAAGCACGGCGCCAAGTTGCTTTACGCCTACGCGGAATGCACGGTACCCAAGATCACCGTGATCACGCGCAAGGCCTACGGTGGCGCCTATGACGTGATGAGCTCCAAACACCTGCGTGGCGACGTCAACTTTGCCTGGCCCAACGCCGAAATCGCCGTGATGGGCGCCAAGGGCGCGGTGGAAATCATCTTCCGCGAAGACAAGGGCGACCCGGTCAAACTGGCCGCCAAAGAGGCCGAGTACAAAGCCCGTTTTGCCAACCCGTTTGTAGCCGGCGCACGCGGTTTCATCGACGACGTGATCCTGCCGCAGGAAACCCGCAAACGGATCTGCCGCAGTCTGATGATGCTCAAAGACAAAAAACTTGAAAACCCGTGGCGCAAGCATGGGAACATTCCGCTCTGAGTTGCGTGGTTATGCATACTTCTCGCGCTGGACCGGGCTGCCTGGGCGTTTTGCTCCGTGTCCCCCGGCTCACGCAACCGCTGACGCGGTTACGCTCACGTTGTGGCAATACGCCATGCACGGCTCTCGCCGTGCGTGGGCGGGGGACATGAGCGGAGGCGGATACGCCGTGCCCGTTGCGGGCTCAGAAGCCCGTAGTGGCGCAAGTGCTCAAGCCGCCTTGTGGAACTGAGTAAGCAAGCCATGCCAAAAGTCTCTTACGGATCGCAAGCCAAAGTGCTGACCGACATCCCCAACATCGGCAAGTCCATCGCCCAGGACCTGCGGGGCCTGGGCGTGCACACGCCTGCCGATGTGGCTGCCATGGACCCGATCGCTACATATGAAGCGCTGCGCACCCCCATGGGTGCCCGCCATGACCCGTGCGTTCTGGATGTTTTTCTGGCCTCCAAGAAGTTTATGAGTGGCGGATCACGGCAGCCTTGGTGGGACTTCACCGCTGAGCGCAAATTGCTTCTCTCAAAAATCAAAGCGGAATAGCAATGTCAACCAACATTTTCAGAACTAAATTGCTTCTTGCGCATTTGCGATACCTGGCTTTTCTAGCCGCTTTAGTCTCAATTTCCGCACAAGGACAAACATGGTTCGAATCGTGCGACCGCGTTGCAGCTCGATCTCGGTCGTTCAGAGAATATTGGGAAAACAACGAAATGCCCAAAGGGCTGTGTTTCTTGTTAAACAATAAAGAGTTAATTTATTCCGACAAATACGGGTTGATGTACCAATCGCTGAAAACAAAAAAAGCAGAAACCATTCCGATAACTGACCGAAACCCAGAGTGGGTTGATTTTTCAAATAAGTCGGACTTTTTAACAATTAGCGGGCCGCGCTTAGTACGAACGGGTAACCTGGTTTCCGCAATTGAATTCGATCTGTACAGAAGTAATCAATAGGAACCGAAAATGGTTACCAAAATTCTGATTGCCAACCGCAGTGAAAATGCATGCTGCGTCATCGCCACTGCCCGCAAGTTGGATATCAAAACGGTGGCTGCGTACTCGGACGCTGACAAGCCGCAAGGCAGGTGGTGCTGGCCGCAAAAGTGGCCGAGTACAAGGTTTGCTTTACCAACCCCTGTGTGGCCGGTGCGCGTGGCTTTATTGATGACGTCATACTGCCTCACGAGACGCGGGTGCTAGTATGTCTTGCTCACGATCAACGCTTGATCCCAAGCACCTTGGCAACCCCATGCGAAATGTCATTGAGGTCAGCATCACTGATCTGGCCCATCAGGCTTGTCAATCGGCTTTTATCGACATTGCGGATTTGCTCAGACCGTGCCTTCGATCCGATTCCCGCCGATGGGACATTAATCACCAGCGGAAAATGCACAGGTTCGGGCGTACTTGTCAGTGGCACTACTACTACGGTATTGCGCCTGCGGTTGATTTCGTTGGCGGAAAGGACGACGCAAGGGCGAGTCTTGGACATTTCCGAACCACGCACCGGATCGAGCGCTACCCAATACACCTGGCCGCGTTGAATAGGGGCATTCATTTCCGGCGCTTGGCAGTTGCTTCATTTGAAGCCAACTGCGCTTGCGCAATGGCAAATTCACGCTCGAATGTTTCCCGGTCAAAGTCGGGATCCCAATCGTCAACGGGTCCCGTCAAGTCGGCATCAATCCATTCCCGTGTTTCTGCAAGGCGTTCTGGATACGCCATTTCAATTGCATTCATGGCTTCGCAGGCCGCTACCAGTTCTGCATCCTCTTTTTCTAATTCCTGGCGGACCAAATCGACCAGAAATTTGTTGCGTTGCCGCGGTGGCACAGTACGCGCCAGTTTTACAGCGACGTCATCCGGCAGGCGTAGCAAGACCTGCTTGGGCGGGGGCGTTTGAATATTTAGCATGATTCAATGATATCAAGATACCAAGAAAGTTCAATATGTTTACCAAAATCCTGATTGCCAACCGTGGCGAGATCGCCTGCCGCGTCATCCTGACCGCCCGCAGGATGGGCATCAAAACCGTCGCGGTCTATTCTGAGGCCGACAAGGACGCACGCCATGTCGAGCTGGCCGACGAAGCCGTCAACATCGGCCCGGCGCCGAGCCGCGAGAGCTACCTGCTGGGCGACAAAATCATCGCCGCGTGCAAACAGACGGGCGCGCAGGCGGTACACCCTGGCTATGGCTTCTTGAGCGAAAACGCCGGTTTTTCCAAGCGGGTCGAAGAAGAAGGCATCGTCTTTATCGGCCCCAAGCATTATTCGATTGCCGCGATGGGCGACAAGATCGAGTCGAAAAAACTCGCGGGCGCGGCAGGGGTGAACTGCATCCCCGGCGTGAATGATGCGATTGAAACGGCCGAACGCGCGGTCGAAATCGCCAAAGGCATTGGTTACCCGGTGATGATCAAAGCAAGCGCGGGCGGCGGGGGCAAAGGCCTGCGCGTGGCCTTCAATGACAAGGAAGCCTTTGAGGGCTTCACCAGTTGCCGCAACGAGGCGCGCAACAGTTTTGGCGATGACCGGGTCTTCATCGAGAAGTTTGTGGAGGAGCCGCGCCACATCGAAATCCAGCTGATGGGCGACAGCCACGGCAATTGTGTTTATTTGAATGAGCGCGAATGCTCGATCCAGCGGCGTCACCAGAAAGTGATCGAAGAAGCACCGTCGCCTTTCATCAGCGATGCCACCCGCAAAGCCATGGGTGAACAGGCCGTGAAGCTCGCCAAGGCTGTGAATTACCAAAGTGCTGGCACGGTAGAGTTTGTGGTCGGCAAGGATCAGAGTTTTTACTTTCTGGAGATGAACACGCGCCTGCAGGTGGAACACCCGGTAACGGAATGCATCACCGGGCTTGACCTGGTGGAACTGATGATTCGCGTCGCGGCCGGCGAAAAATTGCCCATCGAACAAAAGGACGTCAAACGCGATGGCTGGGCCATGGAGTGCCGCATCAACGCCGAGGACCCGTTTCGCAGCTTCCTTCCCAGTACGGGCCGCTTGGTGCGCTTCGCGCCGCCGAAAGAAACCATGTTTGCGGCAGATACCAGCCAATGGCAAGGCGTGCGCGTCGACACCGGCGTACAGGACGGCGGCGAGATTCCCATGTTTTATGACTCGATGATTGCCAAACTTATCGTGCACGGCAAGGACAGGATGGAGGCGATTGCAAAAATGCGCGAGGCGCTGAATGGCTTTGTGATCCGCGGCGTGTCGAGCAATATTCCGTTTCAAGCTGCCCTGTTGGCGCACCCCAAGTTTGTGGCTGGGGATTTCAACACCGGCTTCATTGCAGAAAATTATTCGCAAGGCTTCAAGGCCGAAGATGTGCCGCACGAGGATCCGTCGTTTTTGTTGGCGCTGGCTGCCTTTGTACGGCGCAAATCACGCGAACGCGCCGCAGGCATTTCTGGCCAGCTACCGGGGTATGCCGTGAATGCTGGCAAGGACTATGTGGTGGTGACCCTGTCTGATGGCGGCAAAAACACCTGCACGCCGGTTCACGTGGATGAATTTGTGGGCGAAACGGGCTCTGCGCATGTCAGGACGGGCGTGGCAAGCTATGAGATACGAAGCAATTCCAGGTTGAACGACATCTGCATCGTCGGCACGGTGAATGGCAAGCCGTTCACCGCCCAGGTGGAGCGCGGCACGCCCAAGAACCCGCTGGCGCTGCGCCTGCAACACAACGGCACGCGCATCGATGCCATGGTCGTCTCGCCCCGCATGGCCCAACTTTACGCGCTCATGCCGTTCAAGGCGGCGCCCGACATGAGCCGTTTTGTGTTGTCACCCATGCCGGGCCTGCTGGTCGATGTGGCTGTGGTGGCCGGGCAAAAAGTCCTGGCCGGTGAACGGGTGGCGGTGATCGAAGCCATGAAGATGGAAAACGTGCTGTTTGCCGCCGCCGACGGCGTGGTCGGCAAGGTTTTGGCGCAAATGGGAGAATCGCTTACCGTGGATCAGGCGATTGTGGAGTTTGCGTGAGCGGCAGGCTCGAAATCTCCCGCACCTCGGATGGCTAAAACCGGCCCAACACCAATTCAGGAGAACGTGATGAACACACAGGAATTTGAAGCCTCGCTGAGGGCTGGCAACTACGATGAAATCACCCAGGTCAGCAGGGACGTGGGTTACCAGGTGGGCGAGCATCAGCATCCGTTCGACGCCTGCGCCTTGATCACGGCAGGGCAAATTGCCATCGCCGTGGACGGCGTCTCCAAATCCTACAAAACGGGCGAGGTGTTTCGCCTGGCAGCCGGCGTCTTGCACACCGAGGATGCCAGCCAGTTCGGCGTGAGTTATCTGGCTGGCCGCCGACACCTTGCCAAGCCATGACGCGGCCTTTCAAAGTGCTGGGCATCCAGCAAATTGCCATAGGCGCGCCTGACAAGGCAAAGCTCAGGGCGCTGTGGGTGGATATGTTGGGCCTGGAAGTCACCGGCAATTTCGTCAGCGAGCGTGAGAACGTTGATGAAGACATCTGCGCCATCGGCAGCGGGCCCTTCAAGGTTGAAGTGGATTTGATGCAGCCCGTCGACCTGGACAAAAAACCGGCCGTCCACACCACACCGCTGAACCATGTGGGCCTGTGGATCGACGATCTGCCCAAAGCTGTTGCGTGGTTGACGGCCAAAGGTGTGCGGTTCGCGCCCGGCGGCGTCCGCAAAGGTGCGGCGGGGTTTGACATCTGTTTCCTGCATCCCAAAGCGAATGATGAATTTCCAATTGCGGGTGAGGGCGTTTTGATTGAGTTGGTGCAGGCGCCGGCGGAGGTGATCGAAGCCTTTTCGGCACTGGCCTCGCAGCCTGCAGTTTGATCCTTAAGCAGCTTACGTTGAGCTTACGCGCCGGCGCGATTCAACTGACAAAAAAGCCACAGTCATAGTGGTTTTCCTAGGCACTTAACCTGATGTGACAGGCCTAAACTGGTGCAACCCTCAAGCCATCCTGTAGTCAAACCTTGGCTTATGAGGCGCTTTAGGAGTCAGACTTGCTTCCAACCAATATCGCCAATCCGGCCTACTTCCACAAGGTCGTTGATTGTCAATACGCGTGCCCGGCACACACCCCCGTTCCTGAATACATCCGCTTGATTGGCCAAGGTCGTTACAGCGACGCCTACATGGTCAATTGGGTATCCAACGTATTCCCCGGCATTCTGGGTCGCACCTGTGACAGGCCCTGCGAGCCGGCCTGTCGCCGCAGCCGGGTGGAGGAGGGGGACAATGCCTTGCCGGAACCGGTCGCCATTTGCCGCTTGAAACGCGTCGCTGCCGACATGAAAGGCGATGTCGCCAAACGCATGCCCAAGATCGCGCCCAAGAACGGCAAGCGCATCGCCTGCATCGGCGCCGGGCCGGCTTCGTTGACTGTCGCGCGCGACCTTGCGCCTCTGGGTTACGACATCACTGTGTTTGAAGGGGAGGCCAAGGCCGGCGGCTTCATGTGGTCGCAAATCCCGCGCTTTCGCCTGCCCGAATCTGTCATCGACGAAGAGACCGGGTACATCCTTGACATGGGTGTGCATTTCAACGGCGGCCACGCGGTTGATTCGATGAAGGCGGTGCTGGCGCAGAATTTTGATGCGGTGTTTGTCGGCTGCGGCGCGCCGCGCGGGCGCGACCTGCAATTGCCGGGCCGCAAAGACATCAAGGACAACATCCACATCGGCATCGACTGGCTGGCTTCGGTGTCCTTTGGCCACATCACCAGCATTGGCAAACGCGTGATCGTTTTGGGTGGCGGCAACACGGCGATGGACTGCTGCCGCTCGGCCCGGCGGCTGGGCGGGGCGGATGTCAAGGTCATTGTGCGCAGCGGCTTTGATGAGATGAAGGCCTCGCCCTGGGAAAAGGAAGACGCACAGCATGAAGGCATTCCGATCCTCAATTTCCATGTGCCCAAAACGTATGAGCACGTCAACGGCCAACTCAGCGGCATGACGTTTGAAGTGGTCAAGGCGGTCTACGACGAAGACGGCCAGCGCAACCTGGTGCCTACCGGCGCGCCCGATGTACGAGTGCCCTGCGACGCGGTGTTGATCGCGGTCGGGCAAGAAAACGCATTCCCCTGGATCGAGAAAGATTGCGGCATCGAATTCGACAAATGGGGCCTGCCCAAGCTGGACAAGGACACCTTCCAGGCCAGCATCGCCAATGTGTTTTTTGGCGGCGACTCGGCCTTCGGCCCGAAGAACATCATCACCGCCGTGGCGCACGGCCACGAGGCGGCCGTCTCCATCGACCGCCTGTTGAATGGCGAAGACATCAGTCGCCGCCCCGATCCGATGACCAACCTAATGTCGGCCAAGATGGGCATCCACGAATGGGCCTATGACAACGACACCTCCGACGACCTGCGTTACAAAGTGCCCTGGGCCAAGGCCGAAATCGCCCTGGCCAGCATCAAGGTCGAAGTGGAGCTCGGCTTTGACGCCGCCACCGCGTTCAAGGAGGCCGGGCGCTGCCTGAACTGCGATGTGCAAACCGTGTTCACCCAGGACACCTGCATTGAGTGCGACGCCTGTGTGGACATCTGCCCGATGGACTGCATCAGCTTCACCGCCAACGGCGACGAGCCGGATTTGCGCACGCGGCTCAAGGCGCCGGCCGCCAATTTGGCACAGGATCTGTATGTGTCCGGCGTGATGAAAACCGGCAATGTGATGGTGAAGGACGAAGACGTGTGCCTGCACTGCGGCCTGTGTGCCGAACGCTGCCCGACCGGCGCCTGGGACATGCAAAAGTTTCTGCTCAACACCACGCAGGCCGGGCCGGCCAGCCGGGATTCAAAACCCAAGCCAGTGAAGCCAAGCCGCGAGGGAGTTCCAGCATGAACGCCGCCGCGCAGGGGCGCCCCAAGCAAGGCACGGCCCCCTCGGGGGGCAGCGCAGTACATGAAATGACAAGCGTGGGGGTTATATGAAACGCATTGAGGCAGTCAACGACTTCGTCATCAAGTTCGCCAACGTCAACGGTTCCGGGTCGGCCTCGGCCAATGAGCTGTTCGCCAAGGCCATTTTGCGCATGGGGGTGCCGGTCAGCCCGCGTAATATTTTCCCCAGCAACATCCAGGGCCTGCCGACCTGGTACGAAGCCAGGGTGAGCGAAAAAGGCTACATGGGCCGGCGCGGCGGCATCGACATGATGGTGGCGATGAACCCGCAGACCTGGGACGCCGACATTGCCGAGATCGAGCCCGGCGGTTACCTGTTTTACGACAGCACCAAGCCCCTGCCGCCGTCCAAATTCCGCGATGACATCCACGTCATCGGCATGCCGTTGACCGAAATCTCCAACGCGGTCTACCCTGACCCGCGCCAGCGGCAACTGTTCAAAAACATCATCTACGTCGGCGCCTTGAGCGTCTTGCTGAATGTCGAGGCCGGGGTGATTGAGTTGCTGTTCGCCGAGCAGTACAAGGGCAAGGAGAAACTGCTCGATTCCAACGTGCGCGCCTTGCATTTGGGCCGCGATTTCGCCAAAGAGCACTTGAAGGGTCCGATCGGCATCCAGGTCAAACGGTCCAACAAGGTAGGGCACCAGATCTTTGTCGACGGCAACAGCGCCGCCGCCCTGGGTTGTGTTTACGGCGGCGCCACCGTCGCCGCCTGGTACCCGATCACGCCGTCCAGCTCGGTGGCCGAAGCCTTCCAGAAGTATTGCGCCAAGTACCGGGTAGACCCCGCCACTGGGCTGAACAATTTCGCCATCGTGCAGGCCGAGGACGAAATCGCCTCCATCGGCATCGTGGTTGGCGCGGGCTGGAACGGCGCGCGCGCCTTCACCGCCACCTCGGGGCCCGGCGTGTCCCTGATGACCGAATTCATTGGCCTGGCCTACTTTGCCGAAATCCCGGTCACCATCATCAACGTGCAGCGCGGCGGCCCTTCAACCGGCATGCCCACCCGCACACAGCAGGCTGACATTCTGGCCTGCGCCTACGCGTCGCACGGCGACACCAAACATGTGCTGCTGTTCCCCGAAGACCCGACCGAATGTTTCGACCACGCCGCCGCCGCACTTGATCTTGCCGACCGGTTGCAAACCCCCGTTTTTGTGATGACCGATCTGGACATCGGCATGAACCAGCGCCTGTGCCAGCCCTTCAATTGGGAAGAGGGCAAAGACTACGACCGGGGCAAGATCATGACCGCCGAGATGCTGGAAGCCGGCAAAGACTTTGGCCGCTACAAAGACGTCGATGGCGATGGCATCCCCTGGCGCACCCTGCCCGGCACCCACGCCAGCCTGGGCAGTTATTTCACCCGGGGCACCACACGCAACGCTTACGCCCAATACTCGGAGCGCGGACCGGACTACATCTACAACGTCGAGCGCCTGCTGACCAAGTTCGCCTCGGCCGCCGATCTGGTGCCAGCGCCGGTGATCCGCAAGGCCAAACACAAGACCCGCCTGGGTGTGATCTATTTCGGCTCGACCTCGCCGGCCATGGCCGAGGCGCTGGATTCGCTCAAAGACGCCGGCATCCACCTGGACGCCCTGCGCCTGCGCGCCTTTCCGTTCCCCGAAGCCGTGGCGCGCTTCATCGCCAACCATGAGCAGGTTTACGTGGTAGAGCAAAACCGCGACGCGCAGATGCACGCGCTTCTGGTGAATGAACTCGACATCGACCCGGCCAACCTGGTGCGGGTGCTGCATTACGATGGCACGCCGATCACGGCGCGTTTTATCACCACCGCCATCATCAAGCATGTCCACTCGGTGGCGGTGGAGCCCCATCATGCCCACGTCAAAGCCGCCGCCATCAAGGAATCTGCATGACCTACCTCGCCAAACCCCGCATGCACCATCCGACCCTGGTGCCCAATGAGGTCGGCTACACCCGGCGCGATTACGAAGGCAAGGTCAGCACCCTGTGCGCTGGCTGCGGGCACGACTCCATCAGTGCTGCCATCGTGCAGGCCTGTTACGAGCTGAACATAGAGCCGCACCGCGTCGCCAAACTCTCGGGCATCGGCTGCAGCAGCAAGACGCCGGACTACTTTCTGGGCGCGTCGCACGGCTTCAACACTGTGCACGGGCGCATGCCCAGTGTGTTGACCGGCGCCAACCTGGCCAACCGCGACCTGTTGTACCTGGGCATCTCGGGCGACGGCGACTCGGCCTCGATTGGCCTGGGTCAGTTCGCCCACGCCATGCGCCGCGGCGTGCGCATGGTCTACATCGTGGAGAACAACGGCGTCTACGGCCTGACCAAGGGCCAGTTTTCGGCCACGGCGGACCAAGGCTCCAAGAGCAAAAAAGGCATTGTCAACCACGACAGCCCGGTTGATTTGATCGGTATGGCATTGCAGCTCGGCGCCACCTTTGTGGGGCGCAGCTTCTCGGGCGACAAGGCCCAGCTGGTGCCCCTGATCAAGGCGGCCATGGGCCATGGCGGTGCGGCTTTTCTGGATGTCATCAGCCCCTGCGTGGCCTTCAACAACCACGCCGGCAGCACCAAGAGTTACGATTACGTGCGCGAGCACAACGAGGCGGTGAGCCGCATCGATTTCATCACCCGCCGCGACGAAATCACCACGCAGTACACTCCGGGCTCGGTGGTAGACGTGGAGCAGCACGATGGCAAATTCCTGCGCCTGCGCAAGCTCAAAGCCGACTACGACCCCACCGACCGCCTTGCCGCCATGAACCAGGTGGCGATCCATCAGGCGCGCGGCGAGGTGCTGACCGGCCTGCTGTACGTCGATCCCGATGCTGGCGATTTGCACGCCGCCATGAACACCACCGCCGCGCCGCTGAATTCGCTGGGTGTGCAAAAGCTGTGCCCTGGCGTGCCTGCGTTGGACAAATTGAACGCGTCGTTTCGCTGACGGAAGTGCCTGTATTGCCATAAAACTGTTTTATGGAAAAATTTCTACATGAAAACCACTTTGTATTTGCCAGATGACCTGTTTCGCGATGTCAAGTTGCGGGCGGTGGCGCAGGGGCGAACCCTGCGCGACGTGGTGGCCGATTTTCTGCGCTAGGGGCTGGGGCAAACGCCAGTTAGCGCATTGCCAGTGGCAAGCAGCAGGGTTGAAGTCGGCGCGGGCGGCTTGCCGTTCATCCCCTGCCGCCCTCAAACCAATGCCAGCCCCATGAGCCTGCAAGACTTGCTGGCGCTCGAACAGCAGGCCTTGGCAGCGCTGGACCTGCAAAATGCCCGCCTGCCTGTTTGACACCAACATCTGGCTGGCGGCTGTTTTCCCATCCCACCCGTGCCACGGGCAAGCCACCGGCGCATTGCGCAAGGCCACGTCCCAAGCGTCCGCCGTTTTTTGCAGGACTACCCAACAGAGCTATTTATGCCTGGTCACCACACCGGCCTTGCAGGCTGCGTATGGTGCCCAAGGTTTGACCAACAGCGACGCATGGGTGGCGCTGGACGCCCTTTTGGCCTTGCCCCAGGTGCAAACCCGCGACGAACCGCCGCCCGGCCTGATGCCCCTGTGGCGCCGCCTGGCCCAGCGCGACACGGCGTCGCCCAAAATTTGGATGGACGCCTATTTGGCCGCGTTCGCCATCGCCAGCGGCGTTGGCCTAACTACGCTGGACCGGGATTTCAGGCAATTTGAGGCGCGCGGGCTGGCACTGGTGTTGATGGTGGTTTGAGGTGATAACCCTTGTCAATGGTTCGTAAAAAGCTATTAAATAAATAGCTAATGACAGCCAAATCCGGGCGTTTCCCCTGCCGGTTTTGTGGCCCTTGCCTGTGCCGCAACCAGCCCAGCGCCGCAACGGCCAAATCGGGCAGGGCCAGGAGTCGCTTGCTGCCTTGGGTGCCGAAGACATTGGGGCGGATGGCTCCGCGAATGTCCCCCGGCTTTCGGCATGCTCCTTTACTTCGCTGCGCCATCCACCCCAGTGTCTTCGGCGGCTGGCGTCTGTGGTTGGCACAAAATGCACAGATCGGGTGCGGTTCAAACTGATGTGGAGTTATTCTCGGCCTATTCACCCAGCAAAGGAGGCTTGACATGACTGGAACATTGATGAGTGACGCAGAACTGATAAGGAGATTGGGCACACATCCTGATCTACGAAGTCGAATTGAA
>JANMVT010000134.1:0-1656 GCA_031392945.1 Rhodoferax sp. | reverse complement strand
CTCTCGTTCATGACGGTGCTGGAGGCCAGCGGCCACATCAAGGCAGGCAAGTTGCGGGCGCTCGCGGTCACCAGCGACAAGCGGGTCACTGCCTTGCCCGATGTGCCCACCTTGTCTGAGGCGGTCATCCCCAAATTCAATTCCATCAGTTGGATTGGCCTCTTGGCGCCAGCAGGCACGTCGAAGGAGATTGTTGACAAAATCTCGGCTGACGTGCGCGATCTGCTCGCGGCAGAGGACGTGAAAGCCAAGCTGATCGAGCTTGGTGCCATTCCTGTCGGCACGACGCCAGCCCAGTTCACGCAGCTGATTGAAGGCGACCGCAAGCGTTACTCGCAGATCATCCGCGAGCGCAAAATCACGGTTAATTGAGACAAAACTACCCGCAATACTTTTGCAATGCAAGGAAACACGACCATGAGAGAAAACCGCCTGCGCACGATCTGGAAATCGGGAGGTTCTGTGGCCAATGGCTGGCTGGCCATACACAACAGTTTTTCTGCCGAGACCATGGCCCACCAGGGCTGGGATTCGCTGACGATTGACCTGCAGCACGGCATGGTGGACTACCAGGCCATGGTCACCATGCTGCAAGCCATATCGACCACCGACACCGTGCCGGTGGTGCGCGTGCCGTGGCTGGAGCCGGGAATTCTGATGAAGGCGCTGGACGCAGGGGCCTATGGCGTGATCTGCCCGATGGTCAACACCCGCGAAGACGCAGAAAAACTCGTCGCCTGCACCCACTACGCGCCCCGTGGCACCCGCAGTTTTGGCCCCACGCGGGCCCTGCTCTACAGCGGCGCAGACTACCCTAAGCACGCCAACGAAACCATCGTCACCTTCGCCATGATCGAGACTGCCAAAGCGCTCGACAACCTGGATGACATTTTGTCGGTTGAAGGGCTGGACGCCATCTACATCGGCCCTTCCGACCTGTCGCTGGCACTGGGCTGCACGCCCGTCTTTGACGATCTGGACCCAAAAGCTGCCGAAGCCGTGGATCACATCCTGGCGCGTGCCAAAGCCCATGGCGTGGTGGCCGGCATCCACAACGGCAGCCCAGAGGCGGCATTGAAGCGCATTGCCAAGGGTTTCCAGTTTGTCACCATCAGCTCCGATGCGCGGCTGATGGCGGCTGGCGCGCAGGCCGTGATGGCGAAGATGCGTGCGGGCCAACCGGTCAGTCCGTCCAATGCCGTTCAACCGCCAGTGGCCTCCGGCTCGTACTGAACCACCATTCTCCAAAGGAGTCAAACCATGAAAATCGGATTTATCGGCCTGGGCATCATGGGTGCCCCCATGGCGCAGCACCTGCTGGACGCGAAGCACGAGATGTTTGTGCGCACGCGCAGCAAAGTTCCGGCATCTCTGGCGGCTGCAACCCAATGCACGACCAACGCCAACGTGGCCCGGGCGGCAGACGTCGTGATCCTCATGCTGCCCGACACGCCGGATGTCGAGCAGGTGCTGCTTGGCGAAGACGGCGTAGCCAGCGGCCTCACCAAAGGAAAACTCGTGATCGACATGAGCTCGATCTCGCCCATCGACACCAAGCGTTTTGCCAAAGCGGTCAACGCGTTGGGCTGCGATTATCTGGACGCACCCGTGTCCGGCGGCGAAGTGGGCGCCAAGGCGGGCAGCCTGACCATCATG
>JANMVT010000111.1:0-4789 GCA_031392945.1 Rhodoferax sp. | reverse complement strand
GTGCCCTTCCACAACAAGTCAATGTAGCCGTCTTTGTTGTCGATTTTCTTGACGCGTTTCTCGAACGTGGCGACCTTGCGGCGTTTGATGCCAAAGACCTCAAAAAACTCATCTCAGAAACTCTTGGCATCGGCGTCTTCGCGTTCGACGTGCTTCCAGTCTTTGGAAAAAACACGGGCGCGGTTGGCGATTTCTTTCCAGTCAAGTGGCATGGGGGTATCCGCGTAGCGCTTAAGCCGCAACGCGCTCAGGCAACTTCATGTCCACGACGATTTCGGACCATGGCACAGAGACGCGGCCATCGTCGCCACGCTCCACCGCCATCCATTCGATGAGCTGGTTCACGTCGGTGTGGACGTTCTTGTAGTCGCGGCTCAGCCGGCGTGCCAGTTCAGCCACGGTCAGCGGGCCGGCCCCGCGCAGCGCGGCGATCAGTTCCCAGCGTTTGGGCGTGAACGCGGCCAGCAGCTGGCCAATCTGTTCGAAGTTGACGCTAAAATGCGGCCGCACTTTGTCGCCACGGGCAATCGCCTGCATGGTGGCCGCCGCTCGGGCGCCCGCCTCGCGCAAGGGTGCTCCCACGGTCACATTCAAAATCTGGTTCTTGGTCGTCATTGCATAGCCTCCACATCGCGGAGAAAGTCCGCAATCAGGGTTTCCACATCCACAAATCTGTACTTCAACTCACGAGCTCCAAGGTGCTTGTGGTCGCCTTTGCCCCTCTCGTTGTCATAACCAATCAGGCGTTGCCCATCGCGAATAAACACCAAACTGTATTTGAACGGGTGCTCAGACGGCGGCACTGGATTGGGAACCCGCCAAACTGTCATCTCAACAAATCCACCGGCGTGGGTATTGCGGGTTTTGAGCAATAGTTGGGCCTGAGGCATATGGCTTATTGTGCCATGATTTCATGGCATATAAAACCATATTTCAAAGCGCCGCTCAGGTGAGCGGCTGATGGAGCGCTTAAGTGCTTGCGCGGTTTAAATGGCCACTGCGTCGCAAACCCGAACTGGTGGAGAATCCCCCGGTATCACTCCTCTTTTCAACTCCCCAGGTTTTGCCACTGGGCACTAAAGACCGCATGAAAGTCACCCACGGAACCCGCACCGACGAGCGCATCATGATCTCGGACATTTTTGCACGCGATGGCAAGCCCTTGCGCCCGCTGCTCGGGCATTGGCGCGAGGACGCAAGGCAGATTCCGGTCTACCGCGACTGTGACGTATTGGTCGTGGGCGGCGGGCCCTCCGGCACGGCAGCCGCCGCCGCCGCTGCCAAATTGGGAGCCGACGTGGTGCTGATGGAGCGTTACAACCACCTGGGCGGCCTGTCCACTGGCGGCCTGGTGATCTGGATCGACCGCATGACCGACTGGTCGGGCGAGCTCGTCATTCGGGGCTTTGCCGAAGAGTTGTTCGACCGCCTGCCCAAAGACGCCGTGGCCGGACCCGACCCGGCCGATTGGGGCTCCACCGACGCGGCCAAGGCCGCGCATTGGTCCTTTCGCACGGCCGCCTACCACGGCATCGTCACCTGGTCGCCCACACTCGACCCTGAGCGGCTCAAACTGCTGTCGCAGGAAATCATGATCGAGCGCGGCGTCAAGCTGGTCTACCACGCGCTGGCCTGCACACCGCTGATGGCCGATGGCAAGGTGGCTGGCGTCACTTTTGAAAGCAAGGAAGGCCGAATGGCCATCCGCGCCAAAGTCGTGATCGACGCCACCGGCGACGGCGACATTTTCGCCCGTGCCGGTGCTGCCTATGTAAACGACATCGAAGAGGCCGACATCCACCATTGCATGAACACCGCCTGGCTGTTCGCGGGTGTGGACATGGCCCGCTGGATCGCCTTCCGGCGCGGCGAGCCCGAGGCGCACTCCGATTTCATGGCGCGCGGGCGTGAAACCTGCGGTTTGTTCGACCGGCCCTTTGTGTCCTGGCGCAACGATGTGGCTGTGTTCATGGGGCCGCGCCAGGCCGGTTATTCGGCGCTGGATGTGGATGACCTGACCGCCGTCGAGGTCAAGTCCCACCGCGCCATGGCCGCCCACCTGGATTTTTACCGCGCCCACGGCCCCGGGTTCGAGAACGCCTTCCTGATGCTCTCGGCGCCACAAATCGGCGTGCGCCATGCGCGCCGCCTCACCGGCGTGGACGCCGTCCTGCGCAGCCGCTGGCCAGACGGCGTCGCCCTGCCCGACGAGATTGGCGTGTCGCCCGCCGTCTCGCCCAAATTCCCGAATATCTCGATTCCTTACGGCGCCCTGGTGCCCATCGCGCTTGACGGCCTGCTGGCCTGCGGCCGCCATGTGGCTTGCGACGCCAACTCCCACGGTTTCATGCGCGAGATTCCGCAGTGCTGGGTCACGGGGCAAGCTGCCGGTGTGGCCGCCGCCCTGGCCGTGGCCCAGGGCGTGCAGGCGCGCCATGTCGATATAGAAGTGCTACAGGCTGAATTGCTGCGCCAGGGCGCGTATGTGCGGCCCACCGTGAAGCCCTTGGCGGCGGGTGCCGTCGCCTGAAGGCCCGCAGCAGGCCGCCGGCAACGTCATTTTGGAATAAAAAGCGCCGATTTCCCTCGTGGCATATGCATAGTTAGCTATATTAATAGTAGCAACTGCCAAACCCCGTAGCCCTTTGGGCTTCAATCCGCCAGGCCGTCGAGCAATCGCATGGCCGTCGCGGCCGCGTCGTGGATGATTTTCAGGTGCGCCAGCACGGCTGCATCCAGCGCGGCGCCATGGTCTTCTTCGATGATCTGGGTGAAGGCGCGGATGTGGCGCAGCGGCGCGCGCAAATCGTGCAGCAAAGTGAAATTGAACTTCTCCAGCCCCGCTTTTGCGGCGGCCAGTTCGCCCCGCAGGCGCGCGATCTCATGCTGCTGGGCCAGCATCTGCGCCTGCATTTTCGCCTGCACTTGCGCCACGGGCACGTCGACGGACGGGTCGGCGCTCATTTTTTGGGCCGCTTCCAGCCGGAGATGCTGGCCTGGCGGCCGCGCGCGACACTCAGGGTGGCAGGCGCCGTGTCCTTGGTGATGATCGAGCCCGCCGCCACCGTGCCGCCCTCGCCAATCGTGACCGGCGCCACCAGCACGCTGTTGCTGCCAATGTGCACATCGGCCTCGATCACGGTCTTGTGCTTGAAGGCGCCGTCGTAATTCGCAGTGATCGCGCCCGCGCCGTAGTTGACGCGTTCGCCCACGGTGGCGTCGCCCAGGTAGGCCAGGTGGTTGGCCTTGGCGCCCTTGGCCAGGGTGGAATTCTTGACCTCGACAAAGTTGCCGATGTGCACGTCGGCCCCCAGGCGCGCGCCGGGGCGCAGGCGGGCGAAGGGCCCGATCATCGCGCCCTCGCCCACGCTGACACCGGCTTTCTCGCCGTCGATATGGGTAAAGGGCTGGATCACCGCGCCGGCGGCGATGCTGGCATTGGCAATCACGCAGTTCGCACCGATTTTCACACCGTCGCCCAAGGCCACCTTGCCCTCAAAAATGCAGTTCACGTCGATGGCCACGTCTTGCCCGCAGGTCAGGCTGCCGCGCACATCAAACCGCGCCGGATCTGCCAGGCGCACGCCGTGTTCCATGAAGTGCAGCGCCTGGCGCTTCTGGAACGCCCGCTCCAGCTCGGCCAGTTGCACCGGGCTGTTGACCCCCGCAACCTGCACCTCGTCGTCGATCTTGTAGCCGACCACGTCCACACCATCGGCCACGGCAAACTTCACGATGTCGGTCAGGTAAAACTCGCCCTGGGCGTTTTTGTTGTCCAGCCGCGCCAGCCAGGCTTTAAGCTGTGCAGCCGGCACGGCCATGATGCCGCTGTAGATCTCCCTGATCTGGCGCTCGGCCTCGCTGGCGTCTTTTTGCTCGACGATGCGTTGCACTTTGCCGCCCTGGCGGACGATGCGCCCGTAGCCGCCGGGATTGGCGAATTCCAGCGTCAGCAGGGCCAGTTTCGTGCCCGCGCAGGCGGCAACCAGATGCCTCAGGGTGTCGGGCTGGGTCAGGGGCACATCGCCCGACAGCACCACCACGATGCCGTCATCGGCCAGGGCGGGCACGGCCTGCTGCAGCGCGTGGCCGGTGCCCAGTTGCGGCTCCTGGCGCACGAACTTCAGCTCGAAGTTCTGGTCAATTCCGTCATTGGTGTCATTTCCCCTTGTGGAATCCCGCAAGTTTGCTTCAACTTCCATAGCACCGTGGCCAGTCACCACGACCACCCGCCTCGCCTTGAGCCGCCCGGCCGTATCCACCACATGCCGCAAAAGCGCGCGCCCGGCCAGCGGGTGCAACACCTTGGGCAACTGGCTTTTCATGCGCGTGCCCTTGCCGGCGGCCATGATGACCACGTCCAGCGCAGGCGCGGCGGCTGGGTTACTATTTACGACCATGTCTCTGTCCTTCATGTTTTCGAATTCAAGCCCTCGGCGGATTATCGGCTGGCGCAAGCTCGGGCAGCTGTTCGCCGTCGCGGCGCTCGCCGTGCTGCAGGCCTGCAGCGCGGTCAAGCTGGCCTACGACAACGCGCCCGAGTTCGGTTATTGGTGGCTTGACGGCTATGTGGACTTCAGCGACGCGCAAACCATCAAGGTGCGCGAGGAGCTGGCCCGCCTGCTGCAGTGGCACCGCGCGAACGAGCTGCCCAAGATCGCCGAGCTGCTGCAAAAAACCCAGCAACTTGCGCTGGACGATGTCAGCCCCGGGGCGGCTTGCAGCCTGTTCGCTGACAGCCGCCTGCGTTTCAACGCCGTCACCAGCCAGGTGGAAACCGCCGCCACCG
>JANMVT010000099.1:0-34558 GCA_031392945.1 Rhodoferax sp. | reverse complement strand
TCCCATGATGCCGCTGGCACTGCGGGAAATGGGAGACCTGACCCCAATCAAACTCTCCAGCTCAAGCAGTGGCTGGAATTGTCCGGGCAACTCATGGGCTTTCCGCGCCACCTGAGCCAGCATGTGGGTGGCTTCGTGCTGACCCAAGACCAGCTGACGCGCCTGGTGCCGGTCGAGAACGCGGCCATGGTTGACCGATCCATCATCCAGTGGGACAAGGACGACCTCGATGCCGTGGGCCTGCTCAAGGTGGACGTGCTGGCGCTGGGCATGCTCAGCGCAATCCGCCGCTGCCTTGAACTGGTCGGCCAACAGCCTGGCAGGCCGTCCCGCATGCAGGATGTCCCGCGCGAAGATGTGGCCACCTACGACATGATCTGCGCCGCCGACACGGTAGGCGTGTTCCAGATCGAGAGCCGGGCGCAGATGAGCATGTTGCCGCGCCTCAAGCCCCGCAAGTTTTACGACCTGGTGGTCGAGGTGGCCATCGTGCGCCCCGGCCCGATCCAGGGCGGCATGGTGCACCCCTACCTCAAGGCGCGCAAAGACCCCGAGAACGTGAAGTACCCGAGCGACGCACTGAGAGAGGCGCTGGGCCGCACGCTGGGCGTGCCCATCTTCCAGGAGCAGGTGATGGAGATCGCCATGCTGGCCGCCGATTTCACACCTGGCGAGGCCGACGAACTGCGCCGCTCCATGGCTGCCTGGAAGCGCACCGGCGGCGTGCACAAGTTTCATGACCGGTTGGTCGATCAGATGGTCAAGAATGGCTACGAGCTTGAGTTTTCCGAGGCCATCTTCAAGCAGATGCTCGGTTTTGGCGACTATGGCTTCCCCGAAAGCCATGCCGCCAGTTTTGCGCAACTGGCCTATGTGAGCAGCTGGCTCAAGTGCCATGAGCCCGCCTGTTTTCTGACAGCCTTGCTTAACTCGCAACCCATGGGTTTTTACCAGCCGGCGCAATTGGTGCAGGACGCCAAACGCCATGGGGTTGTCGTGTTGCCGGTGGATGTGACGACCAGTGAATGGGATTGCACACTGGAAGAAAACAAAGCCGTCCGCCTGGGCATGTGCCTGGTCTCCGGGCTGAGCCAGGCCTGCGCCGATCGCATCGCAACAGCGCGTGCCCAGGCCTCCTTCACCAGCACCGAAGACCTGGCCCTGCGCGCCCGGCTGGACGCAGGTGACCTCAAGGCGCTGGCTAGCGCCGACGCGCTGATGGCGCTGTCGGGCCACCGCCGCCAGCAAGTGTGGGATGCTGCCGCCCTCAAGATCGCGCCACCCTTGCTCAAGGCGGCGCCCGTGCATGAAGGTCTGCTGGCACTGCCCGCTGCCAGCGAGGGCGAAGAAGTGGTCTTCGACTATGCCGCCACGGGTCTCACTTTGCGCCGCCACCCCCTGGCCCTATTGCGTCCACAGCTATCAAAAATGAAGCTTCTCACCAGCGCACAATTGCATGACCTGCCCAGCGGGCGGCGCGTCGCGGCCTGCGGCATCGTCACCGCGCGCCAGCAGCCGCAAACCGCCAAGGGCGTGGTGTTTGTCACGCTGGAAGACGAAACCGGCAGCGTGAACGTGATCGTCTGGAAAAGCCTGCGTGAGCAGCAGCGCGCCGAACTGCTCAAGTCACGCCTGATGGCGGTGTATGGCGAATGGCAGCGCGATGATGGCAGTGGCAGCAAGGATCAAAAGGCCCAAAAGGGAAAAGGCGATGTGCGTCACCTGATCGCCAAACGCCTTCAAGACCTCACGCCGATGCTGGGCCGCCTGGACACCGCCAGCCGGGATTTCAGGTGAGTGAATTACAAATTCTGCGCCACGTGGTGAATCCGCAAAACCTCCACGTCGCCCCCTTTGATGCGGTAAATCGCAATGTAATTCTTGTGCAGCACCAGCTCGCGGGTTCCTGGCACACGCCCAGCGCGACCCATGCCCGGAAAGAATTGCAGCCGTGCCGTGCTTTCTTTCAGTTCAACAACAAAGCTGGTTGCGCGGGCCGGGTTGTCGCGCGCAATAAAAGCGGCAATTTCAGCGACAGAACCCAAGGCGCCTTTTGTCCACTTAAGCGCCATACTTGGCAAACACGGCGTTGACTTGGGCTTCGCTTGCAAAATCACCCGCATCGGCCTCGGCCAGCCCCCGGTGGATGTCTTGAATTTGCCAGGATTCACGTTCCAAATAACTCTTCAAAGCTTCAATGGCCAGAAAGCTTTTGCTACGCATGGTTGCGTTCGCCAGTTCATCCAACTGAGCCACCAAGGCCTCAGGCAGACGCAGGTTGAGGGTTGCAGAGTTGATGGCCATTATTTGCCCACTAATGTTTCAATGGAATGCATTGTAATACATTGCGGGCAATTTGCTCGGCAACCTTGGTCAACACTTCATTCAACGCGTCCCGAGGTAAAGAAATCCATCGGATTTAGCGCCGTTCATTGCCATCCCGAATATCAGATTTTTCGGACTGCGCTAATTGCGCAGCGCAAAAGCGCGGGAATGACTTGCATTGCCTGCGGCAAGAAGCCCGGCGAACAACTCGACAATCTGCCCCTTCACGATTGACAAACTGGGCTGTGGCGTCGGACTTCCAGCAGGCTGAATCCGAGGCAATGCTCATCACAACGGGCCCCGGCGATACTTGGCGCCATGACCGATCTCATCGACACCCACCACACCACGGCTACTCTGTCATCCGAGGGCATCGCCACCCTGACGCTGCGCCATGCCAAGACGCTGAACATCGTCGGCACCCAGGCTATTCTGGAATTGACGGCTGCCATTGACGCTTTGCGCACACGTGACGACGTGCGTGTGCTGGTCCTGCGCGGCGTGGGCGACAAGGCCTTCATTGGTGGCGCTGATATTTACGAGATGGCCGCCCTCACGCCACCCAGCGCCGAGGCCTTCATCACGCGGCTGAAAAACCTGTGTGAAGCCGTGCGCAGCTTCCCTGCGCCGGTCATCGGTCGCCTGTCTGGCTACGCGCTGGGCGCAGGGCTGGAAGTGGCCGCCGCCTGCGACCTGCGCATCAGCAGCAGCAACGGGCTTTACGGCATGCCCGAGGTGGCTGTCGGCATCCCGTCCGTGATCCACGCCGTGCTTTTGCCGATGCTGATCGGCAAGGCCCGAGCCACCTGGCTCCTGATGACGGGCGAGTCGATAGATGCTGCCACCGCCCTGCAATGGGGCTTGGTGCATGAGTTGTGTGCGCCCGAGGCGCTGGACGCGCGGGTGGCTGCGCTCGCGTCGCGCCTCGCGGGTTTCGGCACGGCGGCCCTGCGTCAGCAAAAACAGCTGATGCGCTCGTGGGAAGCCCAAGCGCCCGACGCGGCCATCGACGCCACCGTGGCTGAATTCGGCAAAGCCTTTGCCACCGGCGAGCCGCAGCGCTTTATGGAAGCCTTCAAAAACCGCAAACGCTGACCAGGCCATTGGCTCCAGTCGATACACTCCTGCAGTGCAATTCGCACCCACCTGAACCAATCTCTTTCGATGACAACTTACGACCTCTATGCCATTGGCAACGCCCTGGTGGATTCCGAATACGAAGTGACCGACGCGCAGCTCCAGACCATGAAGGTCGAGAAGCGGCACATGACCCTGATCGACGCCGGGCGGCATGCCGAATTGCTCAGGCACGTCAGCGGCGTCCACTCACGCAAAAGCGGCGGCGGATCGGCCGGCAACACCATCGTCGCGCTGGCGCAACTGGGCGGGCGCGCATTTTACTCCTGCCGGGTAGCCAATGATGAACTGGGCGCGTTTTACGCCGCTGACCTCAAGGCCAATGGCGTCGACAGCAACCTCGTCAAAGGCATGCGCGAAAAGATACAGTTGTCGGGCCAGACCGGTGAATGCATGGTGATGGTCACCCCCGATGCCGAGCGCAGCATGAGCACCTTTCTGGGCGCCACGGCTGACCTCGACGACACCTCGCTCAACCCCGCTGCCCTGGCCGCGTCCAAAATCTACTACATGGAAGGTTACCTGTCCGCGTCGCCGACCGGGCTGGACGCAGCAATCAAAGGCCGCGCCATCGCCAGACAGGCGGGCGTAAAACTCGCCACCACGCTGAGCGACATGAGCATGATCAACTTCTGCCGGCCCGGCCTGGAGGCCATGATCGGCGACGGCGTCGATTACCTGTTCTGCAACGAAGAAGAAGCGCAAACCTGGTGCGGCACGCAAGACCTGGGCGACATTGTCAAAGCCATCAGTCCGCTGGCCAGAACCGTCTGCCTGACTCGCAGCGCCCGGGGCTGCCTGGTGCTTGAGAGCGGGCAGATCACGCCGGTGCCCGCAGCCCAGGTCAAAGCGCTGGATACCAACGGAGCAGGCGACATGTTTGCCGGCGCCTTCCTGTATGCCGCCACGCAGGGCCACAGCCACGCGCAGGCCGCCTGGCTGGCCAATCAGGCCGCTGGCCAGGTGGTGAGCCAATATGGCAACCGGTTGACGCAGCAGGCCATGACGCAGGTCAATGCGCAATTTCTGGTGCACCTGGCGGTCATATGATTCACCCGTGGTGCAGAACAAACCCCTGAATTTGCCGCAGCGGCTGGCGCTGGCCTTGCTGGCATGCGCCGCTGTGGCAGCACTGGAACTGGCGCGCCGGCCCGCGCCGCCGCTTGCGCCGCGCGCCGTTTTGGCCAATGGGCCGGCCCCCGCCGCGCAAGCCAAGTTGACGCTCAAGGATCGCGGCCTGATGCCCATGCCGTCCGGCACGCCCAGCGCCCACGCCAGCAGTTTGCTGGCCATGCCGGACGCCCATCCGTCGGTGGTGACGGCTTTCTGGTTTGCCGGCACGCGCGAGAGCGCGCCCGACGTGCAGATTGCCGAGTCGCATTTTGACCGCGCCACGCAAGCCTGGAGCGATGCGCGTTTTGTCGCCAACCGCGATGTCCTGGGCGCGCAATTGGGTTATGGCCTGCGCCGCCTGGGCAACCCGGTGTCCTGGCTCGATCCGCAGGGCCGGATCCACCTTTTCGTCGTGGGCACGGGCCTGGGCGGCTGGGCCGCCGGGCGCATCGTGCATCTGGTTCAATCGGACGATGGCAAAGACCCGGCCCGGCTTCAATTCGCCCCGGTGCGCGCCCTGCCGCTGTCCTGGTTCTGGAACATCAGCTTTCTGGCGCGCGGCGCGCCAATGCCCCTGGCCGATGGCGGCATGCTGTTGCCGGTCTATTTTGAACTGGGCCGCAAGTACCCGGTCGCCCTGCGGTTTGACGCCCAGGGCGATTTCAAGGGCATGACGCGCATCTCCAGCCGGGGCCATCTGTTGCAGCCCAGCTTGCTGGCGCTGGACGCGACGCGCTGGATGGCGCTCATGCGCGACCAGCGGCTGGACGGCAATGTGACCGCCGCGCAGACCGACAACGCGGGGAGTGACTGGCGCGATCTGCCCGATTTGCACTTGACCAACCCGGACGCGTCGATCATCGCGCTGGCGCTGGTGCCTGGCAGTTTTCTGCTGGCGCACAACTCCTCGCCGGGCTCGCGCCATGTGCTGGATTTGAGCCAGTCCAGCAACGGGCTGGACTGGACCCTGCTGCACAATCTGGGGCGAGGCGGCGGTGACACCGAGTTTTCTTATCCGGCGATGGTCTGGGCCGGCAACAGCCTATGGGTGAGTTACACCGAGCACCGGCGCGCCATCGCCTGGCAGCGCTTTGTTTACGCCACGGCGCCCTGATGAAGTCTCCAATGGACTGGCCCGCGATTACGCAAAGCTTCTTCTCCAGCGCAGCGCCCCTGCTTCCTGGCGTCGATTGGCAGCGCATTGCCATGCCCCTCTGTTGGGCCATCGTGCTGGCGTTCGGCGTGTTGGCGTTGGGGCGTCAATGGCCGGTTCGGTGGACGGTTTGGTGGCCGGTTCAACGGACGTTTCGGTGGCGTTTTGCGCTGGCCGGCGCCATCGCCCTCTTAACCCTTGCCCCCGGCCCGACATCACCGGCCTGGTGGCTCGGCCTGGCATTTCAGACGCCCAGCTTGATGAGCACGCTGATTTGCCTGGCGGGGGCCGTGGCCGAGGTCAAATCTTGCCTTTTGCCTTCTGCCGGCGGCGCCGGGCCAAAGGCAGGATCTGACCTGGTCCATCCCATCCCTCCCATTTGCCTCATCGGCATCGCCCTGGGCTGGTTGCTGTTTCTCGACACTTTCGCCGCGTGGCCAATATCGATCTACCAATGGGGTTTCAGCCCGCTGGCTGTGGCGCTGGCCGCCCTGCTGGTTTGCCTGCCTTGGGTCTTTGCCAGGGCGGGTTCAGGCACAAGCGCTGGCGACCGCGTCGTGGCCTGGTTGCCGCTGGCCGTGGCCGCCCTGTTTGTCTTGACCCGCCTGCCCAGCGGCAATGTGTGGGACGCGCTGATCGACCCCTGGTTGTGGCTGGCCCTGCACGCCGTCTTGGCCAGGCGCTGGCTGGCTAACTTTCACGTTAAGCGCCGCGCTTCAAAAGCCATTCGCGGCTGAACAGCCAGGCCTGCGGCTGCCAGAGATTGCCAAGCCTGACGTCGCCGCGCTTGTGCCGCTCTTTCACCACCCAACGGCTGGCCAGCACCAGGCAGCGCGGCAGACAGGGCGGCGCTGCTTCATCCGGCGTCGCCTGGCCCCAGGCGACGGCGTCGTTGTCGGCCAGCATCTGCATCAATTTGGCCTTGGCGCTGGTGCCCTCGCCTTCGGTCAAGATCGCCATGTCATAGGGCACAAAACGGTTGCCTGGCAGCAGGAACTCGAAGCGCTCGTATTGCGCATTGAAATTGCTCGGCACCGCGATGCGCTGCCGCTGGAGCCGCGCGGCGACCTCGGCGCTGTAGCGGCCGCTCGCGCCCTCCAGCGGCTGGGTGCAGAGGTCGAAGCAGGCGTAGAACAGCAGGCAGGCGCTGATGGCACAAGCACGGGTCCAGCGCGGATTCAAAACCCCTGCGAGGACCGCACCCGCGCTGACCGATGCGGCCGCCAGAACCCAGGCCAGTTCCGGCATGGACGCGATGCCCAATGAATTGGCCACCCAGCCGATGCGCGCCATCGCCAGGATCGCCACACCGGCCAGCAACAAGGTGGCGATGAACCAGCCCCGCGCGATGCGCTCCCAATGCAGCGCGATCAGGATGGCCAGGGCCGGCATCGCCGGAATCACGTAACGGGCCGAGCGCGCGCTGGGGATGCTGAACACAATCAACCAGACAGCCAGCCACGCAAACAGGATGGCATGGGTAGCGTCAAGCCTTTCCTTTTGCCCAACCTTTTGCCCATCCTTTTGCCCATCCTTTTGCATGTAGTCCGTTGCGACCGGCAAAACCCGCATCAGGCAAGACTTGACCCCCAACACGCCCAGGCCCAGCACCACAAAAGCCAGCAAACCGGCGTTTTGCACGTAGGCAAGCGCTTGCGCCCACAGGCTGGAGTCGCCGCCGTGCAGGGCCTCGTGCCAATAACCCAGCGGGTCGATCAGTTTGCCGGCGTTTTCGCCGATGACGAACTCGCGCCAGACGGCGCCGGGGTCGGGATCCAGCACGAACCACAGCGAGAAAAGGCCCAAGGCCACGACGGCGCTGAAGAAAACACACGCCGTCGTGCGGACCGCGATGCGCCAGCTCAAGGCCGCCTCGCTCATCATCAACGCGGCCCAGAACGTGGCAGCTGCGGGCGCGATCAAGGCAAAGGATTTGTAGGCCGAACCCAGGCCGAAACAGAGGCCGACGCCAATCCAGATAGCTATATTATTAGGAGCTGCGTACGCATTACCCACATTGGAAATTTGCCTTTTTTCCTGGAATTTGTGCCACAAAAGGCCGAACAGGGGCAGATCCAGCCAAAAAGTCTCGGGCGCGCTGGTCAAGTAGGAGCGGCCATAACGAAAAGTGCAAAAAAACCCCAGGTAAACACACGCGGCGATCAGGGCGCGGCGCTTGTCGCCAGTGATGTTGTGCGTGGTCCAGGCCACGGCCGCCGTGATCAAAAAACTGTAAACCAGGCTGGGCAGGCGCAGCGCCAGCAGGGTCCAGTTGCGGCCCCAATCACCCGCAACGATGGCCTGCCAGAACAGCAGGGGCGGCTTGGTGTTGCGCATGTGGTCAAGCTCGGACGCCAGCGGAAGCCAGTGGCCCGACTGCGCAGTGACGCGGGCGATGTGGGCGTACACCAGTTCGTCGCCATTGCTCGGAACGTATTGGCCGCCCAGGCCCATCGCATACACCGCCAGCGCCAGCGTCAAGGCCAGAAGCCAGGGATAAAAATGTGTGTTTGCCCTCGTCGTCATTATCGGGGCCAGATTCAACCCGTCGTTTTGCGTTTGGCCGGGCGAAAAGTCCAGCGGTCGTTGGCCAGAAAATTGATCACGCTGGCCGCCAGGATCGACAGGATGTTGGCCAGGCGGTAGTCCATGCTGTGCGACAGCCAGATCGTCATGCCGAACTGCAAAGCCATGCCAAACCAGGACGCCGCGCAGTAACGGCCAAACTGCGCCGCCAGCCTTTGCAACAGGGGTTTGGGCGCTGCTGGCTCGGCCGCCGCCAGCACCGCGCGGCGGTCGGCCCAGGTCCACAGGCGGTTCCAGGTGAAATTGTTCAAAGTGGCGATGAAAATGGCCAGGGCGAGTGAAATCGACAGGCGCAGCTTGGCCGGGTCAATGCCGTAAAACAGGTATTCCTGCGCCAGGTACAGGACGGCGATGTTGACCACGGTGCCGCTGGCACCAACGATGCCGAACTTGACGTACCGGAAGCGCTTGAGCCATTGGATCAGGGCGAAGACTTGTCCGCCCAGGTGAGTGCTCATCCTGCGGCCCCCGCGACGAGGCTTGGCGGCGAAATACCGTCGCGAGCCGGGTTGGGGATTGCCAGGGCGCGCAAGGCATCGGCCAAAACCGGATCGGGGGCGATGCGTTTGAGGCACTGGTTGTCGCCGTCGCAAAAGGTTTGCCGGTGGTTGTAGGCCGACAGGCAGGGCGAGCAGGCGATGCCGGACTCGTAACTGATGGCGCGCGGGCCCAACGGGCCGTACAGCCGGGCGGTTTCGGGCCCGAAAAACCCGAAGCTGCGGATCGGTGTCAGGCTGGCAAAGTGGCCCGGGCCGCCGTCGTTGGTGATCAGCAAATCCGAGCCGTGGAACAGCATCAGCAACTCTCGGATGCTGCGGGTGTAACCGGCCAGGTCGACGCAATAGGGGCTGCCGGTCCGGCCCTGCAGGTCTTTGGCCAGGGCGGCGTCATCACGCAGTCCGATCAGGCCGACCGCGTGGCCGGCCGCGCACAGCCCCTGCGCGACACGGGCGTAGTGCGCCGGCGGCCAGGCGCGCTCGGGCAGCAGGCCCCCGCCGGCGTACAGGAGCACGACTTTTCTGCCCAGCAGCGTGGGGTGGTCGGCCAGCATTTTTTGCCTGTAGGCCAACAATTCGTCCGCCGAAAAATCCACCGACATGTAGGTGTGGGCCGGCAGATCGCGAATATTGGCTGCCTTGTTGCGCGGCATGCTGTCGCCTTGCAGCGCGTCCACCAGGGACAAAAACTGTTTGCTGATGTGCTGGTAGGGGTTGTAGGGAATGGCGCGGTTGATGTAGCTGCCCCGGTACAGGCCTTCTTGCGTGTGCGGCGTGAAACCCACGCGCAAGGGCGCGCCGACCCCGTAAGACATCAGGCTGCTGATGCGCGAGAACAGTTCGCAGTCGATCACTGCATCCAGCGGCAGGCGGCGCATGGCTGCACACACTTGCCAGATGTCACGCAACAAACCAAGCGCCGAGCTGTCGTCCAGCGCGTGAAGATTCTGCGGCTCGGCCAGGCCCAAAAGGCGTGAGACTTCTTGGTTTTTCTTGAGCTGCAAGACATGCAGGGTCACGCCCGGATAACGCTGGCGCAGGGCGGCGAACATTGGCCCGGCCAGCACAATGCTGCCCATTTCACTGAGCAGGATGATGAGAATGTGTTTGGGCGCTTGCGGAAGTTGCTGCGCAGGCCGGAATGAACCGGCCAGCCGCACACACAAAGACACCCCAGCGCACAGAAGCTGGCCAATCCAGCGGTCAATCCAGCGTTGTGTTGATATTTTCATGGACGCAGTTTAAGCGGTAGCGGTGATGGGATTGTTCTGGAATACCGAGCCATTGGATGCGTTCATTTTGACGCTGATTGTGAAGGCAAGAGAATTTCATTACAATAATGAGTAAATTAACTCAATATTGTAATGACTTATTCCAGACCCCTTAAGGCGACGCTACTTGCCCGGCTGGCTGAACCGCCCCGTCGCATCCAAATATTGGCAGGGCCACGCCAAGTGGGCAAGACGACGTTGATGCGCCAGATTCGCTCTGAACGCCACTCGGACTCCATGTCCTATTTTGCCGCAGATGAGTCAAACAGGCCAATGGCCAGCCTGGATTTCAATGCAAACGAAGCATTTGCATTTTCAAATCAATCAGAACCGTTGACTGGCAATTGGCTGCGAGCCAAATGGGAGTCCGCGCAATTGCTTGCGGCGCGGTGGCATGACAAAAACCGCGACAACCAGGAGGCAGGCTCCTTCGTCTTGGTGCTGGATGAAATCCAGAAAATTCCCAGATGGCCTGATTTGGTAAAGGGGCTTTGGGACCAACAGGCCACACAGGCATCGCCCATGCACGTGGTGTTGCTGGGTTCGTCGCCTCTGTTGATGCAAAAAGGGTTGACCGAAAGTCTTGCAGGCCGCTTTGAAGTCATTCCCATGGCCCATTGGTCGTTTGAGGAAATGAACGACGCCTTTGGTTTTAGCCTCAACGACTTTATTTACTTTGGCGGTTATCCGGGCAGCGCCCCCTACATTCGTGACGAGTCGCGGTGGCGCGACTACATTGTTCGCGCCCTGATCGAACCGAATGTGGAAAAAGACATCTTGATGATGACGCGGGTGGACAAGCCTGCATTGCTCAAGCAGTTGTTCGCATTGGGCTGTGCTTATTCAGGACAAATCGTCTCTTTGACCAAAATCAAGGGGCAACTGAACGACGCCGGAAACACCACCACGCTGACCGGCTATCTGGAACTGTTGCGACAGGCGGGTTTGATGACCGGGCTCTATAAACACGCGGCCAACGAGCTGCGAAAACGCAGTTCCCCACCTAAGTTCCAGGTCCACAACAATGCCTTGATGTCCGCTATGGGAACCCACAGCCAGCAGGAGGCGCAGACAGACCGGTCGCACTGGGGCCGCTTGGTGGAAAGCACTGTAGGCGCCCATTTGGTCAACACTGCGACCATCGGCACACAAATCCACTACTGGCGCGAAGGCGCTACAGAGGTTGATTTTGTCATTGAACGGGGCCAGAGTTTGGCGGCCATCGAGGTCAAATCTGGCAACTTCAAGGGCCAACATCAGGGTTTGACTGAATTCATTGAACGCCATCCCCACTGCCGCAGATGGCTTGTGGGCGGTGATGAGTTGCCATTGGGCGAGTTTCTGCGTTATCCGGCCTCGCATTGGGTTGAGTGAGTGAAAACAATGGGCAGCCCAGAAAAAATCCTTGTTCCCCGCTTTGCGACTGAGCGGCTGAAGGACGGTGCCCGATCAGAACCACGGCCGCTGTCGCATTGGCGCACCACGCCTGCCTACGTTTTGCTGGGCGACCCGGGTGCAGGAAAGACGACAGCGCTGACACTGGAAGCGCAGGAATGTGAAGCTCAAGTCGTTGCGGCAACCGATTTTGGAATCGCTCAGACCAAAAAGCCCGCCAAAGGAGTGCCGTATTTCATCGACGCACTGGACGAGAAACGGGCGGCTGTGTCGGACGCCGATGCGCTGAACGCGATTCGCGCAACGTTGGTGAAGCTGAAAAATCCCAGTTTCCGAATCACATGCCGTGAAATTGACTGGCTTGGCGGCGTGGACACCAACGCCCTCAAAGCAGTCTCTCCGAATGATGAAATCGTCGAACTGCATCTCGAACCTCTGACGGATGCCAACATCGAAGCAATGCTGGTGAACTGGCCGGATGTGATGCCAAATCCTGAAGCGTTTTGGCGACACGCAACAACACGCGGGCTGCAGGACTGGTTGCGCAATCCGATGGCGCTTGAATTGTTCGTCAAAGCAGTGCTCAGAGCCGGAAGCGGCGAGCTGCCAAACTCAAAACTCGAAATTTTCCAACTCGCATCTGAGCAGTTGGCCATCGAATTCAATGAGCAGCATGTCGTGTCGCGGCGGCGTGCACAGCCTGGGCTGGAGCAAATCCTGGAAGGCGCCGGCAAGATGTTTGCCACTTTGCTGCTGTCAAACGCCGATGGATTGGCATCTGCCGCCAGACCAATTGGCGGTGCTGGCGACGTCATCGCGTTGAATGCTTTGCAATCCAAACTAGGCATAGAAAAGGAGAACGTATCGGCCATTCTTGCCAGCCTGCTTTTCTCAACCGTCAATGGGAACACCACGCCCTATCACCGCACCATTGCGGAGTACCTTGGCGCCGTGGCAATCGGCAAATTGGTTGAAGGCGGTTTGCCGGTCAGTCGTGTGCTGGCGCTGATGAGCGGACAAGACGGCGGCATCGTCGAACCCCTGCGCGGCCTGCACGCCTGGATGGCCGTCACCTGCCCACGCGAACGCGCAACGTTGATTGAGCGGGATCCTCTGGGTGTTGTCATGTACGGTGACGTGCGCGGGTTCTCCACTTCTGAGAAGCAGCAGATTTTTGAGGCGCTGGCGCACGAGACTAACCGCTACGCTTGGTTTAGAAGTGGCACTTGGAATTCGCATCCGTTTGGCTCCTTGGGCACACAGGACATGGTTCCAGCGATGAAGGAAATTCTGGGCCGTGCCGACAGGAATCCGGCCTACCAAGCCTTGTTGGCCTGTGTTCTGGATGCGATCCGCTATGGGGACAAGTTGCCGGACGTGCTGTCTGACTTGGCAGCCATCATTGAGGACAACACATACGATCCATCCAGCCGAAGCCAAGCGCTACAGGCTTGGCTTGCCCAGTCTGAACCGGAGATCGCGTCAGCACGCCGATGGTTGGATGAAATCAACAGCAACCAGTTGGATGACCTTGACGACAGTTTGCGTGGTGCTTTGTTGGAAGAGCTCTACCCGATGCATGTCACCCCAAGCGAAGTGACAAACTATTTCTCACAAGTCAAGCAGAAGAATCTTGTTGGGGGATATCGCTACTTTTGGTCGCATCATCTGCTGGAGAAAACACCACGGGGGAAATCCGGTGAGCTTGCCGACGCATTTGCTTCCATGCCGTTGGACAAAGACGGGCTATATCAAGACTACGAACTTCCAGAAATATTTGGCAAAGTCATTTCCTCCGCGTTGAACGAGTCGAGTGCAGCGGAGCCACTCAATCGGATCATCAGGTGGCTTCGGATTGGGCAAGGCAACTATGACGATGTGATCATCAAAGAAGGTGACGCCGCTGGGATTGCCGATTGGCTTTCCAGCCATCCAGAAGTTCTGAAGCGTATTTACGTCGAGTTGTGCCTGGAGGAGATTGTGACGACTCCGCCCGAGAGGCTGCATTTTTGGAACGCCGCCAATTTTCTTTACGGCGCGAAATACCCAAGCGACTGGCATAGTTGGCTGTTGAAAATTGCTGCTGAAGTTGAATCGCCAAAGCTTGCGTGTTTCTTTTTCCAGCGGGCAGCGGCGGTTGCATTGGAGGCTCCGGTTGATTTTGACATTCGCTTGGAGGACGTTGAAGACTGGGCCAAGGCCAACGATAGGACGTGGCCACAGGCGCAGGACTGGTTGACTGAGGTTTGGTCGATGCCCCTGTCGCCGTCGCCGCACTGGCAGCAAGATCAATTCAAACGGCAAGGGGAATCCCAGGCCAAGCGAATTTCCGCTCAGCAATTGAGAGCAAAGCAATTTGCCGAGTTGTTTGCCAAATACAAAAACGGGATGATTGGTGCGAGTGCACTCCATCACGTCGCTCTGGCTTATAAAGGCCGCTACTCGGACATTCACGGTGAAACGCCGGAAGCGCGACTCCAGAATTTGACGGGCGGTGGAGAAACCGAGGTCCAAACTGCCGTTAACCACATCGTGGCCTCTTTGCAGCGGACTGATCTGCCGACAGTGGAAGACATATTGGCATCGGGCATGGCAGGCAAAGAACACTTTGTCCGCCCTGCCTGCCTGATAGCTGCCGATATCGCTTATGCGAAAAATCCTGCTGTGATCGCACTGTGGTCTGAGGAATTGTTCAAACGCCTCGTTGCCTTTTGGTTGACCGACGGTACGGAAAATGAACCGGCTTGGTATGGCGCCGCGATTCGTCTTGTGCCGCAATGGGTGGCGGATGTGATGGTTCCCTACGCGCTGCAAGTGATTCGCAAAGGCAAAGCCAGCTCTCCAACGGGGCTTTGGGCGCTGGCCCGAAAAGGTGATTTGGCCGATCTTGCCCGGATCGTTGTACCTGCGATCCTCAAAAAATTTCCCGTCAGGGCCAATGAAGCTCAGTTGAATCTGCTTGTGGGTGATTTGCTGCCCGCTGCGTTGAGGCATCTGAAGCCAAAACAATTGACCGCCATCATCAATCGCCGTCTTGAAAACACGAGCATGGATGCCGGTCAACGCATTGCATGGCTGTCGGTCGGCACTTTTCAAAACAGCAAAGACATGGGCAAGGCCTTGGTGAAATTTTTGGGGAAAAGCCAGGCGCGGGTTCAACATTTGATGCGGGCTTTGTCTGCGCAAGTGGATCGTGAGATGAACCATTTGCAGTTGGACTTAGATACCCAGTCGCTAATGATTGAGCTGTCGGCACTTCACTTTTCACCGGCCAGGCCTGGGGGCTTCCATTGGGTAGGCCCCGCCGACAATTGCCGGAATCAGGTTCGGATGATGATTCAAAACTTGTCGGGCATGGTGAACCCAGATGCCACCAAGGAGCTACAGCGCTTGCGCACCTTGCCGCAACTAAAAGCTTGGTGGTTGGAGTTGGATTCCGCCATTTTTGAAAACACGCGCCTGGCCCGTGCTGCGCACTTTACGCACGCAAGCCCGCAAGCCGTCGCGCTAATGCTCTCCAATCGCTCACCCGCAAACCCTGGCGACCTACAAGCGCTGTTGGTTGACCATCTCCGTCAGCTGGAAAAAGAAATTCGAGGCGGTGACGCGAATTTGCTGGCGCAATTTTGGTCGGAAAAGAACTCAATGGGCCGTCAAAGCCCACCTACTGAAAATGATTGCCGCGACCGCCTGCTCGCGCTCTTGCGTCTACGTGTTCAGCCGCTGACCGTCGCGGTGGACAAAGAAGCCTATGCCGCTGACGATAAACGGATGGATTTGCGTGCCTCAATTCAGGGCGAGGCCAGTCCTAAGCGCCTGGCAATTGAAATCAAGAAGGATTCCCATGACAACGTGTGGACGGCTTGGCGTGACCAACTCGATTTGAAGTATCTCAATGACCCAAATTCCGGGGGCTACGGCATCTATCTGGTCTTGTGGTTTGGGCAAAAGACGACTGCCTTGGACGGCTTCAGACCCCAAAGCGCGGAGCGGATGGAGTCAATGTTGCGCGAGAAAATTCCGCCCGCTGACCGCGTCAGGATTGCCGTAGTGGTGATGGATTTGTCTGTGCGGGCCGCTTCAAAAGAAAAAGCGCAGCCAGAAACCTGACCGCGCTTTGTATTGAATTGGGCTGTATTTACAGGCCCGCAGCCGCCTTCAAAGCCGCAACCTTATCCGTCCGCTCCCACGTGAACTCGGGCTCCTCGCGGCCAAAGTGGCCGTAGGCGGCGGTTTTCTCGTAGATCGGGCGCAGCAGATCCAGCATCTGGATGATGCCTTTAGGGCGCAGGTCAAAGATGTCGCCCTTTGACACAATTGCTGACAATTTCTCGTCCGAAATCACGCCCGTGCCTTCGGTATAGACCGTGATGTTCATTGGCTGCGCTACGCCAATTGCGTAGGCAACCTGAATCTGGCACTGCCTGGCCAGGCCGGCCGCCACGATGTTTTTGGCCACATAACGTGCGGCGTAAGCTGCTGAGCGGTCCACCTTGCTCGGGTCTTTGCCGCTGAAAGCGCCGCCACCGTGCGGGCAGGCGCCGCCGTAGGTGTCCACAATGATCTTGCGCCCGGTCAAACCGCAGTCGCCTTGCGGGCCGCCGATGACAAAACGCCCGGTCGGGTTGATCAGGTAGCGGGTGTTGACCAGCCACTCTTTGGGCAACACCGGCTTGATGATTTCTTCAATCACCGCTTCGATGAAAGACGCTTTCATCTTGGTTGGCGATTCGCTCTGGCTTGGGTCGTGCTGGCTGCTTAAAACCACGGTGTCGATGCTGTGGGGTTTGCCGTCGACATAACGCATGGTCACCTGGCTTTTTGCATCCGGGCGCAAAAACGGCATGCGGCCGTCTTTGCGCAACTGCGCCTGGCGCTCAACCAGGCGGTGGGCGTAATAAATGGGCGCGGGCATCAGCTCGGGCGTCTCATTGCAGGCGTAGCCAAACATCAGGCCCTGGTCGCCGGCGCCAGTGTTGAGGTGGTCGTCGCTGGCGTGGTCCACGCCCTGGGCGATGTCGTTGCTCTGCTTGTCGTAGGCCACCAGCACGGCGCAGCCCCGGTAGTCAATGCCGTAGTCGGTGTTGTCGTATCCGATGCGCTTGATGGTGTCGCGCGCCACCTGGATGTAGTCCACATGGGCGTTGGTGGTGATTTCACCCGCCAGCACGACCAGGCCGGTGTTGCACAGGGTTTCTGCTGCGACGCGGGACTTGGGGTCTTGCCGGAAGATCGCATCGAGGATCGCGTCGGAAATCTGGTCGGACACCTTGTCGGGGTGGCCTTCAGAGACGGATTCGGAAGTAAAGAGAAAATCGTTCGCCATTTGGTAAAGCTCCAATAAGTTAAGTGACACGCTAACCTGAAGTTAATCCGCGCTGCTTAAGGCTTGGGAGCTTTCGGCGAACGCTTTAGCAGATTCGCCAAAATTCAGCTGAATTTTGACAAGGCACAATGGCGGCGCACAAATGTTTCCTTTATTTGCGTGCGCCATGGTGGTGTCGCCCTGCAAGTAGTTCCATAACTCAGCGACCGCCGTATTTTATCCGATTGATGCCTGCCCTGTTCAGATTCTTTTCCATCTTCCCCTTATGGCTCGCCCACCTGGCGGGATGGCTGATGGGCTGGTTGTCGTTCGCCTTGTCCGGCGCCTACCGCCAGCGGTTTTTGCAGAACGCGTGCCAGGCCGGTTTGGGGCGCTGGCCGACCTGGCGCGCTGTCGGCGCGGCGGGCAAACAAATCGCCGAGCTGCCGCGTCTGTGGTTCGGGTGGCCCGTGGAGGTGCAGTGGGACGGCGCCCATCACATCGACGCAGCCCTTGGCCAGGGGCGCGGCATCGTCTTTCTCAGCCCGCATCTGGGATGTTTTGAAGTCACCGCCCAGGCTTACGCCGCCTGGTTTGGCGTGCCGGGCGGCGACAAGCCCGGCAAACCCATGACGGTGCTGTTTCGCCCGCCGCGCAAAACCTGGTTGACCGAGCTGGTGGTCCAGTCGCGCAAACGCCCTGGCCTCGACACTGCGCCGACCACGCTGGCTGGCGTCAAGCAACTGATCAAGGCTTTGAAAAACGGCGAGTGCGTCGGCCTGCTGCCAGACCAGGTGCCGCCTGCCGGCCAGGGCATCTGGTCGCCGTTTTTCGGCCGCAGCGCCTACACCATGACGCTGGCCGTGCGCCTGGCTTTGCAAACAAAAGCTATTATTTTAGTAGCGTGGGGTGAACGTTTGACGTGGGGGAGAGGCTATAAAGTGCATGTGCTGCCGCTGCAGGCCAGCGTCGGCGCGCCGCTGGCGGGCGACCTCGAAGGCGCGGTGCGCCAGGTCAACGCCGCGATGGAAAACCTGATCCGCACCTGTCCCCAGCAGTACCTCTGGGGTTATGCGCGCTACAAACAGCCGAAGGCCGGGACTTGAGTTACTTCTTCAGCCATGGCGGCATCATTTTCATGCGCCTGCTGGGCCTTTTTCCGCTGGCCTCGGTGCGCGCTTTGGGCTGCTTGCTGGGCTGGTTTTTGCACGCCGCCGCAAGGTCGCGCCGCAAGGTCGTCGCGGTCAACCTGCGCCTGTGTTTCCCTGGCTGGAGCGAAGCGCGGCGCCGCCAGGCCGCGCGCCAGCATTTCGTCTATTTCGCCCAAGCCTGGCTGGATCGCGGCTGGTTGTGGCACGGCGCCGCCCGCACCACCCAAGCGCGCCTGACGCTGACCGGCGCAGTCGAGGCCCTGCAAGGGGACGGGGCCATCCTGATCTTCGCGCCCCATTTCGTTGGCCTGGACGCGGGCTGGACGGCCCTGACTCAACAATTGACGCAACAATTGGCCCAAGCACCGGCGCCACATCCGGCGCGCCGCTTTGCCACCATTTACAGCCACCAGACCAACCCGCAGGTGGACGCCTGGGTGCTGGCCGGGCGCAGCCGCTTCGGCGCCCCGCGTTTGCTGGACCGGGGTGATGGCCCCAAAGCCCTGGTCGCCGCCCTGCGCGCAGGTGAATGCCTGTATTTGCTGCCAGACATGAATTACGACCCCAAGGACTCGATTTTTGCGCCTTTTTACGGCGTGCCGGCCGCCACGGTCACGTCCTTGCCGCGGCTGGCCAAACTGGGCCGCGCCAAGGTCGTGCCCGTCGTGACACGCATGACAAAAAGGGGTTACACCGTTGAAGTAATGCCCGCCTGGCCCGGCTACCCCGGCGCAGATGTCGAGCACGACACGCGCCTGATGAACCTGCGCCTGGAAACCTGGATCGACACCATGCCTGCGCAGTACTACTGGGTGCACAAACGCTTCAAGGATCGCCCGGCGGGCGAAACCGCGCCCTATTGACGCCAAAGCCGGGTTTTCCCAGTTCTGGCAACGGAAAAATGCCAATTTCCCTCGCCAATCATGCATAGTATGCTATTTTTTATATAGCAACAAACAATCCTGCCTTCGATCTCCTCCCGCAGCGCGGCTGGATTTATCATTGCCGTTTTCCACTGCCAGTTCCATCGCCCGTTTCGGGCCACCATGAAAGCCGCCATGTCGAACCAGGATCTTTACTTGCAGAAACGCCTGTCCGCCGCCGACGCCGTGCGCCTGGTGCGCAACGGCGACTTCATCATCGTGCCCACGGCGGTGGGCGAGCCGCCGGCCTTGCTGACGGCGCTGTCCGAGCAACGCCGCGACTTCCAGGACGTGAAGGTGGCGCAGATTCTGGCCGTTCGCAAATACGGCTACATCGACCCACAGACGGTGGACAACGTGCGCCACGTGGCGTTTTTCTACGGCGGTGCCACGCGCGCGGGCGGCCAGGCTGGCTGGGTCGATTTCGTACCTGCTTATTTCTCGGAGCTGCCGGCCCAGATCGAGCGCGGGCAGATCGGCGCTGACGTCGTCTTCGCCCTGGCCTCGCCCATGGACGCGCACGGTTATTTCTCACTCAGCCTGGGCGCCGACTACACCATGGCCGCCATCCAGCGCGCGCGTGTGGTGGTGCTCGAGGTCAACCCCCATGTGCCGTTCGCCTATGGCAACTGCCACGTGCACGTGTCCCAGGTGGCCGCGCTGGTGGAAAGCGCCGAGCCGGTGTTTGAAGTGGGCCTGCCCAAGATCGGCCCGGTGCAGGAGGCCATCGGCAAATATGTCGCCGACATGATCGACGACGGCTCCACCCTGCAAATCGGTTACGGCGGCATCCCCGACGCGGTGGTGATGCAACTCACGCACAAACATGACCTGGGCATCCACACCGAAATGATCGGCGACGGCATTTTGTCCCTGGTGGAATGCGGCGCGGTCACCAACCAACGCAAGAACTATCTGCAGGGCAAGATGGTCGCCACCTTCGCCCTGGGCTCGGCCAGGTTGTACCGTTTTATGGACCGCAACCCGGCCATGGAAATCCACCCCGTGGACTTCACCAACGACCCGTATCTGGCTGGGCAAAACGACAACCTGATCGCCATCAACGCCACCCTGCAAATCGACCTGCTGGGGCAATGCGGCTCGGAAAGCCTGGGGTTTTCGCCTTACTCGGGCACTGGCGGCCAGTCGGACTTTGTGCGCGCGGCGAACCGTTCGCGCGGCGGCAAAGCCTTCATCGTGTTGCCGTCAACCGCCAAGAACGACGCGATTTCACGCATCGTGCCCTGCTTGAGCCCCGGCACACATGTGAGCACCAGCAAGAACGACATCAACTACGTCGTCACCGAATATGGCGTGGCGCAGTTGCGCGGCAAGTCCGCCAAACAGCGCGCGCAGGTGCTGATCGCCATCGCCCACCCCAATTTCCGGGCTGAATTGACCGATCAGGCCAAACGCATGAACCTGGGTTGATTCGGCCGACATGCCAAGTGGCGCTACAAAATAGATATCTAACTATCTATATTCCACGAGGGAAATCTCCCTGTTTTATTGGAAAATTCGGAAGTATTGGAAAGATCGGAAGAATGTGGTCAAGGCATGGATGCCGCTGCCGGCGCTGCCTGGCCGGTGTGCGCCCAGTCCCACAACAGGGTTGAGATTTCATCAATGCCGATGCGTTTGGGCGCAGAAAACAGGCGCACCTCGCCGCCGCCGGCCTGTAGCTTCATGATTGACAGGGCCTTGGTCTGCCCGGTCTTGTTGAGCTTGTCGGCCTTGGTCAAAACCACCAGAAACTTCAGGCCTTCGGCAACGCGCGGGCGAACCACGTCGAGCAGGATTTCATCCAACTCGGTCAAGCCGTGGCGCGGGTCGCACATCAGCACAATGGCCTTCAGGTTTTCCCGCGTCACCAGGTAGTTGGCCATGACCTGTTGCCAGCGGATTTTGTCCTGCTTGGGAACGGCCGCGTAGCCGTAGCCCGGCAAATCGGCCAATACTGCGTCGGTCACGCCCTGTTTGCCCAGGGTGAACAGGTTGATATGCTGGGTGCGGCCCGGCTTTTTGGAGGCGAAGGCGAGCTGTTTTTGCTGCGTCAAGGTGTTGATGCAGGTGGATTTGCCGGCGTTGGAGCGCCCGACAAAAGCGATCTCCGGCACATCGAGCGCGGGCAAAAAGTGCAGTTGCGGCGCGGTTGTGAGGAATTTCGCAGTGTGCAGCCAGCCGGTAGCGACCAGGGCTTGCGCGCGGGCGTCGGCGTTGACAGGGGCTTTTGAAACGGTTTTGGGGGTGCCAGGGGTGGGGGTTTTGATCATGTATATCCGGGTGAAAGCCCGAGAATGAGGGGAAAACCCGGAGCGCCATTGTAGAATCATGCTGTTTTGCCCCCCGAATTGACCTGATACGACATTCCGATACGACATTCCTTATGAAGCTGATTGCTCACCTCTTTGCCCCCCTGTCCCTGGCCGCTGCGATGGCGTTCACACCATTTTTTGCCTTTGCCGAAGATGCCAAACCGGCCGCCCCCGCCGCTGCGCCAGCCGTCCAGGCCAAAGCCGAAGCCGAAGCGCATGCTGAAGCCAAGCCTGCGGTGGCCGTGGTGGCCAAGCCGGATTTGATCAAGGGTGAAGCCAGTTTCACAGCGGTGTGCGCAGCCTGCCACGGCGCCGACGGCAATTCGGGCACGCCGGTCAACCCCAAACTGGCGCAGCAGCACCCCGAATACCTGATCAAGCAGTTGCAGGAGTTCAAATCCGGCAAGCGCAACAACCCCATCATGAAGGGTTTCGCCAGCGCCTTGAGCGACGACGACATGCGCAATTTGGCGTACTTTGCAACCTCCAAGAAGGCCAAGGCCGGGTTTGCCAAGAACAAGGAACTGGTGGCCCTGGGCGAGCGCATTTACCGCGGCGGCATTGCCGACCGCCAAGTGCCCGCCTGCGCCGGCTGCCACAGCCCCAATGGCGCCGGCCTGCCATCGCAGTACCCGCGCCTGAGCGGCCAGCACGCTGATTACGTGGCCAGCCAGTTGACGGGTTTTCGCGACGGCAGCCGCAAAAACAGCCTGCCAATGATGCAAGTGGCAGCAAAGTTGAATGACCGCGAGATCAAGGCGGTGGCAGATTACGTCGCCGGATTGCGCTAAAGCACGCCCAAGGCGGCTACAAATCGCGGTTGCACACCGATTCGCGTGGAACCATCGCGCGGGTTTTGACCCAAATCGGGGCGGGCCATTCTTCGGGTGGCCCGCCTTTTTCTTTTGATCACCGATCCGTCCTGACCGCTCCAGCCAATGACAGTCTCCACCCTAGGGTTTGAAATCAAGGCCGCCCCGCGCCCGGTGCGTGCCGCAGTCGAACTGCTGTCGTCGATGCGGTTTTCGATCTCCCTGCTTACGGTGATCTGCATCGCTTCGGTGATTGGCACCATCCTCAAGCAACACGAGCCGCTGCCCAACTATGTGAACCAGTTCGGCCCGTTCTGGGCCGGCGTGTTTGGCGCGGCCAGCCTGTATTCGGTCTACAGCGCCTGGTGGTTTTTGCTGATCCTGGCGTTCCTCGTGGCCAGCGTCTCGCTGTGCATCGCACGCAACGCGCCCAAGATCGTGGTCGATCTCAAAACCTACAAAGAGAACATCCGCGAGCAGAGCTTGAGGGCCTTCGGCCACCGGGCCAGCGCGGTGTTGGATGAATCGCCCGAGGCGGCGGCCAGACGCATCGGCGCCATGTTGGCCGGCGGCGGCTGGAAGGTGAAACTGCAGCAGCGCGACACGGCGGCCGGCATCGGCTGGATGGTGGCAGCCAAGGCCGGCGCCGCCAACAAGATCGGCTATCTGGCTGCGCACAGTGCGATCGTGCTCGTGTGCCTGGGCGGTTTGCTCGACGGCGACCTGATCGTGCGCGCGCAGATGCTGTTCAATGGCAAGTCGGTGTACACCGGCGGCGGCATGATCGCCGACGTGAAACCAGTGCATCGTCTGAGTGAAAACAACCCGACTTTTCGCGCCAACCTGATGGTGTCTGAAGGCACACGCGCCAGCGCAGCGGTGTTGAGCCAGTCGGATGGCATCCTGATCCAGGATTTGCCGTTCGCGGTCGAGTTGAAAAAATTCATCGTCGAGTATTACTCCACCGGCATGCCCAAGCTGTTTGCCAGCGAGATCATCATCCACGACATCCACACCGGCGAAAAGATCCCGGCCCGCGTCGAGGTGAACCACCCGGCCAATTACAAGGGCGTGGAGATCTACCAGTCCAGCTTCGACGATGGCGGTTCCAGTGTCAAGCTCAAGGCATTGCCTATGCAGGCGGCGACCAAGCCGTTCGAAATTGAAGGCGTGATCGGCGGCACATCCCAACTGGTCAAAACCGGGGATGCCACCAGCGCCATAGCCAAAAATGCAGCCAAAGACCCAAGCAAAGACAAGTTGACGCTGGAGTACACAGCCCTGCGCGTCATCAATGTCGAGAACTTCTCGGGCGACACTGCCTCGGGTGGCGCTGGCGGCTCTGCCGTGGACGTGCGCAAGGTCGATCTGCGCGAGTCGATCGACGCCCGCCTGGGCGCTGCCAACAAGGTCACAACCAAGAAGACGCTGCGCAACGTCGGCCCCAGCATCAGCTACAAGCTGCGCGACGCGTCCGGCCAGGCCAGGGAGTTCCACAACTACATGCTGCCGGTGGACATGGGCGACGGCGCGACGGTATTTTTGCTGGGCGTGCGCGACACGCCGTCCGAGCCGTTTCGCTACCTGCGCGTGCCGGCCGACGAGAAAAGTTCCATGGACGGCTTCATCGCCCTGCGCGCGGCGCTGCAAGACGCGGGCACGCGCGGGCTGGCGGTCAAAAATTACGCGGCCAAGGCGGTCGACCCGCAACGCCCCGAGCTCAGCGGGCAACTTGCGGCATCGGCCTCGCGCGCCCTGGGCCTGTTCGTCGGCGCAGAGATCGCCAAGGACGGCCAGGCTGACAAAAACCTGGGCGGCCTGCAAGCCCTGGCCGACTTCATCGAAACCAATGTCCCCGAGGCAGAACGCGCGAAGACTGGCGAAATTTTGATCCGCATCCTGAACGGTGCCCTGTTCGAGCTGGCCCAGATTTCGCGCGAACGTGCAGGCCTGAAACCCCTGGAGCCCAGCGACAAAACCCAGGCTTTCATGACCCAGGCGGTGCTGGCGCTGAGCGATGCGCAGGCTTACCCCGCGCCCATGGCCATGCAGCTGACGGACTTCACGCAAGTTCAGGCCAGCGTCTTCCAGGTGGCGCGCGCGCCGGGCAAAAACATCGTTTACCTGGGCTGCGCCTTGCTGATCCTGGGGGTATTCGCGATGTTGTATGTTCGGGAGCGGCGCGTCTGGGTCTGGCTTGTACCTACATTGGGGCCTTCTCTGGCACCTTCTGACAGCGCGCAAAATGACTCGACCACGGCCAGCCTGGCCCTGTCCACCAATCGCAAGACCATGGACACCGACCGCGAGTTTGACCAGCTCAAGGCGAAATTGATCGGCCTGAATTGACCGGCCCGGCTTGACATTGAGGGGAATGGAACCATGAACACCGCAACCACCACCGCTGACAGAAGTTTGCGCACGCTGACGCTCAACGAGGGGTACTTCGCCCAACGCAACTGGTTTGACTGGCTGTTCGCCGCCCTGGTTGTCAGCGGCGTGGTCTTCGCGTTTTCGCGTTATGCCGCCTTCATGGACGTTTACGAAAAAGGCATTCTGTTCGCGGCCATTCCAGCGTCCATCGCGCTGTGCTGGTTCTGGAAACCCTTGCGCGTCTTGTTGCTGGTGGTGGCCGCCGCCGCGCTCTTGGGCATCAACGCCTACCAGGGCGATCTGGCCAACGCCGACAAAGTGTTCTGGCTCAAATACTTCCTCTCCAGCCAGTCCGCCATTTTGTGGATGAGCATGCTGTTCTTCATGAGCACGGCGTTTTACTGGATGGGCATTTTTGCCAAGGGCGAGAGCAGCACGATGGAGCTAATCGGCTCGCGCCTGGCCTGGGTGGCCGTGGGCATGGCGCTTACCGGCACCATGGTGCGCTGGTACGAGAGTTACCTGCTGGGCGCCGACATCGGCCACATCCCGGTCAGCAACCTGTACGAAGTGTTCGTGCTGTTTTGCTGGTTGACGGCGACGTTTTACCTTTACTTTGAGGCGCAATACAAGACCCGCGCCCTGGGCGCTTTTGTCATGCTGGTGGTGAGCGCGGCCGTCGGCTTTCTGCTCTGGTACACAGTCGTGCGCGAGGCCCACGAAATCCAGCCTTTGGTGCCAGCGCTCAAAAGCTGGTGGATGAAGCTGCATGTGCCGGCCAACTTCATCGGTTACGGCACCTTTGCCTTGTCGGCCATGGTGGCCTTCGCCTACCTGATCAAATCCCACGCCACCGAGGCGCGCTGGTACAAGCTTGCGCCGCTGTGGCTGCTGGGCATTGTTTTGTGTTTCGAACCCGTTGTGTTCCGCACCAAGGCCGCCGCCAATGGCAGCAGTTATTGGGTCATCTATTTCGGCATTGCGGCCCTGATCATCGCCAGCATCCTGTTCGGGCGCAAACGCATCGCCGCGCGCCTGCCAGACTTGAGTGTGCTGGACGATGTGATGTACAAGTCCATCGCCGTCGGCTTTGCCTTTTTCACAATCGCCACCGTGCTCGGGGCGTTATGGGCGGCCGAGGCCTGGGGCGGCTACTGGAGCTGGGACCCGAAGGAAACCTGGGCCCTGATCGTCTGGCTCAACTACGCCGCCTGGCTGCACATGCGCCTGATGAAGGGCCTGCGCGGCACCGTGGCGGCCTGGTGGGCGCTGACCGGCCTGGCTGTGACCACCTTCGCGTTTTTGGGCGTGAACATGTTTTTGTCGGGCCTGCACAGTTACGGCACCCTGTAAGAAAACTGGCTGCTGGCCGACCAAACCGCCATATTCCGAAATATTGCTAAGGACACACCATGCTGATCAAGACAGGCAACGACGGCTTCATCCATCCGTATGCCAGCGAAATCACTTCTCAGCGGGCCTACCAGAGCCGGCGCGACTTGATGAAGCTGATGGCCACTGGCGCCGCTGGCGCGGCCATGGCGGCCTGGGCTTCGCGCGAGGCGCTGGCGCAAACGGCGACCGTGCCGCGCCCTGGCAAGCTCGCTGTCCTGGCGGGTGCCAAATCCACCGTGGCGGGCGCCGTCACCATGGAAAAAGTCACCGATTACAAAGACGCCACCACCTACAACAACTACTACGAGTTCGGCACCGACAAGGCCGACCCAGCCGTCAACGCCCACACCCTCAAAACCACGCCCTGGACGGTAGAGGTTGAAGGCCTGGTCAAGAAACCGGCCAAATACACGCTGGAAGATTTGCTCAAATTGAGCGCGCAGGAAGAGCGCATTTACCGCCTGCGCTGCGTCGAAGGCTGGTCGATGGTGATCCCTTGGGTGGGTTATTCGCTGTCGGAGTTGATCAAGAAGGTCGAGCCCACACCCAGCGCCAAGTTCGTCGAATTCGTCACCCTGGCCGACCCCAAGACCATGCCCTTTGTGGGCTCGCGCGTGCTGGAATGGCCTTACGTCGAGGGCCTGCGCCTGGATGAGGCGATGAACCCGCTGACGCTTTTGAGTTTTGGCATGTATGGCGAGATCTTGCCCAATCAGAGCGGCGCGCCCGTGCGTCTGGTGGTGCCCTGGAAATACGGTTTCAAAAGCGGCAAGAGCCTGGTCAAAATCCGCTTCACCGACAAAGAGCCCAAGACCGCCTGGAACAAGGCGGCCGCCAATGAATACGGCTTCTATTCCAACGTCAACCCCAACGTCGACCACCCGCGCTGGAGCCAGGCCACCGAGCGCCGCATCGGCGAAGAAGGCGGCCTGTTTGCCAAAAAGCGCAAAACGCTGATGTTCAACGGCTATGAGGCGCAAGTCGGGCAGATGTACGCGGGCCTGGATCTCAAAAAGAACTTCTAGGGCGCGCTTGTGATGGCCGCCACCACGTCCGCCTCGGCTGTGATCAACACCACGCCGCCCCAACGCCCGGCCCGGGCGCAGCCGAATGCGCTGGCGCGCTGGCTGATGCACCCCGCCGCCAAGCCCCTAGTCTTCATCCTGTGCCTGCTGCCCTTCGCCTGGCTGGTCTACGCCGCGTTCGCCAACCAGCTTGGGGCGAACCCGGCCGAGGCTCTGGTGCGCTCCACCGGCGACTGGACGCTGCGTTTTCTTTGCATCGTGCTCACGGTCACCCCCCTGCGCACCATCAGCAAAACCCCGGCACTGGCGCGTTTCAGGCGCATGCTGGGCCTGTTTGTGTATTTTTACGTTGTGGTGCACCTGCTGAGCTATAGCTGGTTCGACATGAACTTCGACGTGGCCGACATCGCCAAAGACATCGCCAAGCGCCCCTTCATTCTGGTGGGCTTCTCGGCCTTTGTGCTGCTCACAACCCTGGCCGCCACCTCGTTCAACCGCGCAATCAAGGCCCTGGGCGCCCAGCGCTGGCAAATCTTGCACAAGCTGGTCTACGCCGTGGCGGGCCTGGCGATCCTGCATTTTTTCTGGATGCGCGCGGGCAAAAACAATTTTGCCGAGGTGTTTGTTTATGCCGCGATCCTGGGCACCTTGCTGGGCTGGCGCGTCAAACAGAAAATCAATGCCAGCCGCGCGCTTGCCGACAAGGCCGCAAGCCTTGCGCGCGCACGCTGAGTTTGGGCCGTTACAGCCAAAAAGCCCGATTTTACTGGTCAAATCGGGCCGAAGCCCTCGTGGAATATGCGTAGTTAGCTACTAATAAAGTAGCATTTATATTGACATGGCGGCAACCGGCGACGTAGGCGACATAGGCGACGATCAGTCAATCATGGTTTTTCCTGGCAAGCGCCATCACACCGTGCACCGCCTTTGATGCTGGTTCGGACGCGCCTGCCGGTGTCACGGACGCCAGCGCTGCAAACGGCATTGCAGCGCTGACGACAGGCTTGCCCGAGGCGGATCAACGTTTTCGCGCCTCTTCTTCAGCTTTTTTCTTCTTTTCTTCTTCCTCTGACTTTGCGTCAGGCTCGGGTTTCGGCGCAGGCCCGCGCGCCTCTCTGGCTGGCGGCGTGGCTGCCGATGTCTTGGCTAAAACAGCCTTGGCTTCTTCGGCCTTTGCAGCGGCAAGCTTGGCGGCCTCGGCTTTGGCAGCGTCAGCTTTCGCCGCTGCGGCTTTGGCGGCTTCAACTCTGGCGGCCTCCGCCTTTGCTGCGTCTGCCCTGGCTGCGTCTGCCCTGGCTGCCTCGGCCCTGCCTGCCTCGGCTTTTACGGCTGCGGCTCGGGCGGCCTCGGCCTTGGCTGCGTCAACTCTGGCTGCTTCTGCCTTGGCCGCCTCGGCCTTCGCAATGTCAGCCTTGATGCTTGCTGCCTTTGCGGCCTCGGCCCTGATGGCATCGGCTTTAGCCGCATCAGCCACTGCCGCTACAGCCCTGGCGGCGTCGGCCTTGGCCGCTTCAATTCGGGCGGCCTCTGCTTTGCCAGCTTCAGCTTTTGCAGTTGCAGCTTTGGCGGCTTCAGCTTTGGCCGCGTCAGCTCTGGCCGCTTCCGCCTTGGCCGCCTCGGCCTTCGCAGCGTCAGCCTTCAAGCTTGCCGCTTTTGCGGCCTCGGCTTTGATGGCATCGGCTCTAGCCGCGTCAGCCACGGCTGCTGCCGCCTTTGCGGCGTCGGCCTTGGCCGCTTCAATTCGGGCTCCTTCTGTTTTGGCAGCTTCAGCTTTTGCAGTTGCCGTTTTGGCGGCTTCAGCTTTAGCCGCGTCAGCTCTGGCCGCTTCCGCCTTGGCCGCCTCGGCCTTCGCAGCGTCAGCTCTGGCCGCCTCCACCTTGGCGGCCTCGGCCTTTGCAACGTCAGCCCTCGAGCTTGCCGCTTTTGCGGCCTCGGCTTTGATGGCATCGGCTTTAGCCGCGTCAGCCACTGCCTTTGCGGCGTCGGCCTTGGCAACTTCTGCTCGGACGGCCTCTGCCTTGCCTGCCTCGGCCTTCACGGTTGCGGCCTTGGCTGCGTCAGCTCTGGCCGCCTCCGCCTTGGCAGCGTCAGCTTTCAAGCTTGCAGCCTTTGCAGCCTCGGCCTTGATCGCATCGGCTTTAGCCGCGTCAGCCACTGCCTTTGCGGCGTCGGTCTTGGCAACTTCTGCTCGGACGGCCTCTGCCTTGCCGGCCTCGGTTTTCACGGTTGCGGCTTTGGCGGCCTCGGCTTTGGCTGCGTCAGCTCTGGCCGCTTCCGCCTTCGCTGCGTCAGCCTTCGCAGCGTCAGCTTTCGCAGCGTCAGCTTTCAAGCTTGCAGCCTTTGCAGCCTCGGCCTTGATCGCATCGGCTTTAGCCGCGTCCGACTTGGCCGCTTCCCCCTTGAGGGCGTCAGCTTTGGCGGCCTCAGTCTTCGCGGCTTCGCCCTTGGCCGCTTCTGTTTTGACCGAATCAGCGTTGGCGGCATCGGCCCTGGAAGCGTCCGCTTTGCGCTCTTCAGGGGACTTGCCTTTCGGCGCGGTTGCGGGCGGCGCTGCTGTCGGTGCAGCCGCCTCGACGCTGGCCACAACACTGACCTTGGCTGCCGGTTCCGCAGGTGTCGCCGTTTTCAATTGGGCACGCCGCAAGTCGTCAATGGGGGTGCCGGGTTTGGCAGCCAGTTGCGTCTGCTGGGCAACAAAAGAAACCGGCGGCGGAGGCGGTGCGGTGCGGGCGACCACCTCCCGTTCACGGGCAGGTGGCGTAGCGCTGGCGATGGCTGCGCCGCCTTGCACACTTTGCTGTATAGGCACCACGGCGGCAACATGCGCAACCGGCGCACTCACAGCGGCTTGCGTCGACACCACAACGGCCGCTTTTGCGACCGGTTGAGACTGGACAAACGCTTGCGCTGGCACGGCGACCACGGCGCCCGCGACAGTCTGGTTGGCATACAAAACGTTGACGACATTGGTTGTGTTGTTGACAACAGTTGTGTTGTTCACTACGGTCGTGTTGTTGTAGACATTGGTGATGGTGGCAGGGGCAATCACCGCGTTGCTGCGGTTGATGTTGTCGAAGTAACCGCGGCTGACCGGGTAGGAAGGCTGATAGACCTCTCGCGGCGCCAGCGGAAACCAGCCAACGGCGGCGGCCACTGCGCCACCCACGGCAACTGAGACTTGAAAGTTCTTGCCGCCCACAAACGCCACCAGTGCAGGTGCATACACGGCCTGTTCACGCGCCGGGCCGGGCACCCAGCCCCATGAACTGCCTAGCTTGGCCCAGCGCCCGTAGTGCGACACCGCATAACCCCATGGCGCGTCGTCGACCCAGGTCCAGCCCCAAGGGTCAACCCAGGTCCAGTGGCCATTGCGATAGGGGGTCCAGTCGGCAGCCACCCGGTTCGGAATCCAGACATTGCCGTAATTTGGGTCGGAGCGCCAGATGCCGTTGGCGTCTAGGTCTTCATAACCCACGACATTGGACGATAAATAACGTGCCGATCTCGAGTTGTCGACACGGCGATCACGTTCACGTGCCCAGCGATCCAGCGCGTCGTCGCGCTGTGCCAGCAGTGGCTCATAGTCGGACAGTCCGGTGCCGTAAAAGCGGTAGGCCTTGCGCGGGGTCACCGCGTACGACGCGCCTTCGCCATACACCTCGCCCTGACCGCTTAGCACAGTGACAGCCGTTGCGTCATCCCTGAGGTCAACATCTATGCGATATTCGCCGGGGCTGCGGAAGGTAAATGCAAGATTGGGCGTATTCACTTCAAAGGTCTGGTTGGGCCCCATCCGCCGCACCCGGACTTTCAGGCTGCCTTGGGAAAGCCGCACTTGCGTAATACGGTCATTGAGATTGAGCAGCGTTGCGCTGGTGGACGGACCCAGGCGTATTGCCGCGCCGCCAATCTGCAACTCGGCCCGCGAGTTGGCGGCTGTCCAAAGGCGGTCTCCGGTGGTCAGCGGCCGGTTGACCACGGCCTGCAACCAGTTGGGATCGCCAGCCGGGGAAAAACTGACTGAGCCGGTGGTATAGCCCAGCCGGGCAACACGTGAGGGCGGATCGGCGTTGGCCCATCCACTGGCAATCAGGATGGCAAGTCCTATGCCCAAGGCATTTGCCTTGCTTCGCAGGTTTTGGCTTTGCATATGGATTCCTTATAAAAGAGCGCGATCGGGATGCACTGGCCGGGCCGGATCAAAGTACCCGCACACCCACAACGTGACACAGTCGCATTGCGAGGGCATCGCTTACTTTCTGTTTCAACAGGTACTTGCCCCTCGATCACAGTCCGGACAGTGGCCCCGTATTCGCCCGATGACCGTGCGCTGCCCCACACAAGGCTGCCTGCGAACGGATACTGGATGAATTACAGTGAAACAGCTTGTTGTCCGACATGATTTTTCAGAGAGAACTTCTAAACTCGGGATGTGGTGTTTCATTGCCAGCAAATTTGGAACACCCCTGCCATCACCGGTCACGCTCGTCGGGCAAGCCGCAAACATTCACACGGGAGCCGCAAAATGAAACGATTATTGGCAATAGGCGCATTTGCTGCGCTGGCAGGCTCTGCATTAGCTGCGGACGTTGGTGTCTCCATCAGCATTGGTCAGCCTGGCTTCTATGGGCAAATCGAATTGGGCAACATGCCGCAGCCCCGGGTGATCTACCCCGCTCCCGTCATCATTCAGCCGGTGCCGGTCGGTGTGGTGCTAAAGCCGGTCTATTTGCGTGTGCCACCCGGCCATGAGAAACACTGGGACAAGCACTGCCATAAATACAACGCTTGCGGCCAACAGGTCTACTTCGTCCAGCAGAACTGGTACAACAACGTGTATGCCCCAGGTTATCGCCAGGAACATGGTGATCGCGATGAAGGGCATGGCAACAACGGCAAGGGCCATGGTAAAAAGAATAAAAAGAACCACGGCGACGATTGAACTGTGGCAGCGTACTGCGCCTGCAGTGCCCGTTATTCGACGGTCACACTCTTTGCAAGATTGCGCGGCTTGTCCACGTCCGTGCCGCGCGCGCAGGCGGTGTGGTAGGCTAGCAATTGCAGCGGCACCACGTGCAAGAGGGGCGACAGCTCGCCATAGTGTTCGGGCATGCGGATAACGTGGATGCCTTCGCCGCTTTCGATTTTGGTGCCCGCGTCGGCCAGCACATACAACACCCCGCCGCGCGCGCGCACCTCATGCAGGTTGCTTTTGAGCTTCTCCAGCAGGGCGTCGTTGGGAGCCACGGTGACCACGGGCATTTCACTCGTCACCAAGGCCAGCGGGCCGTGTTTGAGTTCACCGGCTGGGTAGGCCTCGGCGTGGATGTAGCTGATTTCCTTCAACTTCAAGGCACCTTCCAGCGCGATGGGGTAATGCAGGCCGCGGCCCAGGAACAGCGCGTTTTCTTTCTGCGCAAAGTCTTCGGCCCAGGCGATGACTTGCGGCTCCAATGCCAGCACGGCTGACAGGGCGGCGGGCAGATGGCGCATGGCCTTGAGGTGGCGTGCTTCCTCCACCGCGCTCAAATGGCCGCGCGTTTTGGCCAGGGTCAAGGTCAACAAAAACAGCCCTGCGAGTTGCGCCGTGAAGGCCTTGGTCGAGGCCACGCCGATCTCGATGCCTGCGCGGGTGATGTAGGCCAGTTTGCATTCGCGCACCATGGCGCTGGTGGCGACGTTGCACACCGTCAGTGTGTTGCCCATGCCCAAGCCCTGGGCGTGGCGCAACGCGGCCAGCGTGTCCGCCGTTTCGCCAGATTGGGTGATGGTGACCACCAGGGTCCTGGGATTGGGCACGGAGTCGCGGTAGCGGTACTCGCTGGCCACTTCAACCTGGGTCGGAATTTTGGCGATGCCCTCCAGCCAGTATTTGGCTGTGCAGCCGCTGTAATAACTGGTGCCGCAGGCCAGTATCAACACCGAATCGACATGTTTGAAGATCGACGCGGCGCTCTTGTCGCCCTGGCTCACGAACAAATCAGGCACGATGCCCTCAACACCTTCGAGCGTGTCGGCGATGGCGCGCGGCTGCTCAAAGATTTCCTTCTGCATGTAGTGGCGGTACGGCCCCAGCTCAGCCGCGCCGCTGTGGGCAAGCACGGTTTTGACCGGGCGCAAAGCGGCGGCGACGGTCTTGTGGTTCTTGTCCACCAGCCAGTATTTGCCCAACTGCACGTCCACCACGTCGCCTTCTTCCAGGTAGACGATCTGGTCGGTCACGCCGGCCAGGGCCATGGCGTCACTGGCCAAAAAGTGCTCCTGCCCGTCTTTGCCCACGCCCAGGATCAGCGGTGAACCGGCACGCGCGCCGATCAGGCGGTGTGGCTCGTCTTTGTGGAACACGGCGATGGCGTAAGCCCCGTGCAGTTGTTTCACCGCCGCCTTGACGGCCTCGAAGATGTCGCCGTCGTACAAGCTGTCCACCAGGTGGGCGATGACCTCGGTGTCGGTCTGGCTTTGGAACGCGTAACCCTTGGCCTTGAGCTGGGCGCGCAATTCGTCATGGTTCTCGATGATGCCGTTGTGCACCAGGGCCACGCGTCCAGGACGCTTGTTGGCCGTCTCGCCTGCCGCGCCGCCCTTCCCGCCGCTGAAAACCGACTCCGGCCCGTGGCTGAAATGCGGATGTGCGTTGTGCACTGCCGGCACGCCATGCGTGGCCCAGCGCGTGTGGGCGATGCCCAGGAGGCCGGTCAAATGCGTGGCTTCAACCTGTTCAACCAGTTCAGCCACGCGTGAAGTGCTGCGCGCGCGCTTCAAACCGTCGGCGTATACCGCGACCCCGCAGGAGTCGTACCCCCGGTATTCGAGCCGCTGCAGGCCCTGGACCAAGATGGGGACGATGTTGCGTAACGAGACTGAGCCGACGATGCCACACATAAATTAAGCTCCTTCATTGGGGTGTGGGCAACTGTAGAGGCAAAAACTCAAAATATGGCGTTGAAATTTCACATATTTTGGACTTTGATTTCATTTTTTGTAGTGAATGGTATAAACTTTCAAAATGGCATCAACTTCGGAACAATTAAATATTGACACCACCGACTTGCTGATCCTCAACCAGTTGCAGAACGACGCATCCATCACCAACCAGGTCTTGGCCGCGCGGGTTTTCACCTCGCCGCCCACCTGCCTGCGCCGCGTCAAACGCCTGCAGGGCGCTGGCTTGATCGAGCGCCAAATCGCCATCTTGAACATCGACAAAATGGCGCCCCTGCTGGGCCACGGCCTCACCGCCCTGATCGAAATCACGCTGGACCGCCAGGACGTCAAAAACCTCGACGCCTTCGAGGCCCGCGTCGCCGCCGACGATGCCGTGCAGCAGTGTTACCGCGTCTCGCCAGGGCCAGACTTCATGCTGGTGGTGTTCGCCCGCGACATGCCCGGCTACCTGGCCCTGTCGCAACGGCTTTTCACGGATGACGCGAACGTGCGCAACGTCAAGGCGTTTTTCAGCCTGAAGCGCAGCAAGTTCGAACCAAAGTTGCCGTTAGCCCTCATCAGATAATGATACTTAGCTATATATTAAATAGCGTCAGCGGAACGAAACTGCCAGACTGGAGCGACATCTGTTTCAATCTTGTTTGGCCTATTCGCCCTTTTAGGAGTTGCCGCCGCTATTTTTCCAGCTACGGGGGCGAGGTAGTGTGCTGATCCATCAGCGTAAGTGCCAGAAAACCGGCTGAGGGTGCCCTATCAACTTCATCCAAATTTGACCCGTTGAAGCTGGCGCATTCATGCTTGAAACAGTCAGCCACCCAGCTCGGTGAGTTTTTTGTA
>JANMVT010000025.1:0-6791 GCA_031392945.1 Rhodoferax sp. | reverse complement strand
CAAGGCCGAAAAGCTCATCCTGCTGACCAACACGCCAGGCGTTCTCGACAAGGCCGGCAACTTGCTGACGGACTTGACGGCGCGGCGTATCGACGAGTTGTTTGCCGACGGCACGATCAGCGGCGGCATGTTGCCCAAGATTGCCGGCGCGCTCGATGCCGCCAAGAGTGGCGTCAATACCGTGCACATCATCGACGGGCGCGTGCCGCACGCCATGCTGCTGGAAATCTTGACCGAACAGGCCTACGGGACCATGATCCGCTCGCATTAGTCCGCCAGGGCACCTCAGCGAAAACCCTTGCCGGCGCGTAACGGGCGTATGCGAGAATCAATTTTCCCAATTGATCTGATCCATGCCCGACGCAGAAACCCTTATCCCCGCCGAGCCATCCGGCGCTGCGTCCAGCGATGCATCAGCCGCCCCGGTTCGCAAGCGTCCCAAACCCGGTGAACGGCGTGTGCAAATCCTGCAGGCGCTGGCGTCCATGCTGGAGCAGCCTGGGGCCGAGCGCATCACCACGGCCGCGCTGGCGGCAAGGCTTGATGTGAGCGAGGCGGCGCTGTACCGCCACTTTGCCAGCAAGGCGCAGATGTTTGAAGGCCTGATCGAGTTCATCGAACAAACTGTGTTTACGCTGGTCAACCAGATCGCCGAACGCGAGGGTGCGGCGGAGGCGGCTGTATCGCCTGGCGCGGCTCAGACGGTTGAAGGGGGCGCGCAGGCCGGCGTGCGCCACGCGGGCAAAGTCGTCGCCATGCTGATCCAGTTTGCCGAGAAGAACCCCGGCATGACGCGCGTCATGGTGGGCGACGCCCTGGTGTTTGAGAACGAGCGCCTGCAGCAGCGCATGAACCAGTTTTTTGACAAGGTCGAGTCGATCCTGCGGCAAAGCCTGCGCGGCCCGGCGCTGCAAAACGGCTCTGGCCAGCCGACGGTGGACGCGCAAGTCGGTGCCTCGGTGTTGACGGCTTTTGTCGCGGGGCGCCTGCAACGTTTCGCCCGCTCCGGTTTCAAGCGTTTGCCATCGGAGCATCTGGAAGCCAGCCTGGCGCAAATGCTGTAGCCGCCGCATTCGGCGTTTCACCAGTTCCACAAGGTCCCATCCGCCGCCAGCCGGTTCACCGGCAGATACGCCCGTTTGTACGGGTGTTTCGCGGCCAGGGTTTCGTCGATGTCCACACCGTGCCCCGGCCGTTCGCCGCAGTGCATGAAGCCTGCCTCAAAGCGGTAATCGTGCGGGAAAACGGCATCGGTCAATTCGGAATGCGGCATGAGTTCCTGCACGCCGAAGTTGGGCACCCAGGTGTCAAAGTGCAGGGCCGCGCCCATGCACACGGGTGAATTGTCGGTTGCGCCATGGCAGCCGGTGCGCACCTGGTGCAGCGCCGCAAAATCGGCAATGCGCCGCAGGTGGGTGATGCCGCCCGCATGCACCACGGTCGCGCGGATGTAGTCGATCAACTGGTTCTGGATGAGATCCTTGCAGTCCCAGATGCTGTTGAAAATCTCGCCCACCGCCAGCGGCGTGGTGGTGTGCTGGCGGATGAGTTTGAAGGCCTCCTGGTTTTCGGCCGGTGTGGCGTCTTCCATCCAGAACAGGTGGTACGGTTCCAGCGACTTGCCCAGGCGCGCGGCTTCAATCGGTGTGAGGCGGTGGTGCACGTCGTGCAGCAAATGGATGTCCGGCCCGACGGCGTTGCGCACCGCCTCGAAGAGTTTGGGTGTGTGCAGGAGGTATTTCTCGGAAGACCAGTCGTGCTCGCCGGGCAGGTCTGAATCCGCCGGCTCATAAAACGTGGTGCCCTTGTCTGTGCCTTTCGCCACGCCATAGACTTTTTCCAGCCCTGGCACGCCGCTTTGCGCACGGACGGCGGTGTAGCCCATCTCCTTGTAGCGCAACACCTCGTCCACGGTTTGCGCAATGTCTTTGCCATTGGCGTGGCCATACACCATCACGCCCGTGCGGCTGCGCCCGCCCAGCAATTGGTACAGCGGCATGTTGGCGGCTTTGGCCTTGATGTCCCACAGCGCTGTGTCCACCGCCGCAATCGCGCTCATCGTCACCGGGCCACGCCGCCAGTAGGCGCCCTTGTACAGGTACTGCCAGATATCCTCGATCTGATGCGCGTCGCGCCCGATCAGGCAGGGGATGACGTGGTCGCTGAGGTAACTGGCCACGGACAACTCGCGGCCATTCAGGGTGGCGTCGCCAATGCCGGTCAGGCCTTCATCGGTTTCGATCTTGAGGGTACAGAAGTTGCGGCCGGGGCTGCAGACGATGACACGGGCGCTGGTGATTTTCATGGTGCGTGCTGTGCGCTCTGTTGCACATTCTTTTGGGCCACTGCCGCCAGCATGCCAAGTTGGTTGATCTGGCCCAGCCAATGCGTGACGCGTGCCAGCCAGTGCTTGTTTTGGGGCAAACACTCCCCCCAGATGGCCGGCAAGCGGCCCAGGGCCTGAACGCTGTCAGCCGGGCTGGCGGCGTTTGCCAAGGCCAGCGCCTGCAGCTGCGCTGCCATCGGATCGTTGATGGCATAGCTCTGCCCGCTTTCATCCACCCCGCGCAGGTAACGCAGCCATGCCGCCGCCGCGAAGGCCAGGCGCTCGATGGGCAAGCCGTGTTCCAGGGCGTCCTGAATCGATGGCACCCAGCGTTGCGGGATTTTTTTTGAGCCGTCGTTGGCGATCTGGTGGGCCCGGTGCTGCAAGGCGGCATTGGCAAACCGTGCCAGCAAATCGTCACGGTAAACCTGCCAATCGGCGCGCCGCACCTGCGGGCCAATTTCCAAAGTCATCAGCCCGTGAATGAACTGCCGAACCGCCGCTTGTCCCACACAGTCGCTTACCAAGGACAGCCCCGCCACCGCGCCGATGTAGGCCATGGCCGAATGGCTGCCGTTGAGCAGGCGCAGTTTGGCTTCTTCAAACACGCTGACATCATCGACAACAGTGACCCCCACGGCCGCCAGTGCGTCGCCGTCCGTGGCATCCACAAAACGCCGCTCAATCACCCATTCCCAAAACGCCTCGGTGGCCAGCGCGGCCTGATCCCGCACACCCAAGGCGGCTTCTGTTGCGGCCAAGTGCGCGGGCGTGGCTGCGGGCACGATGCGGTCGACCATGCTGTTGGGGAACGCGCAGCTATTTTGCACCCACTTGGCCAACACGGCGCTTCGGGTGAGGGCCGCGTTTATCACCAGGGCTTGCAGCCGGCTGCCGTTGTTGGACAGGTTGTCGCAGGACGCGATGGTCAAGCCGCCCAGGCCTGCCGCGTGGCGCGCCTCCAGGCCCCGCAGCAACAGTGCGGCCAGCTCGGGGCCATAGCCCTTTTCGGTCACAGTCAGGGTGACCCAGCGGGTGGCGGGCGCGGCCATGGCCTGCACGAGTCTGACCGGCTCGCGCGCCGCCACACAGGTCCGCCAGATCGCGCCGCCCACTTGCCAGACTGAGCCCGCGCTGCTGGCGATTTGCACGGCGTACAGGCCATCCTGCTGGATCAGCGCATCAGCCAGCACCGGGTTGTGCATTGCCACCCCCAACACGCCCCAACGCACATCGCCACGCGCCAGCAGTGCATCAAAAACAAGGGCTTGGTGCGCGCGATGGAAGGCCCCCAGGCCCAGGTGCACCACACCCGTCGCGCCGCCGCGTGGGTAGGACGGGACAAGCGTTTTTGAAGCCGCATTCAAGTGGCCCAGGGACGAGGCATTCAACAGGGGTTGCGCCATGGTGTTTTTTCGCCCATCCGGCTTGGTGGCGCGATCGTCATGCCAATCGGGGCTGGCGAGCTGAAAATGCCGGAGTTTCCAATGGAATCGGCATATTTCCCTCGTCAAATATAGATAGTTAGCTACAAATAATAGAGTAATGCTGCCTTGGCTCAGGGCTCAAGTTGCACGCCAACCTTGCCGCCCGCCGCGACGATCTCGCCCCAGGTTTGCGCATCCACCGTGACGCCCTCCACACGCCGCCTGGCACGCGCCGCGCGCTCGGGTTGGCCGGCAATTTGCACCGCGTCAAAGCCGGGCCCGACTGGCCCGCTTTGCAGCCAGTCCACAAAGCCCAGGGCCTCCTGCTCAAAGCTGGCCTGGGTGCCCAGGCGCGCCGGGTCGATCAGAATCGTCAACATGCCATTGATCACCGCGCGTACCGACACGTCAGTGGGTTTGTGCCAGGTGCCGCTGCCCGTCAAGGCGCCGCCCAGCAACTCGCAGGCCACGGCCATGCCGTAACCCTTGTGTTCGCCAAAGGTCATGAGCGCGCCAAACAGGCCATTGCTTTGTGGCACCACCACGACGCCCGGGTCGGTGGTGGGGCGGCCATGTTCGTCGATTAGTGTGCCGGGCGCCACCTGCACGCCCTTGTTGTGCGCCACGCGCATCTTGCCCTGCGCCACGCGGCTGGTCGCAAAGTCCAATATGAAGGGCTCGCGATCTTTCAGCGGCACCCCAATGCAACACGGGTTGGTGCCAAAACGTCCATCGGCGCCGCCCCAGGGCGCCACCACCGGGCGCGACAGGACGTTGACAAAATGCATGGACACCAGGCCCTGGGCCACCGCCATCTCGGCGAAGTGGCCTATGCGCCCCAGGTGATGGGCATGGGCCAAAGTCATGATGCAGCTGCCATGCCGCCTGGCACGTTCAATGCCCATGTGCATGGCCTGCTCACCGACCACCTGGCCATAACCGCGCTGGCCGTCCAGTGTCAGCAGGCTGCCAATGTCCAGGCTCACCTTGACGCCCGTGTTGGGCTTGAGCCCGCCTTCGAGCACGGCCTCAATGTAGCGCGGCAACATGCCCACGCCGTGGGAGTCATGGCCGCTCAAATTGGCCATGACCAAATTGGCGGCGACGGTTTCGGCTTCCGCTGCAGAGCTGCCAGCTGCTACAAAAATACGAGCTGCTTGCGCTTGCAGTACGGGGGCTTCAATTGTTTTATCCATTATTTTTCCTACATGACGGCGCCAAGCTGCCATGGCACAAACTCATTCTGGCCGTAGCCGTGTTTCTCGCTTTTGCTCAAGCTGCCCGAAGCCGTGGCCAGCACCAGTTCAAAAATGCGCTGGCCCATTTCGGCCACCGAAGAGGTTCCATCCACGATCTCGCCGCAGTTGATGTCCATGTCTTCTTCCTGCTTGCGCCACAGGTTGCTGTTGGTCGCCAGCTTGAGCGAGGGCGAAGGCGCGCAGCCATATGCCGAGCCGCGCCCGGTGGTGAAGCAGATCATGTTGGCGCCGCCCGCCACCTGCCCGGTGGCGCTGACCGGGTCGTAACCCGGCGTGTCCATGTAGACGAAACCCTTGGCGGCGACGTGTTCGGCGTATTCGTACACCGCTTCGAGGTTGCTGGTGCCGCCCTTGGCGACGGCGCCCAACGATTTTTCAAGAATCGTCGTCAAGCCACCGGCCTTGTTGCCGGGCGACGGGTTGTTGTTCATCTCGCCTTCGTTGATCTCGGTATAGTGCTCCCACCATTTGATGCGCGAGATGAGTTTTTGGGCGATGTCGGGCCGCACGGCACGGCGCGTGAGCAAATGTTCAGCGCCATAAATTTCTGGCGTTTCCGACAGGATCGCCGTGCCGCCATGCGCCACCAGCAGGTCGACCGCCGCGCCCAGCGCCGGGTTGGCGCTGATGCCGCTGTAGCCGTCCGAGCCGCCACATTGCAGGCCGATGGTGATGTGGGAGGCGCTGCAGGGTTCGCGTTGTGACAGGTTGGCCGTCGGCAGAAAACCCTTGATCAGGGCTATGCCTTTTTCGACCGTCTTGCGCGTGCCGCCGGTGTCCTGGATGTTGAACACCTTGAGGGTCTCGCCCTCACGCAGGCTGCTTTTGGAAAGCCAGGCGTTGATCTGGTTGCTTTCACAGCCGAGGCCCACCACCAGCACGGCGCAAAAATTCGCGTGCGTGGCATAACCCGCCAGCGTGCGCTGCAAGACCTGCAGGCCCAGGCCTTCACTGTCCATGCCGCAGCCACTGCCGTGGGTGAGCGCGACAACACCATCGACGTTGGGGAAGTTGGCCAGCGCCTCCGGGTGGTTCTGTTTGGAGAAGTGGTCAGCAATGGCACGCGCGGCGGTGGCCGAGCAATTGACCGACGACAACACGCCGATGTAGTTGCGCGTCGCCACCCGGCCATCGGCGCGTTTGTAACCCATGAAGCTGGCTTCGAGGCGCGGCGCCGGCGGTTTCACATCCACACCAATGGCGTAGTCGCGTGCAAAGTCACCTTTGGCTTCGCCCATCCACAGGTTGTGGGTGTGCACATGTTCGCCTGGGGCAATGGGTTTGCTGGCAAAGCCGATGATCTGGTTGTAGCGGCGCACAGCTTCGCCAACCGCAATCGCATGGGTAGCGACCTTGTGGCCGGCCGGGATCAGGCCTTTGACGGTGATGCCTTCAACGGTGGTGCCGCCCACCAGTTGGGACCGGGCGATTAGCACGTCATCGGCAGCGTGGAGTCGGATGAATGGGGTCATGGGGAAAATGTTGTTTGAAGCATGGATTGTTGGGGGTTCCGAAATTCACGATGCAGTTCGGGCAAAGTTCGCTGTCGAGACCTGTGGCGGCCGAAGCCGCTGGGATGGGTAGCTACGCGAATGTCCCCCGCCTTCGGCTCCTCCTTGACTTCGCTACGCCACCCACCCCAGCGGCTTCGGCAGTGACGCTCGTTGGACTTCGGCCGTTGAACGCTCACACTGCTTGCAGGATCAGGTCGGCGGGGGCCGCGGCGCCGCGGCGGCCACGGGGGGGGAAAGGGCCCAGGGCCCCAACGGGGGCACCCCC